>JBIKWI010000025.1:0-26641 GCA_044356395.1 Tagaea sp. | reverse complement strand
ACCTCGAATACACCTACGAAATCGGCGCCTTCACGCCGTATGCCGGCATGTTCGCGTCGACGACCAAGTTCCCGTCGAACAACACCCCGGCCGGCACGACCGACATCCGCCAGCCGCGCGAGCTCGATCTCTTCGGTGGCGTGCGCTGGAAGACCCCGCTCGACGGCCTGTCGGTCGATCTCGGCTTCATCAGCTACACCTATCCGGGCAACACGGCCGACCAGATCATCGGCGCCGGTCCGAACACCTACGGCAACCCGCAGTGGAACGAAGTCTACGGCAAGTTCGCCTATGATTTCGGACTCGCGACGGCCGTCGGCTCGGTCTACTACGCCAAGGACTTCTCCTACGGCGCCGGCAAGGGCATGTACTACGAAGGCGGCTTCGACGTGCCGCTGCCGTTCGCGATCCTCGGCTCGGCGCGCCTCGGCCGCCAGACGATCGACCGCAACGCCACCTGGGGCACGCCGGATTACACGACCTGGAATGTCGGCGTCGCCCGCGATATGGCGTGGCCGTTCGCTTTCACGGCGTCGCTCGTCTATTCGGATACGAACATCAAGCGCGGCGCCTCGCTTGGCTTCGACAATGTGGCGAACGCGAACCCGAACATCGGCTCGGACACGTACGAGCAGACCAAGGGTCAGGTCTCGCTTTCGCTGACCAAGAAGTTCTAAAGACTAGATAATTTTTAAGTTGGGCCGCCGGGTTCCGCCCGGCGGCCCATTTTGTTTTCGGCGCTCGAGTTGCTAGACTCCAGCCCGCGATGAGCGGTATCCGTGTCCTCCTGCTGGCCGATGCAGCCTTGGGCCCTGTCCTTGGCGAGGCGCTCCGTACGCACGGATTCCGCGTCGAAGTGACGGCGGCAGCCGATGCGGCCCTCGTCCTGGCCGGGGGCATCGGGTTCGACGTGGCGGTCGTCGACCGCAGCGCGCTCGGCAAGCGGGCATCGGCCCACATCGCGCGCATGCGCAAAGTCATGTCCGCGCCGCTTTGTCTGCTCGTCGTCGGCCGGATCGCCGCCGCCCCTGCTGCCGATGCCGTGCTCGCCAAACCTGTCCGGATCCCGGTCCTGGCCGCCGCGTTGCGCGAGCTTGCCGGCGGGCAAAGCCGCCCGCGGATCGGCGGGTTCGAGTTCCGGGCCGCCGGCCGCCTGCTTCACGACGCGAAGAATCGTATCGAAATCCGCCTGACTGAGACCGAAACGGCCCTCCTCGACCGGCTTCACAAGGCCGGCGGCAAGCCCCTCGCGCGGGAAGACTTGCTCCGGGCCGTCTGGGGATATAATTCGAAGGTATCGACCCGCACGCTGGAGACGCACGTCTACCGCCTGCGCCAGAAGATCGAGCGCGATCCGGCCCGCGCCCGCCTGTTGCTGACGGTGCCGGGAGGATATCGCTTGGTATTGCGCGACAAGGACAAGTCCCGGTGACCCCCGACGGTCTGGCGGTGACGTTCTGGGGCGTGCGCGGCTCGATCCCGTGCCCCGGCCCGACGACCGTGCGCTATGGCGGCAACACGCCGTGTCTTGAAGTGCGCGCCGCCGGCCGGCTGATGATCTTCGACGCGGGCACCGGCCTGCTGCCGCTCGGCCGGTCGCTGGCCGCGCCCGACACGCCGATCGACGCCGACTGGTACTTCACCCACACGCATTTCGACCACATCCAGGGCCTGCCGTTCTTCAGTCCGCTCTACGACAAGCGCAACTGCTTCCGCCTGTGGGCCGCCCATCTGGCGCCCGAACTGACGCTGAAGGATGTGCTGTCGAAAATGATGCAGGCCCCGCTGTTCCCGATCCCCATCGAGATCTTCGGCGCCGCCGTCAGCTACACCGATTTCCCGCTCGGCAGCACGCTTGCTCCGGCGCCCGAGGTGACGATCCGGACCGCCGCCCTCAACCATCCCAACCGCGCGACGGGCTATCGCATCGAGGTCGCGGGCAAATCGCTGTGCTACGTGACAGACACCGAGCACGTGCCCGGCCAGCCCGACGCGAACATCCTGGGGCTGATCGCCGGCGCCGATCTCGTGATCTACGACAGCACCTATACGGACGGCGAATTCCCGGGGCATGTCGGCTGGGGACACTCGACCTGGCAGGAAGGCATCCGTCTGGTCGAGAAGGCGGGCGCCAAGCGGCTGGCGATCTTCCATCACGACCCGTCGCACGACGACGCGTTCATGGACAGGATCGCCGCCGAGGCGGCGGCAATCCGGCCCGGCACGATCGTCGCGAAAGAAGGCGAGACGATCTCGCTGTGAGTGCTCTGCGCCGTCTGCTGTTCGAGGCCGCCACGCTCTTCGGCCAGGCGCGCGGATTCTTCATTCCCTATCGCCATGCCGCCGGCGTGCGGGCCCCGCAGGCATATCCGGCGCTCGCCCGCCGGTTCGACGCGGCAAGCGCGACGTTCCTGGGCGGCCTCGACGCGATCGCGGCACACAGAACCACGCTGCTCGCCTTCGCCGACGGCCAGCCCCCCGCACCGCGCTGGTCGCAGGATTGGTTCCCCGGACTCGACGCGGCGTTCGCCTACGCGCTGGTGCGCGAACGCCGGCCGGGCCGCATCGTCGAGATCGGCTCCGGCCACTCGACCCGCTTCATGGCGCGCGCCGTCGCCGACGGGAAACTCGCGACGCGGATCACCTGCATCGATCCCGATCCGCGCGCCACGCTGGACGGTCTCGACGTCGCGTGGCTCCGCCATCGGCTTGAAGAAACCGAATGCGCGCTCGACACGCTGGCCGCCGGCGACGTGCTGTTCGTCGATTCCTCGCACATCCTGATGCCCGGCACGGATGTCGATCACGTGTTCGCGCGCATCCTGCCCGTGCTGCCGGCAGGCGCCCTCGTGCATTTCCACGACATCTTCCTGCCTGAGCCTTATCCGGCCGAGTGGGCCTGGCGCGGCTACAACGAGCAGAACGCCGTCGCGGGCCTGCTGGCCGGCAACGGGTTCGATCTCGTCTGGGGATCGGCGTGGATCCGGCACAACATGGATACCGAGATCGCCGCGCGCGGCCTCGACGCGATCCCGATGCCGGCGGGGGCACTCCCCGCCAGCCTGTGGCTGGTCAAGCGCTGACTATTTGTAGGGGTCGGCGGCGTCGCGCAGGCCGTCGCCGAGGAAATTGAAGGCCAGCACCGTCGCGATCACCGGAACGACCGGCAGCAGCAGCCACGGATAGAGCGCCACCACATTGATGTTCTGCGCCTCGGTCAGCAGCACGCCCCACGACGTGATCGGCGGGCGCAGGCCCAGACCCAGGAACGACAGCGCGGTTTCGCCAAGGATCATCGTCGGGATCGCCAGCGTCGCCGAGGCGATCAGGTGGCTCATGAAGCTGGGCACCAGATGGCGGAAGATGATGCGCCGGGGCTTGGCCCCCATCAGGTTGGCGGCCGTGCAGAAATCCTCCTCGCGCAGGCTCAGCAGCTTCGAGCGAACCGCGCGCCCCAGCCCCGTCCAGCCGATGAGCCCGAGGATCAGCGTGATGCCGAAATAGATGTAGAGCGGGCTCCACGACACCGGCAGCGAGGCCGACAGCGCCATCCACAGCGGCAGCTCGGGAAACGAGCGGATGATCTCGATGAGACGCTGGATCACCATGTCGACCCAGCCGCCGTAGTAGCCGGCGAGGCCGCCCAGCACGATGCCCAGCACGAACTTGATCGTCACGCCGATCAGCCCGATCGTCAGCGATATCCGCGTGCCGTAGGCGAGCCGGCTGAACATGTCGCGCCCCAGCCGGTCGGTACCGAGCAGGAACAGCGTGCCGCCCTCGGCCGGACAGATCAGGTGCAGGCTGCCCTCCGCCATGCCCATCCACTCGTAGGTGTCGCCCCGGCAGAAGAAGCGGATCGGCTGGACCTTGTCGGGGTTCGGCGCGTAGTTGCGCTTGAGCGTGTCCATGTCGAGCGAGTAGTCGAGCCCGTAGACGAACGGGCCGACGAAGCGGCCCTCGTGCCACAGATGGACGGTCTGTGGCGGCGCGTAGATGAAATCCGTGTTGCGCGTCCCGATGGCATAGGGTGCGATCATCTCGCTGATCAGGATCGACGCGTACATCGCGATCAGGAAAATGCCCGACCAGACGGCAAGCTTGTGGCGCTTCAGCTTCCACCACATCAGCTTCCACTGCGTGGCCATGTAGTAGTGCTCGAGTGCCGGATCCGTCTTCTCGCCGTCGTAGGCGTCGAACGGCTCGCGGCGCACGTAGTGGGGCAGGGTGTCGCTCATTTCGTGGCCCCCCCGTGCAGCCGGATGCGCGGATCGAGCGCTGCGAGCGCCAGATCCGACAGGAACACGCCTACGACGATCAGCACCGCCTCGATCATCAGGAACGAGCCGGCGAGATACATGTCCTGGCTGCGCAGGGCCGCCAGCAGCATGGGCCCGTTGGTCGGCAGCGACATGACCACCGACACGATGGCCGCCCCCGAGATCATGTGCGGCAGCAGGTCGCCGATGTCGGAGATGAAGGGATTGAGCGACATGCGCAGCGGATACTTGAGGAGCGCGCGGCGCGGCGGCAGGCCCTTGGCGCGCGCGGTGACGACATACTGCTTCTGCAACTCGTCGAGCAGGTTGGCGCGCAGCCGGCGGATCATCGCTGCCGTGCCCGACGTGCCTATGACGATGACCGGAATCCACAGATGCTCGAGCACCGACACGAACTTGCCCCAGCTCATCGGCTGGTCGATGTACTCGGGGTCCATCAGCCCGCCGATCGAGGTGCCGAACCAGATGTTCGCGAGATACAGCATCACGAGGGCCAGCAGGAACGACGGCGTGGCAAGGCCCAGAAAGCCGACCAGCGTGAGCCCGTAGTCGCCCCACGAATACTGGTGCGTGGCCGAGTAGATGCCGATCGGGAAGGCGACCGCGTAGGTGAAGAGCACGGTCACGAACGCGACGAGGAAAGACAGGATGAGACGGTCGCCGATGACGTGCGAAACGGGCAGGTTGTATTCGAACGACCAGCCCAGGTCGCCATGCAGCAGGCCGAAGAGCCAGTGGAAATACTGTTCGACCGGCGAGCGGTCGAGCCCGTACTGCTGGCGCAGGAACTCGATGCGCTCGAGGCTGGCCGCCTCGCCCTGCGACTGCAGCTCGGCGATCAGGGTCGAAAGATAGTCGCCCGGCGGCAGCTGGATGATCGTGAAGACGATCGCGCTGATGGCCAGCAGCGTGGGCACCATGACGAGGATGCGGCGGACGAGGTAGGCGAACATTCTTCTGGCTGTCCTTGCCTTGACGTCAGCGCGGCGGGGCCGCAGCGGTGTGCGGCTGCGGCTGGTCGTCGAGCCAGAACGCGTCCATGTGGTGGATGCCGAAGAAGGCGCCCGGATCCCAGTTCCAGACACCCTGGCGCGGCACGTTGCGCAGGCGCTTCGAGATGACGACCGGCTGGCGCACGTTCGCCACGATGCCGATCGAGAACACGTTCTCGGCGTGGATCGCCAGCATCCGGTGCCAGATCTCGGCGCGCTTCGCATCGCCCGCTGACTTGCGCCAGGCGTCGTTGAGCGCCATCAGCTCCTTGGCCGCCGGCATGTCGACCGCTTCGCCCGCCGTGCCGCCCGTCTCGAAATGCTGCCCCCATTTGGGCCACTGCAGGCCCTGCTGGGAGACGGGCGCCAGCTCCTCGGGCGAGAAGTCGGGTGTGGCCACCGCGTTCTCGATGCCGAACCAGACGCTCATCTTCGTCTCGCCCGCGAAGATGCGGTTGCGGAAGATCTCGCGCTGCTGCGGACGGGAAAAGAGCTTCACGCCCGCGCGCATCCACGAATCGTGGACGAGCTCGAGCACGTCGACCTGCTCGACATCCTCGCCGGCGGTCTCGACGACGATCTCGAGCGGGCGGCCGTCCGGCATCAGGCGCACGCCGCGCGAGTCGCGCGCCGTCAGGCCGATCTCGTCGAGCAGCCGGTTGGCTTCGCGAAGGTCGAAGCGGTGCCAGGCGTTGCGGTAGCCCGCGTCGTAGATGGGGCTGCCGGGCAGCACCGTGTTGGCCCCCTCGATCGCGAGGCCGAAATAGACGACCTGGTTCACTTCCTTGCGGTCGATGGCAAGCGACAGCGCGCGCCGGAAACGCACGTCGCGCATCAGTGCGCGCCAGACCGGGTCGTTGACGTTGAGATTGGGGTAGAGCGCGATCTGCGCGCCCTTGGCCGTGTCCCACAGCACGGTCTCGAACTCGTTGCGCTTGCCCGCCTGGCGCAGGAACGTGTAGTTCGCGAAGGTGAGGCCGCGCGCCTGAAGGTCCGCCTCGCCCGAGCCGGTCTTGGCCGACAGGATCTTGCCGTCCGCCACGTTCAGGATGACGCGGTCGATGTAGGGAAGCTGGCGGCCCTCGGCGTCGACGCGGTGATAGTAGGGGTTGCGCTCGAACACGAAACGCTCGGACGGTGCGCGGGTGCGCACGACCCACGGATCGAGCGTGGGCAAGTCGGGATTGTCGTTGCGGTTGAGGTTGTCGAGCCGGTTGTGGAGCTGCGCCCAGTTGCGTGCGTTGGCCCGCCGTGCTGCCTGCGCCAGCGTCTCGCGGTCGGCGTAGCGCGCGTGGAAACCCTTCATGTAGTGCGAAGGCCGGTAGATCACGAGCGGCGCCGGTCCCGCGATGGCCGGCAGGAACGCGGGGTTGGGCGCGTCCCACGCGTAGCGCACCGTGTGCGCGTCGGGGAAGCTCACCTGCGGCGGCTTGCCGTCGACGATCAGCGCCTTGGGCGGGCCGCCGGGCGACAGGTCCTTGCTGTTCGCCACGTCCTCCCAGTAATAGCGGAAATCCTCGGAGGAGAAGGGCCGTCCGTCCGACCAGCGATGGCCGGGCCGCAGCCGCAGCGTGAAGATCCGGTCGTCCGTGTTGTCGACCGCCAGCAGGATGTCGGGGCGCAGCTTGAGATCGGCATCGAAACCGACCAGCCGCGAATAGCCGAAAACCGACATCATCCGCACGTCCTGCGCGCGGCCGACGAGCGTACGCAATTCGCCGCCGTGGCGCCCCGGCACCCAGTCGGCGCGCTTGGGGGCCAGCACCAGGGGCTCGGCGGGCAGGCGCTTTTCCACCGGCGGGAAGCGGCCGGCGGCGACGTCGGCCTCCATCCAGGGCGTTTCCTTGTAGGGCGCCGCCGCTGCGAGCGTGGCCATGCAGGCGAACGCGAGGACCGAGAGGAGACGGAACGATGCGTTCATGCGAGCTCCCGCGGGCGCGCGCGGGCGCGCAATGTCGAAGGCGTCGTGCCGATGGCGGCACGGACATAGTGTCCCTGGCCCAGGTCGATGAAGCCGACATCGGCGCCGTCGTCGATCGTGAAGGGGGCGGGCCACGCACTCGGGATCGAGGCGCGGCCTTCCATCAGGGCGGTGAGATCCAGCGGCCGGTCGATGTCGGGCTCGGGGACCGCCGCGAGCAGGGCCTGCGTATAGGGATGGATCGGCGCCTTGAAGAGCGCTTCGCGCGGGGCGACCTCGACCAGACGGCCCGCGCACATCACAGCGATACGGTCGGCCATGTAGTCGACGACCGCGAGATTGTGGCTGACGAAAACATAGGTGAGGCCGAGCGCCTTCTTGAGATCCTTGAGCAGGTTCAGCACCTGCGCCTGGATCGACACGTCGAGTGCGGAGACCGGCTCGTCGAGCAGCAGCAGTTCGGGACCCAGAGCCAGCGCGCGCGCGATGCCGATGCGCTGGCGCTGGCCGCCGGAGAAAGAATGCGGATAGCGGTTGAGCGCCCGGTCGTCGAGGCCGACCACGCGCATCAGCTCGCTGACCGTCGCACGGCGCGACGCGGCATCGCCGACCGCGTGGATGACCAGCGGCTCGGAGACGATGTCGAAAACCGTCATGCGCGGATTGAGCGAACCGAAGGGGTCCTGGAACACGAACTGGACCTGCCGGCGGTAGGCGAAAAGATCGTCGCCCTCCAGCGCGTGCACGTCGCGCCCCTCGAACACGACCTTGCCGGAATCGGGGGTGAGGGCGCGCATCACCATCTTCGACACGGTCGTCTTGCCGCAGCCGGATTCGCCGACAAGCCCCAGGCACTCGCCGCGGAACACGTCGAAGCTGACGTCATCGACCGCCAGCACCGACTGCGGCTTGCCGGCCCCGAGGAAGCCCGACTTGCGGATCGTGTAGCTCTTGCGGAGGTTGCGCACCGAAAGTACGGGTGCGCGCCGGTCGACGGCACCGGGAGCGGGCCCCTTGTTGGCGATTCGCGCGTTGGACGCGTCCGTTCCCTTGCGCATCATCGAACCGAGATCGGTCTTGATCTCGCGCAAGGGCACCAGCTTCTCGCCCGGCTTCATGTCGAAGCGCGGGACCGCGTGAAGCAGGGCCTTCAGGTAGGGATGCTCGGGCTTGCGGAAGATGTCCTCGCGCGTACCCGATTCCATCACGCGCCCGCGATACATGACGACGACCTCGTCGGCCATGTTGGCGACCACGCCCAGATCGTGCGTGATCAGCAGGATCGCCATGCCGAGATCCTGCTGCAGGTCCTTCAGCAGCTTCAGGATCTGCGCCTGGATCGTCACGTCGAGTGCCGTCGTCGGCTCGTCGGCGATCAGCAGGGCGGGCCGGCAAACCAGCGCCATCGCGATCATCGCGCGCTGGCGAAGCCCGCCCGAAAGCTCGAACGGATAGGTGAGCAGCGCCTTCGCCGGATCGGGGAAGCCCACGCGGCGCAGCATGTCCTCGGCAAGCTCGAGGGCGACCTTCGGGTCGTTCGACTGGTGCAGGCGCACGGCTTCCGAGATCTGGTCGCCGACCGTGTGCAGCGGCGACAGCGAGGTCATCGGTTCCTGGAAGATGATCGAGATGCGCCCGCCGCGCAGCTTGCGGAACTCGGCCCCGTCGGGATCGAGCTTCGCAAGGTCGATCTCCTGCCCGCGGTCGCGGAACAGCATCGAGCCGCGGCTGATCCGGCCGACCTTGGGCAGGATGCCGAGTGCCGACTGGCTGATCACGGTCTTGCCGGACCCGGACTCGCCGACGATGGCGACCGTGGTGCCGGGCCGCACCCGGAAATCGACGCCGTCGACCGCCTTCACGTGCGTGTTGTGCACGCGAAAATCGATCGCCAGGTCGCGGACCTCGAGCAGGTTCATGCCGTTTCCCCGGCAAGGCGGATGCCGAGCGACGCGAGGTTGGCGCGCGTCGCGGCGTCGAGATCGAGGCCTTTCGCCTGGGCGGCGGCCGCACAGCGCGCGGCGAACGCGGGGAAATTCTCCGCGCCCGAATCCGCATGCGCCTTCGCGCCGTTGCCGCGTAGCGTCAGTTGCATCCAGCCCCCCGTGCGGTCGCGGCCCGTCGCGTAGAACGCGAGCTTCAGCGAAACCACGTCCGCCCACGGCACACTAGCCCGCCCGCCGCCCGAAATCGAGAGACCCTTGTCGTCCCATTCGATGACGGTCCGGGCGCGCTTCCAGGTGCGGATCGCGAATACGGCGAACAGGACGGCAAGCGGCAGCAGCAGCCAGTGGGCATAGCTCCATTGGCCGATCGCGGCCGCCGGCCCGAGGGTGAAGAGAAGGCCGACCGCCGCGCGCGCATAGTCGCCGTAGATGGCACCGCGCGGATAGACCAGCCGGTTCATGCCGGTGTCACGAAGATGTCTTGCGGATCGAGAATCCTTGCCGCGCGATGCGCCTTGAGGCGCTCGAACAGCGTGCCGAGGAACCGCCACGCATCCTCGTCGTGCGCCAGATGGTGGCTCAGCACGCCCGTCGCCTCGTCGGGATCGGCCGTCCGGTCGAGACGCGCTTTGAGGTGCGCCACGACGGCACCCAGTGCGAGCCCCTCGCCGAGGAAGGCCCGCGTGTTCCAGTCCATGATGTCGGCGTGCGTGTTCGTCTGCGCGATGCCGGCGGGCACGTTCCTGCGTGCGCCATAAGTCGACAGCGCGCGGATGCCTGCGCCGCGCAGGCCGGCGGCGACGGCAGGCGCGATGCGGTTGTGCGGCGGGACCAGCAGCGTCATCGCCTTCGGGAAAAGCTGCGTGAGCCGCATCCAGCCGCGCGCCAGTTCGCCCAGCACCAGCGCCGTCGGCCGGTGGGCACCCAGTTCGGCTTTCGGCTCGCCCGGCGGCGAATGGTTCCAGTGGTTCCAGCCATGCAGGCACACGCGTGCCAGCGGCGCGTCCGCAAGCCGTGCGGCCAGTTCGGGCCTGGCGCGTGCCGGGATCACGGCCAGGACCAGCGGCAGATCGGGTGCCAGCGCCAGCAGACGGTCGAGTGCGGGCGTCGGCTCCGTCGCGTCGTCGTCGCGCCACCACCATGTCGCCGTCCGGCCGGCGGCGGCGTAGGCGTCGAGCATGCGGTCGAGGTCGGCCCAGTCGGCCGGGGGCGGGATCATAGCCATCGTGCGAGGAGTTTCGCCGTTTGCCGGGCTCCATCGCAAGCGATCCGATGCGCCGGCGGAACCGGGGCGGCGTCGATCGCGGCCGACAGCGTCTCGGCCGAAAGATCGGATTCCGGGCAGACGGCCGCCCGGCCAAGTCGGCCGAACGCGTCGGCCCGGATCGTCTGCTCGCGCTCGCGGCCTTGCGCGAACGGCACCAGCACGGCCCGGCAACCGGCGCGCAGCAGGTCGACGCAGGTATTGTAGCCGGCCTGGCTCACCGAGATGCGGGCCTTCGCCAGCAGGTCGGGAAAGTCGCGCGCGTTGGACTCGACGACAACATGGGGATTTCCGGCGTGTACGCCTGCCGTGCCTTCGCCCGTCCGGATGCGCCAGCGCTCGCCCGCATGCGCGCGCTGCCCGGCAAGCGCAACCGCCGTCGCGATCAGCCGGGCACCCGCCGCCCCGCCGCCGACCGAAACGACGATCTCGTCGCGCGCGGCGGCCGGGATGCCCGGATCGCCGGCCACGTAGCCCGTGTAGTGCAGCCGGTCGCCGAGGCGCGCGCATTCGGGCCAGCTGTCGGCGAGGGCAAGCAGCGCCTCATCGCCATGCACGAGAATGCCGTCGAAGCGCCGCGCCGATTCGACGCGTGCCTCGGCTTTCGGAGAAGCGGGGCGCTGCAGCACGTCGCGCACCGAACACAGGCGTGCGATGCGCGCGGCGCGCGCCAGCAGCGGCTCCAGCTCGAAGCGCAGCATCGAGCGGCCGAACGGATAGAGCTCGACGATCATCAGGTCGGGCCGGACGGAATCGAACAGCGCCAGCGTCGCGTCGAGACGGTGTGCGCGCCAGCTTTCGTCGATCGCGTGCCCGTCTGCATCGACGAGCGTGGCGAACGTCGCGTCGGTCGCGCGCAGGGCCGGGAGCTGGACGCACCGCGCATCGCCGGCTGCAAGGTCGAGCGGCATGCCGCCTGTCGCCAGCGTCACGTCGTGGCCGGCATCGGCGCAGGCGGCGGCGACCGACGCCATGCGCCGCGCATGGCCGGTTCCCAGCAGATGCTGGACATGGATCAGGATTTTCGCCATCGCCGCTTCAGCGCCAGGTTGAGCGTGTCGACCGCCGGCGTGCCGTCGGCTGAGAGTGCAAACACATGCAGCGCGTAGAGATCGAGCTTGTCCGGCGGATCGCCGGTCATGTCCCAGCCGCGCGCGGCGGCATAGACCGTGCGGAACACGCCGCGATGGGTCACGCACAGCGTGGAGCGGCCAGACGTGGCGATCTCGGCCAGCAGCGGCAGCACGCGCGCCTGCACCATGCGCGGCGATTCCCCGCGCGGCGGCGTGAAGTCGAGCCCGCGCGCCTCGTTGGCCGCGAATGTCTCGCCCTGTTCGGCGCGCAGCTGCTCGATCATGCGGCCTTCGTAGGCGCCCCAGTCCATCTCGACCAGACGCGGATCGATCTCGGCGGCAAGGCCGAGCGCTTCGGCCGTCTGCCGGCAGCGCTGCAGCGGCGAGCACAGCACGCGCCAGTCCGCGAACTCGCGCGGCACGCGGCGTGCCTTCAGGAAGGCGAGCGACCGCGGTGCGATTCCGATGTCCGCGCGCCCCTGCAGGCGCTTGGCGGCGTTCCACGCGGTCGGGCCGTGGCGCATGAAGGCGATGTATGTGGTCATCGGCGTCGGGCCTTGCAGCCGGCAAGCACGGCATCGAGCCTTGCTGCGGCCCCGGCAAGTCCGTGCGTGCGCGCCACCTTCTCGGCCGCCTGACGTGCCAAGCGCATGCGAAGACCGGGATCGGCGAGCAGTCCGCGCACGGCGGCGGTGAAAGCGCCGGCATCGCCGACGGGGACGAGCCGGCCGGTCGCGCCGTCGTCCACGATCGCGGCCACGCCGGGTCCGGCACCCGCGATGACGGGCAGGCCGCTTGCCTGCGCCTCGAGGATCGCCATGCCGTAGGCTTCGTTCATCGCCGGCCAGACGAACAGGTCGCTTGCCGCCATCAGGCCGGCGAGCGAGGCCTCGTCGAGTTGGCCTGCCTGCACGACGCGCGGACCCAGAGGTGCGAACGCCGCGGCCACCTCGGCGCGCGCCGGTCCGTCGCCGACGATGACGAGCTGCCAGTCGTCGTCGCCGAGCCGGCCGAGTGCCTGTGCGAGCAACTTGTACGAAAGCAGCTTGTCGCCGTGGCGCTGCATGGCGACGGCAAGCAGCCAGGGCCGCGCGGAGTCGATCTTCAGACGACGTGCCCACGCGTCGCGATGCATGTCGCGCGAATCGGCGGCCGCCGTATAGGGTCGTGTGTCGAGGAAGGGCGGCAGGACCGCGCCCGTCGCCGTGGGCGAAAGATGCGGTTCGAGCGCCGGGGCATCGCCCGGATTGAGCGAAATGACGCCATCCGCGCGTGCGAGGGCCGCCAGCAATGCGCGATGGCCGATGTCCCACGCACCGCCGGCGCGTTTCATGGCGACCGACGCCTCGACGACGACGTACGGGATACCCAGCGCGTCCGACACCGCAGGCCCCAGATGGTCGGGTGCCTTGTAATAGAGGTGATAGGTGAGCCAAAGATCGGGCCGCTCATGCGCCGGGCCAGCCCGCCAGCGCCGGACGAGGCGTCGGGCCAGATAGCCGCCGATCTTCGCCAGCCGCGCCTGGCGCGCCGGATCGCCCGTGCCGTCGCGGCTGCGCAGGGTGCCGGCCCATTCGACCTCGTGGCCGGAGAGTTTCAGGGCCGCGTCGAGCAGCCGTGCCACGCGCCGGTCGCCGGAGGGCACCGGATGGTCGGGTGGCTTCAGCGGGGCATAGGCGGCGATACGCATGCGTCGAGCAAGTCGTACAGGGTCTCCAATCCGCGCGCGAAGGGAAAGTCGCGCCGCACGCGTTCGTTGGCGGCCGTGCCGAGGGCGGTCCGCCTTGCCGGGTCCGCGACCAGCCCGTCGATCGCTGCCGCCAGGGCCGGAACGTCCCCCGGCGGGACGAGCACGCCGCTTGCGGGGCCGACCAGTTCGGGGATCGCGGCGACGTCGGTCGCGACCAGTGCCAGCCCCTGGCTTGCCGCCTCCATCAGCACGTTGGGCAGGCCGTCGCGGTCGCCGTCGGCGGCGATGCGGCTCGCCAGCACGAACAGGTCTGCATCGCGCAAGGTGGCCAGCACATCGGCCTGGTCGCGCGCCCCGCGCCACTCGATCCGGTCGGCGATGCCGGCGGCTCGCGCCTGCGCGTCCAGCGATGCCTTCAGCGGACCGCCGCCGACATGCACGAAGCGCCACGCCCGCGACGTGCCGACGCGGGCAAGGGCGGCGATCAGGTCGTCGTAACCCTTCTTGGCGACCAGCCTTCCGACCGACACGATGACGACCGGATCGCGCGGATCGCGCCCGTCGCGCGGCGGTCGTGCCGGCGGATCGGGCCAGCGCGCGAAATCGAGCCCGTGATAGACGAGCCGCATCTTGCCGGGGCCGAGCGCTTCGAGATGGTCGAAGCCGGCCTTGGTGCAGGTCGTGCACCACGCCATCGTGGCGAGCTTCTCGCGCTTCTCCCAATCGGGCGTGGTCCAGATGTCCTTGGCGTGCGCCGAAGCCGACCAGCCGAGCCCGCGCATGGAAGCGGCATAGCGCGCGACCGAACCCGGCGTGTGGACGAAATGCGCGTAGAGATGGGCCGTCTGCGAACCCATCTCGGCGGCCAGCACGCATGCCTGCCCGAAGCGCCGCCCGCGGTTGGACGTGGGATCGCGCCGCCAGTCGGCAAGAAAGGCTGCGCGCGCGGCCGCATAGCCCGGCAGGCGACGGGCGCGCCGCCAGCCGGCAAGCACGCGCAGCGGTTCGCGCCATAGATATTCGGGCAGGTAGTTGACCTTCGCCTTGAGCGCACCGGCAAGGGCGTGCCGGCGCGTGTCGGTCGGATGGCGCAGCGACCACAGCTCGAGATCGAGGCCGCGCTCCTCGAGTCCGACCAACTCCTGCGCGATGAAGGTCTCGGAAAGGCGGGGCCAGCCTTTGACGATTACGGCAAGGCGGGTCAAGCTTACATCCCCCGATTCGCGCTCCGGATGCGCCTTCGTCAGGCGGCACCCATCAGGCCCGGTGTCAGCACGCTGTCGGACAGCACCGGATAGCGCCTCGATTCGAAGAGCTGATAGTGCCACCATTCGCGCCGATAGAAATCCCAGCCGGCCGCCGACATGAGCCCGAGCAGCATGTGCCGGTTGCGCTGCGCCTCGACGCCCACCTCGGTACTGCCGTGATACGAAAGCTCGCTGAAGGCGTCGAACTCGGTGCCCATGTCGAGTTCGGCGCCGCTCGCGGCGTCGACGAGCGTGAGATCGACCGCCACGCCGCGCGAATGGGGCGAGCCGCGCCGCGGATCGGCGAGGAAGTCGGGATCGGGCCGGAAATCCCACAGCTTCCACTGCGCCTCGGACGGGCGGAACGCGTCGAAGATCTTGAAGCGCAGCCCGAGTGCGGCGGCAAGCTCGATCGCGCGCGCCAGATGGCGCGCGGCATCGACATGCAGGAAAGCTTCGGCACGCGCATAGACCGGCTTGCCGGTGAAGTTTGCCGGTGTCGCGTAGCGCAGATCGATCGCGACTTCGTAGTCCGGCGGGGCAATGGCGACGAGCGTCATGGGGCCTCTTTAGCATGAATATTCTCGCCTTCGACACCGCCTTTGCCGCCGTCTCGGCGTGCGTGGCCCGCGACGGCGAGGTGCTTGCATGGCGGCGCGTCGAGATGGCGCGCGGCCACGCCGAAGCGCTGCTGCCGATGATCGGCGAGGTTCTTGCCGAAGCCGGGATCGAGGCGCAGGCCCTGACCCGCGTCGCCACGACGCTCGGCCCCGGCCACTTCACGGGGCTGCGCGCCGGACTTGCGGCCGCCCAGGGGCTGGGTCTTGCCACGGGCGCCCGGCTGGTCGGCATCACGAGCTTTGCCGCGATCGCCGCCGGGCTCGAACCCCTGCTTGCGGGCGAGCGGCGTCTGATCGCGCTCGATTCCAAGCGCGCCGAGGCGTTCGTGGCGCTCGACGACGAAACGGTGTTTGCCGCATCTCCCGTAGGCTTTGAACCGGAAGGCGACGCGTTCCTTGTCGCAGGCGACCGCGCGGCGGAGTTCGCAGCCGCGTTGGCGAGCGCCGGCAAGCAGGCCCGGATCGCCGCAGGCCCTGCACTTCCCGACGCGCGCGCGCTCGCGCGACTGGCACGCACGGCCGAACCCGTCGGCCGGCTGGTGCCGCTCTATATCCACCCGCCCGCGACGACGGCGCCCAAGCGGCCATGATCGAGATCCATCCGGTCGACCGGGCCTATGCCGAACTCCTGTCCGCCCTGCATCGCGAGACGTTCGCCGACGGCTGGTCGGTCGACGCGATGGGCGAGGTGCTGCGCTCGCCCGGGGTGTTCGCGCTGCTGGCGCTGGTCGACGGCGTGCCGGCAGGCTTCGCGATTGGCCGGCTCGCGGCCGACGAGGCGGAGCTGCTCAGTATCGGCACGCTTGCCAATGCAAGGCGCCTCGGCATCGGGCGCGCCCTCGTGGTGGCGGTGGCGGCCTGCGTGCCGCGCGCGCGGGCACTTTTCCTCGAGGTCGGCGAGGATAATCCGGCCGCGCGCGCACTCTATGCCGGGCTTGGTTTCGTACTGGTCGGCCGGCGAGCGGACTACTATCAGCGCGGCCCCGGATCAAGGGTCGCGGCGCTGACAATGTCGGCAATACCTGCTAATATAGTCCAGTAATACTTTCTTTCGGCGACTGCCTTTATTCCGGCTTGCCGAGTAATCGCGATGTTTCTATACACCGGGCGCGGCAGCCGGCGCCGGCACTATATTTATCGAGGAACACGAAAATGTCCGATTTCAAGTCCAATGATGTTCTCGCATTGACTGCGAATATTGTCGCGGCCCATGTCTCGAAGAACTCGCTGCCGACGGACGACCTGCCCGGCCTGATCCGCCAAGTCTACCAGACGCTGTCGACCGTCGGGACCACGGCGGCACCGGTCGAGCGGCCGCAGCCGGCGGTGCCGATCAAGCGCTCGGTGACGAACGATTTCATCGTCTGTCTGGAGGACGGCAAGAAGCTGAAGATGCTCAAGCGACACCTCAAGGCGGCCTACAACATGTCGCCCGAACAGTACCGCGAACGCTGGGGATTGGCGCCGGACTATCCGATGGTGGCGCCGAACTACGCCAAGAAGCGCAGCCAGCTGGCGCGCGATCTGGGTCTGGGCACGAAGTCCAAGCGCCGTCGCGGCAACGACTGACGGTTCCGGGGCGTCGACGGAGCCGGCAATGCCGGACTGGCCTCGTCATCGCACCGCAATATAATGCGCGTACACCGTTCCCATCGGTTCGCGGGATCGATTCGCTTGCGGCGGGTCGGGTACCGGGTACGAGGAGGGCGGTCGACATGCCGGAAGGATCAAGGAGCACGATGTCGATGCCGCAGCGAATCGAACAGCTTTGCGTCGAGAAGGGCCTGAAGATGACCGGCCAGCGCCGCGTCATCGCACGCGTCCTGTCCGAAGCGGCGGACCATCCGGACGTCGAGCAGGTCTATCGGCGTGCGGCAGCGATCGATCCGCGCATTTCGATCGCGACGGTCTACCGGACCGTCAAGCTGTTCGAGGAGGCGAACATCCTCGCCCGACTCGATTTCGGCGACGGGCGCGCACGCTATGAAGAAGCGCCCGAAGAGCATCACGATCACCTGATCGACGTCAAGAGCGGCACGGTGATCGAGTTCCACAACGAAGAGATCGAACGCCTCCAGCGCGAGGTGGCCCGCCGGCTCGGCTACGAGCTTGTCGGCCATCGTCTCGAACTGTTCGGCGTTCCGCTCGGCGCCCGCGAGTCCGATCCTCCAGACAAGAAGGAACGATCGCAATGAACGCTCAGGCACTTCCCAAGACGCAGGCCCAGGATCTCCTGGGCTTCGGCGATGCCCTGCGCTCCGGCAATCTCGAAGTGCGCCTGGCGCGCGACGCCGCCGACATCGACGCCGCCCAGGCGCTGCGCTACCGGGTCTTCTACGACGAACTCGGCGCCCGGCCGTCGGCGGCCGCGCGCGCCACGCGCCGCGACTCGGACAGGTTCGACACGTACTGCGACCACATGCTGGTCATCGACCATGCCAAGGGTGCGGGCCCCGGCTCGATCGTCGGAACCTACCGGCTGCTGCGCCGCTCGGTCGCCGAGCGCCACGACGGCTTCTACACGGCGACAGAGTTCGACATCGCCCGCCTGCTCGCGATACCGGGCGAACATCTCGAACTCGGGCGGTCGTGCGTCGATGTCGAGCACCGCAACCGCCCGACGATGCAGCTTCTGTGGAAGGGCATCGCGGCCTATGTCTTCGCCCACGACATCAAGCTGATGTTCGGCTGCGCGAGCCTGCCGGGAACCGATCCGGCGGCCCACGCGGCAACCCTTTCCTATCTGCACCACAACCATCTGGCGCCGGAGGCCTTGCGCGTCCAGGCGCTGCCGCAGCACCGCATCTCGATGGACACGCTGCCCGCGGGTGCGGGCGGCCACGCGGACGCGATCCGGGCATTCGACGTGCGGACCGCGATCGCGGCCCTGCCGCCGCTGATCAAGGGTTACCTGCGCCTCGGCGGTTTCGTCGGCGAAGGCGCCGTCGTCGACCGCGAGTTCAACACCATCGATGTCTGCATCCTCGTCGTCACCGATACCGTGACCGACAAGTACTTCAAGCACTACAGCCGCCAGGTCGGCGGCGCGTCGACGGACTAGGCGCTTTGGGCGACATCGGGTCGAGTGCGCTGGCTTTTGTCCGCGCCGGCATCTACGTGGCCCTGACGCTGCCGCTGATGCCGGTACAGGCGCTGTTCGTCGCCCTCGACCTGCCGGCGGCACGCGCCCTGCCGCGCTGGTATCACGCGCGCTGTGCGTCCCTGTTCGGCCTCGATATCCGTGTCAGCGGCACGCCGGCCGGCGTTTCGCCCACACTGTTCGTCGCCAACCATGTCAGCTATCTCGACATCGTCGTGCTGTCGGCGCTGGCCGAGGTCAGCTTCGTCGCGAAGACCGAGATCGCGGGCTGGCCGTTCTTCGGCTGGCTTGCAAGGCTTCAGCGCACGGTTTTCGTCGCGAGGCGCGCGCGCGCGGTCGGCCGGGAGGCCGATGCGCTGCAGCAGCGTCTGGCGGCCGGCGGCAGCATCGTGCTGTTCGCCGAGGGGACCACCAGCGACGGCAACCGCGCGCAGCGCTTCAAGAGCGCGCTCTTTGCCGCTGCGGAACCCGCCCCCGGCGGGCCGCCGGTCGTCGTGCAGCCGGTCACGATCGCCTATACGCGGCTCGACGGCATGCCGCTGTGCCGGGCCCTGCGGCCGGCCGTGGCCTGGTATGGCGACATGGAGCTGCTGCCGCATCTGTGGGCCCTCATCGGCCTCGGACGGATCGGGGTCGAGGTGATCTTCCACGCGCCGACGTCGCTGGCCGCGGCAGGGTCCCGCAAGCATCTGGCGCAGCACTGCGAACGGGTGATCGCGCATTCGCTGGCGGCGGCCAATGCCGGGCGCGAGACGCCGCCCGCGGCGGCCCTTGCATCCCATGGCCGGGGCGGCTTGAAGGCCGCCGGGCCGGGGTGATAGATTCCACCATGGGTCGCCGAACCGCGTGAAGAAACTCCACATCAAGACTTACGGCTGCCAGATGAACGTCTACGACTCCGCCCGCATGGCGGATGTCCTGGCGCCGCTGGGCTATGCGCCGGTCGATGTCCCCGAAGGGGCCGATCTCGTCATCCTCAATACGTGCCACATCCGCGAGAAGGCCGCCGAAAAGGTGTTCTCCGAACTCGGCCGGCTGCGTCCGCTCAAGGAGCGCGATGGCACGATGCTGGCCGTCGCAGGCTGCGTGGCGCAGGCCGAGGGTGCCGAAATCCTCGCGCGCGCGCCCTATGTCGACGTTGTGCTCGGCCCGCAGGCCTACCACCGGCTGCCCGAACTGGTCGCGCGCGCCGCACGCGGTACCGGTGCCGCACTCGATACCGATTTTCCGGTCGACGTGAAGTTCGACCACCTGCCGTCGCCTTCGTCCAACCAGGGGCCGGCGGCGTTCCTGACCGTGCAGGAAGGCTGCGACAAGTTCTGCACCTTCTGCGTCGTGCCCTATACCCGCGGTGCCGAATACTCGCGCGATGCCGACGCGATCGAGCGCGAGGCGCGGGCACTCGTGGAAGGGGGTGCACGCGAGATCACGCTGCTGGGCCAGAACGTCAACGCCTGGCACGGCCGCGACGGCGAAGGGCTCGGCAGTCTCGTGCGCCGGCTTGCGCGCCTCGAAGGGCTCGAACGGATCCGCTACACGACATCGCATCCGCGCGACATGGACGACGGGCTGATCGCGGCACACGCCGAGGAACCCAAGCTGATGCCGTTCCTGCACCTGCCCGTGCAGTCCGGCTCCGACGCGGTGCTCGACGCCATGAACCGGGGCCACACCGCCCGACACTTCCTCGGCATCGTCGCGCGGCTGCGCGCGGCGCGGCGCGACCTGGCGTTCTCGAGCGACTTCATCGTCGGCTTTCCGGGCGAGAGCGACGACGATTTCGCGCGCACGCTCGACCTCGTGCGCGAAGTGAAGTTCGCGCAAGCCTATTCCTTCAAGTATTCCCCGCGCCCCGGCACGCCCGCCGCCCTCATCGAGCGTCAGGTCCCCGAGCCGGTCAAGGATGCGCGTCTGGCCGAGCTGCAGGCGCTGCTGAAGGCCCAGCAGGACGAGTTCAACGCGGCCACGCTCGGCCGGACCGTTCCGGTCCTCTACGAGCGCCCGGGCCGCAATCCCGGCCAGCTCGCCGGCAAGACGCCCTGGCTGCAGGCCGTGCATGCGCTCGCGCCGGCCGGATTCGCCGGTCGGGTCCTTGCGACGAAGATCACGACGCTCGCGCCCAATTCGCTGTCCGGCACGATCGTCGACTCGCAACTCGACGGCGGCGAAAGGCGGTCGGCTTGAGCGGTCCCATCCTCCTGGCCTTCGACGACACGACGCTTCTGTCCCCGCTCTACGGCGAGCACGACCGGCACCTTGCGCGCATCGAGCAGCTGCTCGGCGTGAACATCGCCTCGCGGGGCAACCAGGTCCGGATACAGGGGCCGCATTCGGCCGCCGAGTCGGCGCGCGACGCGCTGACCGCGCTCTACGGAAAGCTGCGCAAGGGCATGACCGTCGATCTCGGCGAGGTCGAGGCGGCCGTGCGCCTTTGCACGCCCGCGACCGGCGAGACGGGGCTCGACCTGTTCGGTGCCGAGGATCTCGCGATCACGACGCGCAAGCGGCGCGTGGCTCCCCGTACGGCCAACCAGGGTGCCTATCTCAAGGCGCTCAAGCACAACGAACTCGTCTTCGGCATCGGCCCGGCGGGTACGGGCAAGACCTACCTTGCCGTCGCGATGGCGGTCGACGCGCTCACCTCCGGCAAGGTCGACCGCATCATCCTGTCGCGTCCGGCGGTCGAGGCGGGCGAGCGGCTCGGATTCCTGCCGGGCGATCTTCGAGAGAAGGTCGATCCGTATCTGCGTCCGCTCTACGACGCGCTCTACGACATGCTGCCGGGCGAGCAGGTGACCAAGCGCCTCGCCACCGGCGAGATCGAGATCGCGCCGCTCGCCTTCATGCGCGGCCGCACGCTCGCCAACGCCTTCGCCATCCTCGACGAGGCGCAGAACACCACGCCCATGCAGATGAAGATGTTCCTGACGCGTCTGGGCGAGGGCAGCCGCATGGTCGTGACGGGCGACTTGAGCCAGATCGACCTGCCGGCGGGCACACGATCGGGTCTTGCCGACGCGCTGGAAGCGCTCGACGGCGTCAAGGGCATCGGGCTCGTGCGATTCGCCAGCGTCGACGTCGTGCGCCATCCGCTGGTCGCGAAGATCGTCGACGCCTATGACGCGCGCGACGGTGCCGGCGTGGACAAGCGCCGTCCATGAACGCCAACATCCGCGTCGACATCCTCGACCCGCGCTGGCGCCGCCGCCTGCATCAGGCGGAATCCCTCGTGCGCGGCGGTGCTCGCGCCGCACTCGACGGGCGGCGCGACGCCGGCACGGTGACGTTCGCACTGGGCGACGACGCCCTGTTGCGCCGGCTCAACCGCGAATTCCGCGGCAAGGACAAGCCGACGAACGTGCTGTCGTTCCCCGCCGGCGCCGCCGGCACGCTGGGCGACGTTGCACTGGCGTTCGAGACCTGCGCGCGCGAGGCGCATGCGCAGCGCAAGGATCTCGGCGCGCACGTCCGCCATCTGGTCGTGCACGGGACGCTGCATCTGCTGGGTTACGACCACGAGACGGACGCCGAGGCCTTCGCCATGGAAGCGCGCGAACGGCGCGTGCTGCGCCGGCTGGGCGTCGCGGATCCATATCGCGTGCGGGGAGCGGCATGAACGACTCGGATACGACATTTGCAGACAAGCTGCGCGGACGCCTGCGCGACATGCTGCGGCCGAAGGGCCGTGCGGCCGAAGAGCAGCTGCGCGACACCATCGAGGAAATCATCGAGGAAGGCGAAGCGCCTGCCGAACCGATGGGTGCCGCCGAGCGCGCGATCCTCGCCAACGTGCTGCGGCTGCGCGAGGTCTCGGCGGCCGACGTGATGGTGCCGCGCGCCGACATCGTGGCGGTGGACCAGGGTATCGGGCTCGAGGCGCTGGTGGCGTTCCTCGTGCGCGAGGCGCACAGCCGTGTCCCCGTCTATCGCGACACGCTCGACGAGGTACAGGGCTTCGTCCACGTCAAGGACGTGCTGCGCATCCAGCAGTCGGGTACCCCCTTCAAGATCGCCGATATCCTGCGCCGCGTGCTGTTCGTGGCCCCGTCGATGCGCGTGCTCGACCTGCTGCTCGAGATGCGCAAGAGCCGCACGCACCTCGCCCTCGTCGTGGACGAATACGGCGGCATCGACGGCCTCGTGACCATCGAGGACGTCGTCGAGGCGATCGTCGGCGACATCGAGGACGAGCACGACGTCGACGACCGGCCGCGCCTGCAGAAGCTGCCCGACGGCAGCTACCAGATCGACGCGCGCGTCCCGATCGAGGAGTTCGAGGCGCACACCGGCATCTCGCTCGACGACGCCGCGCGCGATGCGGACATCGACACGGTCGGCGGTGCCGTCGTGGCGCTGTCGGGCCGGGTGCCGGGCCGCGGCGAGATCGTCACGCATCCGGCGGGCTGCGAGTTCGAGGTGATCGACGCCGATCCGCGCCGGCTCAAGAAGCTCCGGGCGCGCCGGATCGAAGCGCGTCGCATGTCCGACGATCCGTCCGGCTAGGCATCCGCGCGCGATGGGTCTTCCCGAAATCGCGGCGCATGTGCGTGCGCTGTCCGGCCGCCGTCGGGTCGCGGTCGCGATCCTGCTCGGCGCGGGTGCTGCTCTTGCCCTTCCGCCGCTTCACCTGCTGCCGCTCGCGGTCGTCGGGTTCTCGGGTCTCGTCTGGCTGATCGAAGGTGCCGCCGCGAGTGCGCGCCGACCCGGACTGGCCGCGTTCCTCGTCGGCTGGTGGTTCGGCTTCGGGCACTTCTCGGTCGGGCTGTACTGGGTCGCCAACGCGCTGCTGATCGAATGGCAGCGCGTGGGCTGGATGATCCCGTTCGCGGTCTTCGGGCTGGCGGGCGTGCTCGGCGCGTTCGCCGGGCTGGCGACGCTGGGCGTGCGCGCGAGCCGGGCGCGGGGCGTGGCCGGCGTGTGCGCGCTGGCGGTCGCGTGGGCGCTTGGGGAATGGCTGCGCGGGCATGTACTGACCGGATTCCCGTGGAACCTGACGGCCACGATGTGGGTCGAAAGCGTACCGATGATCCAGAGTGCCGCACTGTTCGGCGGCTACGGCCTATCGGCGCTGAGCGTGCTGGTCTGCGCGCTGCCCGCGACGCTCGCGTCGGCCGGGCGGCGGCACTGGCTGCCGACATCGGTCGCGGCGGTCCTGCTCGTCGCCGGCTGGGGTGCGGGAAACTATCGGCTGGCCGGTGCGGGCAGCGAGACTGTCCCCGACGTGCGGCTGCGGCTTGTCCAGCCCAACGTGCCGCAGGCGCTGAAATGGGATCCCGAGGCGCGCGAGGCGAACCTGCGCCGGATCATCGAACTGACGCGGGCACCGGGCTTCGAGACGCGGACCCATACGATCTGGTCCGAAACGGCGACCGCCTTTCCGATCTGGGGCGACAACGAGACGCTCGCCCGGCGCCGCCTGCAGGTCGCGGCCGCGGTACCTCCGGGCGGCATGCTCGTCACCGGAGCGCCGCGGTTCGAGCGTGCGGCCGACGGCACGCTCCGGGCATGGAACTCGCTGCATGCGATGGATGGCGACGGCGTCATCCACGCGACATTCGACAAGTTCCATCTCGTGCCCTTCGGCGAATATGTCCCGTTCCGCGAAATCCTGCCGATCGACCGGATCGTGCCGGGCGGCATCGATTTCAGCGCGGGTCCGGGGCCGCAGCTCGTCTCCATCCGTGGCCTGCCGCTCGCCAGCCCGCTGATCTGCTACGAGATCATCTTCCCCGGCC
Source organism: Tagaea sp. (assembly GCA_044356395.1). Taxonomy (GTDB): domain Bacteria; phylum Pseudomonadota; class Alphaproteobacteria; order CACIAM-22H2; family CACIAM-22H2; genus Tagaea. The sequence continues at coordinate 2,773 of JBIKWI010000025.1, read as the reverse complement.
GGGTCGTGCCGGACGACGGGCGCGCCGAGATGCTGCTCAACCTCACGAACGATTCGTGGTTCGGCCAGTCCGCGGGCCCCTACCAGCATTTCGCTGCCGCCCGCCTGCGCGCGGTCGAGGAGGGGCTCGCCCTCGTTCGCTCGGCCGGCGGCGGGATCTCGGCCGTCGTCGATCCCTATGGGCGGACGCGCGCGGCGCTGGCGCTTGGCGAAACGGGAATTCTCGATGCCGACCTGCCGAGGTCGATTATGGCAACTACGTTTTCACATCTTGGGAATGCAGCCCTTTTCTTGCTGCTATTGGCGATTGCGGCAATCGGCGGCATAGTTGCAAGGTTTTCGAACGCTCGGACATAGTTATTGTATGCAGTCTTGCCGATCGCGGCTTTCCCAGGCGGCCGCGGCTCGATTGCAAAAAGTCGTAAAGGCAGAAAGTCGCACAGGAACGCCATTTCCGGATCGGATCATCGGCCGCATGGTTGACAAGAAGAAGGCGACCCCGGCGGGTCGTCGTGGACGACGGGGTCGCGCGTCCCCGGGCCCCAACCCCATCGACATCCATGTCGGCAAGCGGCTGCGCGAGCGGCGCACGATGCTGGGTCTGTCCCAGCAGGAGATCGGCCAGCTTCTCGGCGTGACGTTCCAGCAGATCCAGAAAAACGAGCGCGGGACAAACCGCATGTCCGCCTCCCGGCTTTTCGAAGCCGCCCGGGTCCTCGACACCAGCGTCCAGTATTTCTTCGAGGAAATGCCGGCCGATGTCCTGTCGTATGGCCGCAAGCATGTCCATGGTGTCGCCGAAGGCCCGATCCCGGTCTACCGCGCCGACCCGATGGCGCGGCGCGAGACGATCGAGCTGGTGCGCGCCTATTACGAAATCCCGGAACGCAAGATCCGCCTCCAGATGGTCAACACGATCCGGGCCGTCGCGCGCGTCCACGGGGAGCCCGGCGGTACCGCACGGCCGCGGCGCGGCCGGCCGCCCAAGCAGAAGTCCTGAATGGCGGGCTGAACCGTTCGATATTGACGGCAGGGGCGAACCTTGCCACAAGACCCCCTTCATTCGGGCCTGCCCCGACCGCCCCAAGGAATGGCGGGACGGTCAGGCGCGTTCAAAAGGGCCCACAGTCGGCGGCCGTCCCCGTTCCGCCCCCCAGATGTCCCATTTCCGGAGGTAAGCCCATGCGCAAGGGCGAGTACGTCTTCACCAGCGAGTCCGTGTCCGAAGGCCATCCCGACAAGGTCTCCGACCGCATTTCCGACGCGGTCGTCGACGCCTTCCTCGGTCTCGATCCGTATGCCCGCGTCGCCTGCGAGACGCTGGTGACGACCAACCGGATCGTCATCGCCGGCGAGGTCCGCCTCGACTCGCGCAAGTGCGGGCCGAAGGCCCCGATGCTCAAGGGCGGCAAGGTCAACGCCAAGGTCGTCGAGGCGCTCGCGCGCGGCGCCGTGCGCGAGATCGGCTACGAGCAGAAGGGTTTCCACTGGAAGAAGGCCAAGGTCGAGGTGCTGCTGCACGGCCAGTCGGCCGACATCGCGATGGGCGTCGACGCGAAGGGCAACAAGGACGAGGGTGCGGGCGACCAGGGCATCATGTTCGGCTACGCGACGAACGAGACCGAAGAGCTGATGCCGGCCCCGCTGCAGTATTCGCACAACATCCTGCGGCTGCTGGCCGAAGCGCGCCATTCGGGCAAGGAGAAGTATCTCGAGCCCGACGCGAAGAGCCAGGTCTCGCTGCGCTACGTGAACGGCAAGCCGGTCGAGGCGACCGCGATCGTCGTGTCGACCCAGCATTCGCCAAAGGTCGACCAGGACGACGTGCGCGAGATCGTGCGCCCCTACGTGCAGAAGGTGCTGCCCAAGGGCTGGCGCATTCCGGAGACCGAGTTCTACGTGAACCCGACCGGCAATTTCGTCATCGGCGGCCCGGACGGCGATTGCGGCCTCACGGGGCGCAAGATCATCGTCGACACGTATGGCGGCGCTTCCCCGCACGGCGGCGGCGCCTTCTCGGGCAAGGATCCGACGAAGGTCGACCGTTCGGCGGCCTATGTGGCGCGCTACCTTGCCAAGAACGTCGTCGCGGCCGGCCTTGCCGACCGTTGCACGATCCAGCTCTCCTACGCCATCGGCGTGGCGAAGCCCCTGTCGGTCTACGTCAACACCGACAACACCGGACAGGCGGACGAGAACAAGCTCTCGAAGGTCCTGCAGGAACTCGTGAACCTCACCCCGCGCGGCATCCGCGAGCATCTGGGCCTCAACCGCCCGATCTACCGCCGCACGTCCAGCTACGGCCATTTCGGCCGCAAGCCGGAGAAGGACGGCGGCTTCTCGTGGGAGCGCACGGATCTGGTCAAGGAACTGCGCTCGGCCTTCGGCGCGCGTTGAGCGCGCCTTCGGACGAGACCGGAAATGGCGAGGCGCAGGGCGAACCCCGGCGCCTTCTCCATTCCTACGGCCGGCGGCGCGGGCGCAAGCTCAAGCCCAACCAGCAGACGCTGATCGAAGGCCGGCTTCCCGGCCTGTCGATCGGCAAGCCGGCACCGGGTGCCATGTTCGACATCCCGGCCCTGTTCGGTTTCGCGCCGCGCGCGGTGTGGCTGGAGATCGGCTTCGGCGGCGGCGAGCATCTCGCCCACCAGGCGGTGAGCAATCCCGACGTGGCGCTGGTCGGGGCCGAGCCGTTCGTCAACGGGATGGTTTCGGCACTCCAGCACATCGAGATGCGGAGCCTGCGCAACGTCCGGCTCTATCAGGGCGACGCG
>JBIKWI010000163.1:0-7893 GCA_044356395.1 Tagaea sp. | reverse complement strand
ACATCGGCCTCATCAACACGCTGACGGGGCTCGTGGTGATCCATACCATTCAGGGCATGAGCTTCACCACGCTGTTCTGCCGCAACTACTACGTCTCCATTCCGCAGGACCTGATGAAGGCCGCCCGCATCGACGGGGCAGGATTCTTCCGTACCTTCTTCAGGATCGTACTGCCGCTCTCGCCGCCGATCCTGATCGTGACGGTGATCTGGCAGTTCACCCATATCTGGAACGAGTTCCTCTATGGTGTGACCTTCACGACTGGTGACCAGCAACCGGTGACGGCTGCGCTCATCGGGCTCAACGCGGCCATCGCCGACGTTCCCCAATACGGCGTTCAGAGCGCTGCTGTCGTCATCGCAGCACTGCCGACATTGCTCGTCTATCTGTTTGGCGGAAAATATTTCCTGCGCGGGCTAACGGCCGGCGCGGTGAAGTAGGAGTTTCCCATGTCGGCGCTCAGCCTCAGCGGTATTACCAAGTCATTCGGAGCGATGCCCGTGCTCAAGGGCATCGACATGGAAATCGAGAACGGCGAGTTCACCGTACTGGTCGGCCCGTCGGGCTGCGGCAAGTCGACGTTGCTCAACATCATCGCCGGTCTGGAGCCTCCGACCGGCGGCACGATCGAGATCGGTGGCCGGGTCGTCAACAACGTGGCGCCCAAGGACCGGAATATCGCCATGGTGTTCCAGACTTACGCCCTCTATCCGTCGATGACGGTGCGCCAGAACATCACTTTCGGCCTGGAGTGCCGCAACGTAGCGAAGCGTGAGCGCGAAGCAGCCGTTACGAGGGTGGCCGCCCTCCTCCAGATCGAGAAACTGCTCGATCGCAAGCCCTCGCAACTCTCAGGCGGTCAACGCCAGCGCGTCGCGATGGGCCGTGCGCTGGTGCGCGATCCGCTTCTGTTCCTGTTCGACGAACCGCTCTCGAATCTCGATGCAAAGCTGCGTGTCGAGATGCGCATGGAGATCAAACAACTCCACCAGCGCATCCGCTCGACCAATGTCTACGTCACCCACGATCAGATCGAGGCAATGACGATGGCGACCCGTATCGCCGTGATGCACCAGGGCGAGATCCAGCAATTCGCCGACCCCGATACGGTCTACAACCGGCCGGCCAACCTGTTCGTGGCGCGCTTCATGGGAGCGCCTCCGATGAACACGCTGCCCGCGCGCATCGAGGCCGCCGCCGGCGGTGTGCGTGCAGTGGTTGGCCAAGGAGAGACGGCCGTGTCGCTGCCGTTGCCCGCTGCATTTGCCGCGCAGGCCGGCCGCGAAGTCGTCCTTGGCCTGCGGCCCGAATGCATCGCGGAGGAAGATCGCCGGTTCGGGCACGGCGGAGAACGTGTCACCCTCGAACTGCCCGTCGAGATGACCGAACCGACCGGCGCCGAGACAATCGTGCTCGCGCGTCTCGGCGGCGAGCGTGCGCTCGCACGCGTGTCGCCCGATGTGCGGCTGCAGCCTGGCGACCGCGGTCGTTTCGCCCTCGACATGCGCCGCGTCTGCCTTTTCGATCCGGGCACGGGTGCACTAATAGTGTGACGTTGCAGAATGACGGTCTATCTTGTTGACAGCTCTTTTGGCCGAATTTAAGCCTTGTTCGTGCTGAACCAGCGAGACAATCCCCTAGGCAACGATGCGCGGTATCCTAGCCTTGTAGGGCGAGTGGCGATCATCACCGGCGGTGCTACGGGCATTGGCGAGGCGATCGTACGGGCCTTCGCGGCGAACGGCGCGCACGTCGCATTCTTCGACATTCAGGACGAGCCGGCCGCGAATCTCGTGCATGACATTGCAGCGGCAGGACACACCGCGCCGGCCTATACGCATTGCGACCTGACCGACATCGCCGCATTCCAGGCCGCCATTGGCGCGGTTGGAAAGCGCCTTGGGAACGCGACGATCCTGATCAACAACGCGGCCAATGATTCACGCCAGGCTTTTGCCGATGTGACCCCCGAAAGCTTCGATCGCTCGATCGACATCAACCTGCGGCCGCACTTCTTCGCCGCACAGGCCGTCGCCCCGCAGATGCGCGCGGCGGGCGGTGGCTCCATCGTCAATGTCAGTTCCGGTGCATGGATCGGCGGCATCGCAGACCTCCAAGCCTACAGTGCCGCGAAAGCGGGCATCGTCGGTCTGACGAATTCGCTCGCGCGCCAGCTCGGCCCTGATCGCATCCGCGTAAATGCGCTTGCCCCGGGTGCCGTGATGACCGAACGGCAGATGCGGCTCTGGCACACGCCGGAATCGACCGCAGGCATCCTCGCGCAGCAATGCATCCCCGAAATGGTGCGCGAGCGCGATGTCGCCGCTGCCGCTCTTTTCCTCGCCGCCGACGATAGCCGGATGATCACCAAGCAGATGCTTCTCGTGAACGCCGGCCTGCGCTGAGAGGACTGAAGATGTCGACACCTGCACTAGCGAAACTCGGACGTCGAGTGCGCCTGGGCCTTATCGGTGGTGGCGGTGGCGCATTGATCGGACCCGTCCATCGCGTGGCGGCACGCCTAGACGAGTGCTTCGACATCGTCGCCGGTGCGCTGTCATCGAACAAGGAAAAGGCGCTCTCGGAGGCCGCCCGCCTCGGTCTGCCGCGCGGCTACGAAGGCGTGGCGGCGATGATTGCCGGCGAGGCCGCACGATCCGATGGAATAGATGCTGTCGCCATCATGACGCCGAACGACAGTCACCACGGCTACGCCGCACTCGCACTCGACGCCGGGCTCGACGTGATCTGCGACAAGCCGCTGACCAACGATCTTGCCTCGTCGCTCGATCTTGTCGCGCGCGCCAAGGCACGCAAGCGCCTGCTCTGCGTCACGCACAACTACTCGGGCTATCCGATGGTCCGCGAGGCGCGCGCCGCCATCGCCGCCGGCGAGATCGGTCCGCTTCGCGTGGTCCATGCATCCTACGTCCAGGGCTCGCTCGGCACGCGCGTCGAGGACCATCCGGAACAGATATCCGACCGGTTGCGCTGGCGGCTTGATCCGGCGCGCGGCGGCCTCAGCCACGTGCTCGGCGATATCGGCACGCACGTTCACCAGCTTGTTGGCTACATCGCGGGCCGGCGGATCGAGGCGGTGCTTGCCGATGTCGGGGCGGTCATCCCGGGCCGCACCGCGCACGACACGGCATCGGTGATCGTCCGCCTCGAAGGCGGGGCGCGCGGTGCACTCTTCGTCACCAAGGCGGCGACGGGCGCCGAGAACGCGCTGTCGATCGAAGCCTACGGCGAGGCCGGCGGCATTTCCTGGAACCAGGCCACGGCAAACGAATTGCGCTTCATGCGAAACGCCCGCCCGGCCGAGATCCGTACGCGCGGCCTGCCGACGCTGCATCCCCTCGCCCGCGCTGCCGCGCGCATTCCCGCCGGCCATCCGGAAGCGTTCTTTGAAGCATTCGCGAATCTCTATCGCGACTTCGCCGAACTCGTCGCCGCGCGCCGAACCGGCGTGACACCCGATCCGCTTTATTCGAGCGTACCGATGGTCGAAGAAGGCGCCGACGGCCTCGCTTTCGTCGAAGCGTGCCTTGCCTCGACGAAGCTCGGCAAATGGGTCGACGTCCAGCGCGTGTAACGTTTCGTCCGCGCGATCAGGAAAAGCGGGCCTCTGGATCCGGAATTTCGCCGGGGCGCGCGAGGAAATCGAGATCGCAGCCTTCGTCGGCCTGCAGCACGTGCTCGGAGAACAGCGCACCGTACCCGCGCTCGTAGTGCGGCGGCGGGGCGACCCAGACCTTGCGACGGGCCTCGATCTCCGCCGCATCGACCAGCAGGTCGAGCGTGCGCGCTTTCGTATCCAGCCGGATCGGATCGCCATCGCGCACCAGCCCAAGCAGCCCGCCTACGCGGCTTTCGGGGCAAACATGCAGCACGCAGGTGCCGTAGCTCGTCCCGCTCATGCGCGCGTCGGAAATGCGCACCATATCGCGCACGCCCTGCTCCAGCAGCTTCTTCGGGATCGGCAACATGCCCCACTCCGGCATGCCGGGACCACCGACCGGACCGCCGTCCTGCAGCACGAGTACGCTGTCGGGCGTGACCGGCAGATCCGGATCGTCGACCCGGGCGAGCATGTCATTGAAGTTCTTGAACACGACCGCAGGGCCGATGTGCTGCAACAGCTTGGGATCGGCCGCCGCGCGCTTCAGGACCGCACCGCGCGGCGCCAGATTTCCGCGCAGCACGACGAGACCGCCGCTGGCATACACGGGATTCGTGACGGGTCGGATGACGTCGTCGTCGTAGACCTGTGCGTCGACGATATTGCTGCCCAATGTCTGGCCGTTCACGGTCATACAGGAAAGGTCGAGATGGTCCTTAAGGCGTGACAGCAGGGCCTGCAGCCCCCCCGCGTAGTAGAAATCCTCCATCAGATACTTGCCGCTGGGCTGCAGATTGCAGATGACGGGTACGGTCTCGCTGGCCACCGCGAAATCATCGAGTGACAGTTCGAGCCCGAGCCGGCGCGCCATCGCGACGAGGTGGATGAGAGAGTTCGTCGAACCCGACAGCGCCATGTCGGCAATGACGGCGTTGCGGAAACTTTTCGCTGTAATGAAGCTCTTCGGGCGCAGGTCTTCCCACACCATCTCGACGATCCGCCGGCCCGACAGGGAGGCCATCTGCGAATGTCGGGAATCGACTGCCGGGATCGAGCTTGCGCCCGGTAGCGTCAGGCCAAGCACGTCGACGAGGCTCGTCATCGTCGAGGCGGTGCCCATTACATTGCAAGTGCCCGGCGAGCGTGATGTGCCCTCGCCGAAGCTGCGCCATGTCGGCTCGTCGATCTTGCCGGCGCGGAAGTCCGCAAGCGCCTTCCAGGTGCTCGAACCACTGCCAAGGGTCTGGCCGCGCCAGTTGCCGCGCAGCATGGCGCCAGCAGGCACAAAGATCGCCGGGATGTTCATCGACGCCGCCCCCATGGCCAGACCCGGCGTCGTCTTGTCGCAGCCGCCGAGCAGCACAACGCCGTCGATCGGGTGCGAGCGCAGGATCTCTTCGGCGTCGATCGACAGCAGGTTACGGTAGATCAGCGTGCTCGGGCGCACGAACGTCTCGCCGACACTGAGTGTGGGCATCACGACCGGGAAGCCGCCGGCCTGCCATACGCCTCGCTTGATCTCCTCGATGCGCTGCGGAAAATGGGTATGGCAACTGTTGAGATCGGACCACGTACTAAGGATGCCGATCACCGGCTTCTTCTGGAAATCCTCGCTGCTGAAACCCATCTGCTTCGTGCGATAGGACTTGTGGTTGCCAGGTTGGCCCACGGCCCCGAACCAGCGTTGGCTGCGCAGGTCAGACAGTTCAATTTTCTTGCTCATGTTCTCGCCATAATGCCTTAAGGCGTGTGTGGACGAACTTGACCCGACCGAGCTTTTGAACCAAGCCGAATGTGAGACTACTGCATCGCGAGGATCGGTTCGAGTGGCTCAAAAAGCCCGGTCAGGTCACGATGGCTCTGGATACCCGGATAAGCTTGTTGGCAAGACAGTGAGCCTTCCTTCCCGAATCGTCGCGGCTGCCGATGTCTATTCGGCGCTGTGGGAGAGGCGCTCATACAAGCCATCGATGCCTCATGAAGAAGTAATCCGACGGTTATGCGAGGGGGACGACCGCATGAAGCCAGAGATGTTCGACCCCGATGTTTTAGCGGCATTACGAAGCGCGCAGCCGACAATTAAGCGGCTCCTTCCGGATTGAATGGCGATTTTGACGTCTGGTCAGACCGCTGCGCCTCTAGGTGTGGGATGTTCGCGGAGGCGTTCGATTGCCACGGGTCCCGGTGACCTGATCCTGACCCCTTAAATGACTCCAAAGGTTAAGCGAAAATTGGGCACATTTGTCCTGCCCCAAACTTAGGTCCATTCGCAAATCGAATTTTCGGGTTCTCACTTTCGTCGTCGTTGGCGTGCCGTAGTGGATGTAGGTGAGAACCTTTGGCGGGAGACATGCAAAGCTCGATCATTTAGGTAAGGAGCTGAAAATATTTAACTATCCGGTTCGAAGCTCGCAAGGTGTGAAACCACCGAGACGTCAAATTCAATTCGGTTCAAAAACTCGGTCAGGCCAGTGACGATTTGCCAAAAACTCACTGATACGCAAACTGCTCAGTCTGTCCTATAGATGCTGACGGCGGACATGTCAGAGTTTAGGCATTCTGGAAGGTTCGTCTGGGAAGTGTCGGGCCACACGACTTCGGTCCGGGAGGCCTGCCGTGAGTGAGCTCTGGATTCAGCCGAGTGGCGGCGCACTGGCCGCCGACATCCATGGTGTCAGCCTGTCAAAGCCCATCGGTGACACGGAATTTGCCCGCATCGTTGACGCATGGAGCGAGCATCTCGTCCTGCGCTTCTCGGGCCAGAAACTCGACGACCCCACCTTGATGAAATTCAGCGCCCGCTTTGGCGAGCTTGATCGGGTGCCGATTGCGACGCCGAGCCTGGACCGCGCCAACTCCGGCGTCGCGCCTGAGGCAGCCGAGTGGGTCGCGGTGATAGCCAGTATCAAGGAGGACGGCAAGGCCGTGGGCAGCCTGGGCTCCTACGAACTCGTCTGGCACACCGACATGTCTTACAACTCGCTGCCGCCGCGCGCCTCGCTGCTCTATGCGCTCGAAGTGCCGCCTGACGGCGGCAACACCGGCTTCCTCAACATGCACACCGCCTACGAAACGCTGCCGGCCGAACTCAAGCGCGCGATCGAAGGCAAGAGCTGCATCCATGATTCCAGCCGAAACTCGGCCGGCGAGTTGCGCAAGGGATTCCAGCGCACCATCGACGTCCGCCAGACGCCGGGCGCCGTACATCCCCTCGTCCGCCTGCACCCCGTGACGAAACGCAAGGCACTGTTCCTCGGCCGCCGCCCCGGCGCCTATATTCACGGCCTGCCGGTCGAGGAAAGTGAGAAACTTTTAAACGCCGTATGGGCCCACGCCACCCAGGAGCGCTTCGCTTGGTATCAGAAGTGGCGCGCAGGCGACCTCGTGATGTGGGATAACCGCTGCGTCATGCACCGCCGCGACGCCTTCGACGAGAAGTTGCGCCGACTGATGCATCGCACCCAGATCGTCGGCGAGCCCGTTCTGGCGGGCTGAGTCCTGCCTGAAGCGGCAACGCCTTTTTCAACTCCCCGCACATTCCTCTCATCGAGAAAATGTGCCCAATTCTCGCTTAACCTTTGGACCCGAATAAAGGGTCAAGATCACGCGACATCATCAGGAAAATGAACACTATTTGGTTCAGTATTGATGCGAGATTGAACGCATATTTTGGCAAAAATGAAATTCGTTCTGCTAATTGTGAGGGTGAATAAAGCGGATTTGATTTGTCAATTCGGGTGAAGCCGATTCGGTTGAACACACTTAACTATCATGAGCTTTATTGTCACAAGTGACGGCAATCATTTGATGATCCTGACCCGTCAGGCCGTGGCACGGTCAGAGAGCCAAAGAAGAAAATGATCCCGGTCGAATTTCATGCGGCGCTTTCTCTTTCAATATTTCTGGTCTTGATTCTTGCTCTGTTGTTCGACGTCATCGATCTTGCTGTAGGCGGTATGCTCGCGGTCGCAGCAGTCCTCGCGGCTGGAATTCTTGATCCATCCGATTTGAGATCAGGCGCGAGCGCAGCAGCACCGACCTTGTGCCTCCTCTTCGGGGGCATGATCCTTATCCGCATCCTGACGCCAACAGGGCTGTTCGAGCGTCTAGGGCTTATTCTCGTGCGGTTCGCAAATGGCAGTGGTTCACGCCTGTTGTTGGCTTTTGCGTCGGCAACCATTCCAACATGCGCGTTCCTGCCAAACGCTACAGTCATCCTCCTTTTTGCTCCAATACTCATACGCGCCTGCGAGCGGATGAAACTCGACCCG
>JBIKWI010000024.1:0-26792 GCA_044356395.1 Tagaea sp. | reverse complement strand
CCCGGCTCCATCAGCGTGCGGTCGAACAGCGACGAGGCGGGCATGTAGCGGATCGCCACGCCTGCGCGCCGGTGCGGCGACCGGTTCGGGTTCGACCCGTGGATCAGGTACACGTCGTGCATCGACACCTGGCCCGGTTCGAGCTCGATGTCGGCGGCCGCTCCCTCGTCGAACGAGCCGGGGACCGCGCGCCGGTTGAGCACCAGATCGGTGCGGTCCTCGCGCATGTGGTCGAGCAGTTCGCGCTTGCGATGCGAGCCCGGAATGACGCGCAGGCATCCGTTGGCGACCTTCGATTCGTCGAGGGCGATCCACACGGTGCAGGTCGCGAGCGGGCGGATCGGCCAATAGTGGCCGTCCTGGTGCCAAGGCACTTCCATGCCGTCGCCACCCGGCTTGCAGAAGATCTGGCAGCCCCACAGGATCACGTCCGGACCGATCAGCTGCGCCACCGCCGCCACGATCGCGGGATCGCGCGCGAGATCGAGGAAGTCGGCGCTGCCCCGCACGCCTTCGGCGTTCCTGCCTTCGATATGCGCGCTGACCAGCCGTTCGGGCCGGACGCCCGGGTTCTCGGCGATCAGCCGGTCGAGCGTGGCGCGCAGCGCGGCGACGCGCGCGTCCGGAACGCGAAGCGCCGGCACGACGTAGCCGTCGTCCCGGTATCGGGCGATCTCGCTGTCCGAAAGGATCATTCCGTAGCCTGGCCCCACCGGTGACGTCGGCCGCAGCGCGGCGCCCCGAGTATATTGCAGATCGTCGCCGGCCGGCGGCGATTTTCGGCGCGAACGGCCGGAGTCGACGGATGTCGGTTCCGTTGGCATGATGACGGACGACGGGGCGGGACATGGCATTTTCGGAACTGCGCAACGAGTACGAAACGCCGATGGTGGTGGCCAGTGCGGTCTACCGCAACGGGACGCGCGTGCGCGACATCCCGCTCGAGGATGCCGGCCCGGCGGCGCTGACCGAGGGCGAGTTCGTCTGGATCGGCCTGCACGAGCCGTCGATGGAGATCCTCGCGCACGTGCAGGACCGTTTCGGCCTGCATCCGCTGGCGGTCGAGGACGCCAACCGCTCGCACCAGCGCCCGAAGATCGATCTCTACGGCGAGGCGCTGTTCATGGTGCTGCGCACCGCCCAGGTGAAGGACGCCTGCATCGTCTTCGGCGAGACGCACGTCTTCGCCGGCCGCGGCTACGTGATCGCGGTGCGCCACGGGCCTTCGGCCTCCTACGGCGACGTGCGCGCGCGCTGCGAGCGCGAGGCCGCGATGTTCGCGCGCGGGGCCGGCTACGTGATCTACGCGATCATGGACTTCGTCGCCGACAACTTCTTCCCGGTGATCGACACGATCGCCGAAGAGGTCGCCGAGATCGAGAGCCATATCATCTCGAAGAGCTTCACGTCCGAGGAGGTCAACCGGCTCTACCAGCTTCGCCGCGAGCTGCTCGGGTTCCGCAGGTCGGTGTCGCCGATGCTCGAGGTCTGCGCGCGGCTCGAGCGGTACAACCTGCCGATCATCGATGCCGAGATGCGGCCCTATTACCACGACGTCTACGACCACGTGCTGCAGGTGAACGAGTCGATCGACAACCTGCGCGAATCGCTCGCCTCGGCCTTCGACGCCGCGATGATGCTCGCTTCCGCAAGCCAGAACGAAGTGACGAAGAAACTGGCGGCTTGGGCCGCGATCCTTGCGGTGCCCACCGCGATCGCCGGCATCTACGGCATGAATTTCGAGAACATGCCCGAGTTGAAGACGGAGTTCGGCTACTACGTCGTCGTCGGCGCGATCGTGTGCATCTGCGCCTATCTCTACCACCGGTTCAAGAAAGCCGACTGGCTGTGAGCGTGCGGGTCGGCGCAAGCGATGGCTGAGCCGGGTCCGGAAGACGCGTTCGAAGCGCTCCTCGACGCCGCCAACGGTGCCCGCAACGCGGGCGACCTCGCGACGGCCGGCATGCTCTACGACCGCGTCCTGCGGCTTCGTCCGTCCGATCCGGACGTGCTCTACGATTACGGCCTCTATCTGACCGAGGCCGGCGAAGGCGAACGCGCCTGCATGATGCTGAACGCCGCGTTCGCGCGCGATCCGTCGAACCTGAAGCTTGCGGCAGGGCTCGGGCATGCGCTGCGCGCGACGGACAGGTATGCGCTCGCGGCGGATATCTGGCGTTCGCTGACGACCGTGATGCCCGACCAGGCGCAGCCATTCTACGAACTCGGGCAGTCGCTGCTGGGCCTGGCACGGCCCGAGGAATCGGTCGCCGCCTTCCGGCAGGCGCTGGCCAACAGCGTCGGGGCGGGCCGCGACCTGTGCTGGAAGGCCTATCTGCTGGCGATGGCCTATGCCGACGGGATCGACCCGCAGACGGTGCGCGACGAGAACCGGCGGCGGGTCGCCGAATGCGCGCCGGAAGCACCCGTCGCGCGCCATGCGAATGTCCGCGATCCCGGGCGCCGCCTGCGGATCGGCTACGTCTCGTCCGATTTCAGGTTCCATTCCGTCGCCCGGACGATGGAGGCGCTTTTCGCCTTCCGCGACCGGCGGAACTTCGAGGTCTTCGCCTATGCCGAGGACCGGCGGGTCGATGCGGTCACGCACAAGTTCCGCGAGCTTGCCGACGGCTGGTTCTCGACCGTCGGACACGACGACGCGGCCGTGGCGCGGCGCATCCGCGACGACGGCATCGACGTGCTGGTCGTGTCCGCGGCGCATTTCGACGAGAACCGTCTGGGCATCGCGCTGCACCGGCCGGCACCCGTGCAGGTATCGATCTACGATTCGTCGTCGACAGGTTCCGACGCGTTCGACGCCTTCGTTCTCGATCCGGTGATGGCGGCGGGCGGCGACGACCACTTCGCCGAGCGGCCCTTCCGCCTGCGCAGCATGTACGTCCATCCGCCGCTCGATCTTGCCCCGCCCGTCGCGGTTCCGCCGGCGGTCGCCAACGGCTACGTGACGTTCGGCTCGGCCAACCATCCTTCGAAATTCTCGCGCCGCACCTTCGCGCTGTGGGCCGCGGCACTGCGCGCCGTGCCCACCGCCCGGCTGCGGCTCAAGTCCGCGCGCCGCTACGACGATCCGGCGATGCGCGAGGAACTTGCCGGCAGGTTCGCGGCACTTGGCGTGGCGCCCGAGCGCCTGATCTTCGATCGCGGCGATCTCGGCATGGCGGCGCATCTTTCGTTCTACGGCCGGATCGACATCTCGCTCGACACCACGCCGTTCAACGGCGCGACGACCACGTTCGAATCCCTGTGGATGGGCGTGCCTGTCGTGGCGCTGGCCGGGCGCACGGTCATGTCGCGCTGGGCGGCGGCCGTGCTCGCGCGGATTGGCCGGCCGGAATGGACGGCCGGCGACGAGGCCGGGTATGCCGAACGCGCCGCGGAACTTGCCGCCGTTGCCGCAGGGCAGGACCGCGCCGGGCTGCGTGCGCGGGTCCAGGCATCGGCACTCTGCGATCTCGGCCGCCATGCGCGCGACTACGAGCGGCTCTACCGCGCCCTCTGGCGGCGCTGGTGCGCGCGCGTTCCCTGATTCCCGGCGGCTTTGCATGTTGCGGTGCGGCATCACTTGACGCCGGCGGCGCCGGCCGCAATCCTGTGCGGGAGAAGGAGATCCGTATATGGCCGACGGTGAAGCCGTCCCGGTCGCAGGATCGGAAGAGCAGAAAAAACTCGAGATACTTGCCGTGGAAGTGCTCTGCGGCTTCATCGAGACCGTGCAGGCGCGCCAGACGTCCGACGACGCGCCGATCCAGCTCTCCGATCTCAATCTCGCGATGACCGAGATGATCAACAACGGACGGATCGCGAAGATCGCCGAAGTGGCGCTGAGCGGCATCGGGCAGGGGCTGCGCCATCGCTGGGCGCGGCTGCTGCGCAAGGATGCCTTCGGCAGGCTGCTGTGCGAGCCGCTCTCGGACCTTTTCGAGCAAGGCAAGGTTCCGCGCGACGTGCATCACGGGGTGCGCCATTTCGCGCGCCTGGTTCTCGGCGAGGAGCTCGAGCGCGCGCTCGAGAAGGAGTGCGGGAAGATCGTCGAGACCTGCACGGAACGCGAGGGCATCGACTGGGACCGGTTCTGCAAGCTCGCACAGCCGATCTATTGGCAGTTCGCCGTCCGCCTGCCGTCGGCCTTCCGGCACTTCGACGCGCGGCTGAGCCACCTCGTCGGCATCCTCAATACGAACACCGGCCAGGTCAGCCTGTCGGCGAACGTCGTCGTCAAGACGGGCCGGGCCTTCCGCACCGACATCGTCGGACCCGCGCAGGCCCGCCTGATGCTCCGGGCCTGGCTGGCACCGATCGATGCGCTTGGCGAGGCCGAGCGCGCGTCGATGGCGGCCGCGACGGGATTTACGGTCAGTTTCGACGAATTGCGCGCCGAACTCGATCCGGACGCGTAACTTCCGGCTTCAATTCGGGCGATCCTGCGCTATATGCTGGCTGTAACGGTCGCCGCACGAAGCGGTGCCGGGCCCGACACGGCCCTTTCATTCCCCCAGGGAGGTTCACGGACATGACCATTTCTCGTCGCCAAGTGCTTGCCGGTGCCGCCGCCGTCCCGCTGGTTCCCGCTCTTGCCCGCGCGCAGGGCCGCGACCCGAGCTGGCCGGCCAACATCACGCTCGGCACCGCTTCGGTGGGCGGCACCTATTTCGTCTACGGGCAGGCGTGGGCCAGCCTCGTGGGCGAGAAGATCGGCCTCAACATCAACACCCAGCAGACGCAGGGTCCGAACCAGAACCTGCTGCTCGTCCAGGGCAAGCAGATCGAGCTTGGCATGGTCACGATGGGCGTGGCGCTGCAGGCGTGGAACGGCCAGGGCGAATGGACGAAGGGCCAGCAGATGCGCGACGTGCGCGCCCTGTTCCCGATGTACGACACGCCGTTCCATTTCGTCGCACTGCGCCGGTCGGGGATCACGAGCGTGGCCCAGCTCGCGGGCAAGCGCGTCGGCGTCGGCCCGCGCGCGGGCACGCCGGGCACGTATTTCCCGCTGATGTTCCAGGCGCTCGGCATCCAGAACGTGACCGTCCGCAACGGCCAGGCCGCCGACATGGGTTCGCAGCTCGGCGACGGGCTCATCGACTGCTTCGCTTTCGCTGCCGGCCTGCCGATCCCCAACTTCTCGGAACTGTCCGCAAGCCAGGACGTGGTCTTCTTCGGCTACACGCCGGCCGAAGTCGCCAAGCTCACCCAGGCGATGCCGGAGCTTTCGCCGGCCTCGATCCCGGCCGGAACCTACAAGCAGATGACGCAGGCCGACGCCACGGTCGGGCTGTTCAATTTCGCCATCGCGCACCGTACGGTTCCCGACTCGCTCGCCTACGCGATCGTCAAGGCCGTGCACGAGAACCACGACGCGATGGTCAAGGGCCACGCGGCGGCCAAGGAGACGGTGCCCGCGAATCTCGGCAAGAACACGTTCCTGCCGTTCCACCCGGGTGCGGCGAAGTACTATCGCGAGAAGGGCCACACCATCGCGGCCAATCTCGTCGGGTAAACTGAGGCGCGGCCGGGCTCCGGAGGGGGGCCCGGCCGTCGCACCGAACGGGGACGGAAGACACACCGGATGAAAAAAATCGACGCGCCGGGCGCGGTCGCGACAGGCGATGTCGCGATCGACACACCCGAAGAGGAATTCGCCGGTCTCAAGCGCGCGCTGACGGGCGTCGAGGCGCATCTGATCTTCGCGATCGGCGTTCTTTTCACGGGCTACCACATCGTTGCGCTCAACTTCCTGCCGCAGGAAGCGCTGCTTTTCCGCGTGACGCATGTCGCAATGGGCTCGATCCTCGGCTTCGCGCTCTATCGGCCGTTCAAGGATTCCAGTGCCGACCGCATCCCCTGGTACGACTGGATCCTGATGGCGCTGGCGATCGGCTGCGCGGCGTACATGTACGTCGAGATCGACGGCCTGCTTTTCCGCGCCGGTGCTATCCCCGACCCGCTCGACATCTGGTCGGGCCTGATCGGCACGCTGCTGGTGCTGGAGTTCGCGCGGCGCACGGCGGGGCTGGCCCTCCCGATCATCTCGGGTATCTTCATCCTCTACGTCTTCGTCGGGCCGTGGCTGCCGGGCGTGCTCTACCATCGCGGCTTCGAGTGGCAGCGGTTCTTCGCCTATATCTATTCCGATCTCGGCATCTTCGGCACGACGACCGAAGCGTCTTCGAACTTCATCGTGCTGTTCGTCGCCTTCGGCGCGTTCCTGCAGGTCTCGAAGGTCGGCGACTATTTCAACGACCTTTCGCTCTCGCTTTTCGGCGGCCTGCGCGGCGGTCCGGCCAAGGCGACGGTCGCGTCGGGCGTGCTGTTCGGCACGATCTCGGGCTCGTCGGTCGCCAACGTCGTGGCTTCCGGTTCGGTGACGATCCCGATGATGCGGCGCGTGGGCTACGACCGCGTGACGGCAGGTGCGGTCGAGGCGACGTCATCGACCGGCGGCCAGATCACGCCGCCGGTGCTGGGGGCCGGCGCCTTCCTGATGGCTGAAATCACGGGCATTCCCTATTCCGACATCGCCTACGCCGCGATCATCCCGTGCGTTCTGTTCTACATCGCGTGTTACGCGCATGTGGAACTTCATGCGCGCATCCACAAGCTCGATGGCCTGCCGCGCTCCGAGCTTCCCGGCCTGCCGGGCCTGATCCGCAAATGCTATCTGTTCACCCCCGTCATCGTCATGGTGTGGTTGCTCATCGAAGGCTATTCGGCATTCCGTGCCGGGTCGCTCGCGATCCTTGCCGCCATCGTGGTGAGCTGGCTCGATCGCGAGCATGCGGTGGGCCCGCGCCGGGCGATGCAGGCGCTCGAACAGGGTGCGCGCGACTCCCTCCAGTTGGTCGCGGTGTGCGCGGCCGCCGGTATCATCGTGGGCGTCATCGCGCTGACCGGGATCGGCGGCCGCTTCGCGCAGCTTCTGCTCCAGTTCGCCGGCGACAACGCACTGTTCGCCATGATCTTCGCGATGGTCGTGGCGCTGGTGCTGGGCATGGGCATGCCGACGACGGCGGCTTACGCGATCGCCGCGGCGGTCATCGCACCCGGCCTCCAGCGGCTCGGCGTGCCGCCACTGATCGCGCACATGTTCATCTTCTATTACGCCGTCGTGTCCGCGATCACGCCGCCGGTGGCACTCGCTTCGTTCGCCGCCGCCGCGATCGCGCAGGCCGACCCGTGGAAGACCGCGTTCGTGTCGGTCAAGATGGGTCTTGCGGTCTTCATCGTGCCATTCATGTTCTTCTATTCGCCGCTGCTGCTCGGCCAGGGCACGGCCGCGGAGATTGCACCGGTGCTGATCAGTGCGGCCATCGGCGTCGTGCTGCTCGCCTGCTCGACCGAGGGCTGGTTCGGCCGGCAGATCGGCTGGATGCTGCGCGTGCCGCTCGCCGCGGGCGCGCTGCTGCTGATCACGCCGGGCACGATCACCGACATCGTCGGCATCGGCATCGCCGCCTGCGTCTACGCGGCGGCCCGGCTGATGCCCGAGTTCTCGAAAACCTGACAGCCGCCCGCATGCGCGCGACACGACGCGAGGCGATCGCGCTGATCGGACTGCTGCCGGCGTTCCCTTCGCGCGCGGCCGAGTCCGGGTCCGCGGAGTTCATTGCGCGCGCGTTCGAGATGCGCCGGCGCGCCGAGGCGGCCGGCGACCAGCCCTATGGTGCCGTCGTCGCCCGCAACGGGGCGATCATCGGCGAGGCTGCAAGTGCGGTGATCGAACGGCGCGATCCCGACGCGCATGCCGAACGGCTCGCCATCGCCGACGCGCAGCATCGCCTGGGCCGGTCCGATCTCGGCGGTGCGGTTCTCTATTCGTCGTCGCGGCCCTGCGCGCGGTGCGAGACCGCCGCCGCTCGCGCGGGCATCGCGCGCATGGTCTACGGCACGGTGCCGACCGATGCTGGCCGGCCGGAAGAGCGCACGGATTGAAGGACTGCGGCTGGAGCGGGTGAAGGGAATCGAACCCTCGTCTTGAGCTTGGGAAGCTCCGGCTCTACCATTGAGCTACACCCGCATCGCCAGTACCGGGACGCAATATAGGGAGAGTCCGGGGTACCGGGCAAGTCGGGCGCGCTTGACAGGGATGTGCGCCGTCGCCTAGTTTCCCGTCACTTCCGTGGTGATTTGAGCCGGCCGGCTTGCGGACCACGTAAAAGAAGCCGCTAAAAGGTCGGAGCGTTTCGCGAGCGCAAGGCCCGTCGAAAAGCCCCGAGCCAAAGGCCGGGGCTTTTGCATTCGGGGTAGCGACATGGCGAAGAAGAACGAGTTCTCCACAAATCCGGCCTGGAAGCCGCGCACGGCCCTCGTGCATGGCGGCCAGGAACGCTCGCAGTGGTCCGAAACCGGCGAGGCGATGTTCCTGACGTCGGGCTACGTCTACGGGACGGCCGGCGAGGCCGAGCGCGCGTTCGCCACCCCCACGAAACTCGAGGACCAGCGTTTCGTCTATTCGCGCTTCGGCAATCCGACGGTGGCGATGTTCGAAGCGCGCCTTGCGGCACTGGAAGGTGCGGAAGCCTGCAAGGCCACGGCAAGCGGCATGGCCGCGGTGTTCGCGGCTCTCGCCTGCCAGCTCAAGGCCGGCTCGCGCATCGTGTCGTCGCGCGCCCTGTTCGGCTCGTGCCATTACATCGTCACCGAGCTGCTGCCGCGCTGGGGCGTGGAGAGCGTGCTGGTCGACGGCCCGGATCTTTCGGCCTGGAAGAAGGCGCTGTCGGTCAAGACCGACGTCGTGTTCCTCGAATCGCCGTCGAACCCGATGCTCGATCTCGTCGACGTGCGCGGTGTGGCGAAGCTCGCGAAGAAGGCCGGCGCCCGGGTCGTCGTCGACAACGTGTTCGCCACGCCGCTGCTGCAGAAGCCGCTGCAGCTCGGCGCCGACGTCGTCGTCTATTCGGCGACCAAGCATATCGACGGGCAGGGCCGCGTGCTCGGCGGCGCCGTGCTCGGGTCGCGCGCGTGGATCGACGGCACGCTCGTGCCTTTCCTGCGCCACACGGGGCCCACGCTTTCGGCGTTCAACGCCTGGGTGCTGCTGAAGGGCCTGGAGACGCTGCCGCTGCGCGTGGAGGCGCACGGCCGCAACGCGCTGGCGGTCGCGAAGTTCCTCGAGAAGGCGAAGCCCGTCGCGCGCGTGCTCTATCCCGGCCTCAGGTCGCATCCGCAGTCGGCACTCGCCCGCAGGCAGATGAAGGGCGGCGGTCCGCTCGTCGCCTTCGACCTTGCCGGCGGAAAGAAGGCGGCCTTCGCGTTCGTCGACGCGCTGAAGCTGATCCGCATCTCGAACAATCTGGGCGATGCCAAGAGCCTGATCTGCCATCCGGCGACGACGACGCACCAGCGCCTGCCGGCGGACGAGAAGAAGCGTCTTGCCATCGGGCCGGGCTCGCTTCGCCTGTCCGTCGGGATCGAGGATCCCGCCGACCTGCTCGAGGATCTGGCGCGCGGCCTTGCCGCCGCCGCACGGGCCGGGCGCTAGCGTGGCGACGGCCCCGGCGTTCGTGGCGCTGTCGGCGCTCTGGGCGGCGGGGCTGATTGCCAGCGGCATCGACCCCCACGACCGCCTGACCTGGTTGATGGAGGTCGCTCCGGCTCTCGTCGCCTGGCCGATCCTCCACGCCACGCGCCGGTCCCTGCGCTTCACCGATCTTGCCTACGGGCTCATCGCGCTGCACGGACTGATCCTGATGCTCGGTGCGGCTTATACCTATGCGCGTGTTCCGCTCGGCTTCACGCTGCAGGAGGTTTTCGCACTCAGCCGGAACCCGTACGACAAGATCGGGCATTTCGCGCAAGGCTTCGTGCCGGCGATCGTCGCCCGGGAACTGCTCATCCGCGTCTTCCGGTTCGACCGCACCTGGCTGCTCGGGTTCCTCGTCGTGTGCATTTGCCTTGCGATCAGCGCCACATACGAGCTTGTCGAATGGGTTGCGGCGGTTTCCCTCGGGCAGGACGCCTCGGCGTTTCTCGGGACCCAGGGCGACCCGTGGGATACCCAGGCCGATATGGCCTTTGCCCTTGTCGGGGCATTGGCCGCCTTGACCTTGGGCGGCTGGCATGACCGGCAGATCGCCCGCCGGCTCGAATGTATGCGCAAGGTTGCCGGCGCGGGCTGACAGGATTTCGGGGGCGGGGGTTGGCCGGCGGGGGGGCGCGGCCTATACTCCCCCGACAGGCCTAGACCTCGAACCCCAGTGCATCCATGTACAGCGAGACGACCCGCGAGATCAAAGTGACGGTCAAACCGGTCTATCTCGAGGACCAGTCTTCACCGCACGAGAACCATTTCGTCTGGGCCTACCATGTCCGGATCGAGAATCTCGGCGGCCAGACGGTCCAGCTTCGTGCGCGGCACTGGAAAATCACGGACGCGAACGGCCGTCTGCAGGAAGTGCGCGGGGCCGGCGTGGTCGGCGAACAGCCGGTCCTCAAGCCCGGCGAGACCTTCGAGTACACGTCCGGCACGCCGCTTGGAACGCCGTCCGGGATCATGGTCGGCAGCTACCAGATGGAAACCGGGAACGGCGAGAAGTTCGACATCCGGGTCCCGGCCTTCTCGCTCGACTCGCCGAGCCAGGCCGTTCGCCTGAACTGACGCGCCTCTGCCGGCCCAAGCCAACCCCAAGGAAAGCATACCCCTAGTGAAAGCTCCCCTGAAGCCGATCGTGGCTGTCCCGTTCCGTCCCGACCGCGAGGCGGCGGAAGAAGCCGTGCGCACGCTGATCCGCTGGGCCGGCGACGACCCGGACCGCGAAGGCCTGCTCGACACGCCCAAGCGGGTCACCCGCGCCTACGAGGAATGGTTTGCCGGCTACACCGAGGATCCGGTCGACATCCTGGCGCGCACCTTCGAGGAGACCGAAGGGTACGACGAGATGGTCGTGCTGAAAGACGTGCGTTTCGAAAGCTTCTGCGAGCATCACCTCGCGCCGATCCTGGGGGCGGTCGACGTGGCGTACCTGCCGGCGCATCGCGTCGTCGGCATCTCGAAGATCGCGCGCGTCATCGACGTGTTCGCCAAGCGGATGCAGATCCAGGAAAAGCTGACTGCGCAGATTGCCAACACGATCGAACACGTTCTCCAGCCCAAGGGCGTCGCCGTCGTCGTGCGCGGCCAGCACCAGTGCATGAGCACGCGCGGCGTTCACAAGACGGGCGTGACGATGGTCACGTCGCGCATGCTTGGCGCCTTCCGCGACAACGAGGCCACGCGGCGCGAGTTCCTGGCGATCGTGGGGAATCCGCCGGTCCGGACGGGTTGAGCCGCGCATGAGCGGGACGGCGCAGGACTCCGTCGCCATGCTGGCGCGTCTGGTGGCGCACCGCACGGTGAGTTCCGATTCGAACCTCGAACTGATTTCGGACGTGCGCGCCTGGCTGGCTTCGCATGGCGTGGAAAGCCGGCTCGTGCCCAACGCGGACGGCACGAAGGCCAACCTGCTGGCGACAATCGGCCCCAACGTGCCGGGCGGTGCCGTGCTTTCCGGCCACACCGATGTCGTGCCGGTCGAAGGCCAGCCCTGGTCGAGCGATCCGTTCGCGCTCGTCGAGCGCGACGGAAAGCTCTTCGGGCGGGGCTCGTCGGACATGAAGGGCTTCATCGCCTGCGCCCTTTCGGCGGTCCCGACGCTTGCCAAGGCGAAGCTCGTCCGGCCGATCCATCTTTGCCTGTCCTACGACGAGGAGATCGGCTGCTTCGGCGCCCCGCACGCGATCGCCCTGTTCGGGGCCGAGCTGCCGCGCCCGGCGCTGTGCGTCGTCGGCGAGCCGACGATGATGCGCCCCGTGGTCGCGCACAAGGGAAGCTGGGTCAACGAAACACGTATCGTCGGCCGCGAGGCGCATTCGAGCGCGCCGCACCTGGGTGCCAACGCCATCGTCTACATGGGCCGTTTCCTCGTGTTCCTCGACGGTCTGCAGCAGACCCTGCGCGCCCGCGGGCAGGCCGATGCGGTGCCCGGCGTCGATTTCGATCCGCCGTGGACGACCGTGGGGATCGGCAAGATCGCCGGCGGTACGGCCGCCAACATCGTGCCGCGCGAATGCCGGCTGACGTGGGAGTTCCGGTCGCTTCCGGGCGTGGACGGCGCCGAGATCCACGCGATGGGCGTGGCGAAGGCCGCCGAACTCGACGCGGCGATCAAGCGCGAGGCGCCGGAAGGCAGCGTCACGGTCGAGCGCTACGCCAATATCCCGCCCTTCAAGCCGGAACTCGACGGACCGGCGACGAAGCTTGCGATGGAAATCACGGGTGCCAATGCCCCGATCACGGTCTCGTTCGGGACCGAGGCGGGCCAGTTCCAGGCGGCGGGAATCTCGACCGTGATCTGCGGCCCCGGCGACATCGCGGTCGCCCACAAGACGGACGAGTACACCACGCGCGACCAGCTCGCGCAGTGCGAGCGCTTCATCGGCAGGATCGCGGAGTGGGCTTCGCGCCCGGCTTGACGCAGGTCCCGATCAGACCTGCAGGAAGCGCGGCATGGTCGCGCGGATCTGGCGGTCGAGCTCGGCGTTGATGTCGCCCATCATCTGTTCGACCATCTCGTACCAGACGCGCTCGCGGTCGTTGAGCGAGATGTTCTCGGCGACGGAGCGCGTGCGCGTCGCTGTCGCCGTGGCGAACCCGTCGCGGAAGTTGCCGCGCACCTGGCGGACTTCGACGGCGGCCTCGATGCGGCCGTCGTAGCGCTGCGCCTGCTCGTTCGTGAAGGTCGCGCGCACGCCCGACTCGCGCGCAAGCTGCGTTTCGGTGACGCGGGCGTCCGCGATGACGAAGCGCACATAGTGGTCCCCGCGCCCGGATACGGCGAGCCGGTCGTTCGCCCAGCGGCGCAGCACGTCGGTCGGCGGCTGCGAAAAGAGATGCTCGACGTTCGGCGGTGCGAGCGGGGGCCGGTAATCCTGCGCGACCTCGACGCGCTGGGCCTCGAACGTGAAGCGGCCGAGGTGCGAGTAGGAGAGCTGCGGGAACTGCTGCATGGGCGGCGCTTCCGCGCACGATGCCAGTGCCGCAGCGGGAACGGCCAGGCCGGCCAGTTTCAAGAAATCGCGACGGGAGGGAATCATCGGGACCGGCTCCACGCGGAAATGAACGGGGGAAGGATGGTTAGGCCTTAATCAAGGTGGAAATGTGGCGCGTGATTTCCCGCACTTCAAGCGTCGTCGTAGATCGCGTCGAGATCGCTGAAGGCATGCGCCGTATTGCAGAACTCGCAGGTGATGCGGATCGCCCCGTCGGGCTCGCGCATCGTCTCGAGTTCTTCGCGCGCGATGGTGCGCAGCACGCTGCGCATGCGCGAAGGATCGCAGCGGCAGCGGTGCGCGAGCTCGATGGGCCGGTAGATCTCGACGCCCTCGGCCAGGAACAGCCGGTCGACGAGCTTCCACGGCGGCAGGTCCGGATCGACGAGCTCGCGCGACTTGGCCGAGCCCATCAGGATCATCGCGCGCCGCCAGCCTTCCTCCTCGGCCTCGCGCACGGCCGGGTCTCGCGCCACCGGCTCGCGCCCCTCGGCCGAGCCTTGCGCGTCTTCGGGCGGCAGGCGCTGGATCATGATGGCGCCGGCCCGCCAGTGCAGGCGGCCGTCGGCATCCGCGATGCTCGACACCGCGACATTGAGGCCTGCCTCGAACTGTTCGGACTGGTGGAAATAGTGGTGCGCGCATTCGGCGAGCGTGGCGCCGGTCAGTTCCACGATGCCCTGGTAGCGCTCCATGTCGCCGCCCTGGTCGACCGTGAAGGCGAGATAGCCCGCCCCGAACAGACGCGGCACCGAGACCGGCCCGTCGCCCAGTGCCGCGATGCGCACCTCGTCGAACTGCGCGTAGCCGCGGATGGCGCCCGCCGACGTCACGTCGCACACCAGCATGCGCAGCGGCCCGTCGCCCTTGGTCTGGATCGAGAAGACGCCGTCGTACTTGAGCGTGGCGGCAAGGGCCGCAGCCATCGCGATCGCTTCGGCAAGTGCTGTCGCCACGAGACGCGGATAGGCATGGCGATGCAGGATCGCGTCGATCGCCGGCCCCAGCCGGACAAGCCGGCCGCGCAGCGCGAATGGTTCGATCCTGAACGGGAGGACGACGTCGTCGTCCGGAACCGCCGGTTTCAAGCCATGCACCAGGCGAGGATGCCCTTCTGCACGTGCAGGCGGTTCTCGGCCTCGTCCCACACGGCCGAGCGCGGGCCGTCGATGACGCCCTCCGTCACTTCCTCGCCGCGATGGGCGGGCAGGCAGTGCAGGAAGATGGCATCCGGCTTGGCGCGGTCCATCAGCCGCTCGTCGACCCGGTAGGGGGCGAGCAGGTTGTGGCGCTTCTCGCGGCTCTCGCGGCTGCCGCTTTCCTGGTCCATCGACACCCAGGTGTCGGTGACGACGGCGTCGGCGCCGGCGACGGCGGCCTCGGGATCGGTCAGCAGCTGGATGCGCGCGCCCTCGCGCTTGGCCCAGGCCAGCACGTCGCCCGACGGGCGCAGATGCTCGGGGCACGCGAGGCGAAGTTCGAAGGCGAAGCGCTGGGCGGCGTGGATCCACGACGCGGCGACGTTGTTGCCGTCGCCGGTCCACGCGACGACCTTGCCGGCGATGCCGCCCTTGCGTTCCTCGATCGTCATCACGTCGGCCATCACCTGGCAGGGATGCGAGCGGTCGGTCAGGCCGTTGATGACGGGCACGCTCGCATGGCGCACGAGTTCGGCGAGGTTGGCGATCTTGTTGGTGCGCAACATGATCGCGTCGCAGTAGCGCGACAGCACGCGCGCGGTGTCGGCGATCGTCTCGCCGCGGCCGAGCTGGGTGTCGTGGTGGGTCAGGATCACGGCCTCGCCGCCGAGCTGGCGGATGCCAACCTCGAAGGACACGCGCGTGCGCGTCGAGGGCTTCTCGAAAATCATCGCC
The DNA here is from genome assembly GCA_044356395.1 of Tagaea sp. Lineage (GTDB taxonomy): Bacteria > Pseudomonadota > Alphaproteobacteria > CACIAM-22H2 > CACIAM-22H2 > Tagaea. The sequence continues at coordinate 11,874 of JBIKWI010000024.1, read as the reverse complement.
AGCGTCTTGCCGGCAAGCGGCTTGTCCATGCCGCCGGGCGGACGCTTGGCCTTGAAGGCCGCACCCAGGTCGAGGATGTCGCGCAGCGTGCCGCTTTCGAGCACGTCGAGATCGAGGAAATGGCGGGGTGTCGCGTTCATCGTCCTTCTCCCGTCAGCCCGTCTTGCGGGCGGGCTGGCGCGCGCGCAGGTCGGCGCAGGCGGCATCGATCTTCTCGATCGCCTCGGTCACTTGTGCCGCTTCGGCCACGAGCGGGGGCAGGATGCGCATAACGTTGTCGCCGGCCCCGGCCGTCAGCAGGCCCTGCTTGCGCGCCGCCTGGATCATGTCCTGGTTGGGCACCTTGCACTTGAGGCCGAGCAGCAGGCCCGAGCCCCGCGAATCCTCGAACATGTCGGCGTTGCGCTGGACGAGGCCGGCGAGCTGCTGCTTGAGGTGCGCGCCGATGCGCTCGACATGCTCGAAAAAGCCGGGGGCGAGCATCACGTCGAGCACGGCGTTGCCCGCCGACATGGCAAGCGGATTGCCGCCGTAGGTCGACCCGTGCGTGCCGGCCGTCATGCCCGCGGCAGCCTTCGCCGTGGCAAGGCACGCGCCCACCGGGAAGCCGTTGCCCAGCGCCTTGGCGACCGACATCACGTCGGGCGTCACGCCGGACCATTCGTGGGCGAAGAGCTTGCCCGTACGGCCCATGCCGGTCTGGATCTCGTCGAAGAACAGCAGCAGCCCGTGCCTGTCGCAAAGCTCGCGCAGGCCCTTCAGGCACTGCTCGGGTACCGCCCGGATGCCGCCTTCGCCCTGGATCGGCTCGACCATGATGCCGGCGGTTTCGGGGCCGATCGCGGCCTCGAGCGCCTTGTGGTCGCCGAACGGCACCTGGTCGAATCCGTCGACTTTCGGTCCGAAACCTTCGAGATATTTCTGCTGGCCGCCGGCGGCGAGCGTGGCCAGCGTGCGCCCGTGGAAGGCGCCCTCGAAGGTGATGATCCGGTAGCGTTCCGGGTGCCCGTGATGCGCGTGGTACTTGCGCACGAGCTTGATGCCGCACTCGTTCGCTTCCGCGCCCGAGTTTCCGAAGAATACCGTGTCGGCGAAGGTCGAGGCGACCAGTCGCTCGGCGAGCTTCTGCTGCTGGGCGATCGGGAAGATGTTCGAGGTGTGCCAGACCTTGTGCATCTGCGCGCCCACCTCCTTGACGAGGTGCGGGTGCGCGTGGCCGAGACCGGTCACGGCGATGCCGCAGGCGAAGTCGAGATATCGCTTGCCGTCGGTTCCCCACAGATACGGGCCTTCGCCGCGCTCGAAGCCCACTTCGGCGCGCGCATAGGTCGGCATCACGGCGGGAAATGCAGTCGACACGGCAACAACCCCCTCGTTCGGGCCCGTCAGGCTGACGGTCCGGGAAACAACCAGTATCCGGGGCGGCCCCGGAAAAGTCAAATACAGGGGGGAATCGCGATTTACTTACAGATATTTAGCGTCGGATCAGGCGCGCAGCTTGTAACCGGTCCGGAACATCGAGTAGCAGAGCGCGCCGAGGCCGGTGTTGGCGGCCAGCAGGATCGCGGCGCCGATCCACGGATGGGCGTCGGCATGCCCGATGAAGCCGAAGCGGAACCCGTCGATCATGTAGAAGAACGGATTGACCAGTGCGATCAGGTGCCAGGGCTCGGGCAGCCGGTCGACCGTGTAGAAAGTTCCCGACAGGAACGCGAGCGGCGTGACGACGAAATTGGTCACCGCCGCGATATGGTCGAACTTCTCCGACCAGATGCCGCCGGCCACGCCCAGAAGCGACAGCAGGGCGGACGCCATCACGCCGTTGAAGACGATCCAGCCCAGACTGTGGACGTGCAGCGAAACGAACGGTGCCAGGCAGGTCGCGGTCACGCCGCCGACCACGATGCCGCGCACGATGCCGCCGGCCGCGAACCCGACGACCAGTTCGCCCGGCGAAAGGGGCGGCATCAGCGAGTCTACGATGTTGCCCTGCACCTTGGCGATGACCAGTGAGCTCGACGTGTTCGCGAAGGCGTTCTGCGTCATCGCCATCATGATCAGGCCGGGTGCCAGGAACTCGGCGAACGACAGCCCGCCGCCGCCCGAAGCCGCACCCGGCCCCAGTGCAAGCACGAAAACGGCAAGGAACAGCAGCGTCGTGACGACCGGCGCCGCGATCGTCTGGGTGTGGACCTTGGTGAAGCGCCGGACCTCGCGCATCACGAGCGTGTACAGGCCGAGCCAGTTGACGGCGCCGTAGCGGCGCGGCGGGGACGGGGAGCGGGCGAGGTCGTTCATGGGTGGGGCACCATAGAGGGCGCGCCCCGGCCTCGCAATTGCCGGCTTGGCATGGCAAGTAGGCGATGCATGCCGCCCCGCAAGCCGCCCAAGGCCCCGACGCGCGAGCGCCTCGAGAAGTCGGCCCTCCATTATCTGGAGCGCTATGCCGCTTCTGCCGAGGGCCTGCGCCGCGTGCTCATGCGAAAGGTGGAGCGCGCCGCGCGCGAGGGTCTCGCCGACCGCGCGCAGGGCGCCGAGGACGTGGCGGCGGTCGTGGCCAAGCTCGTGGCCAGCCGCCTTCTCGACGACGCGCGCTTTGCCGAAGGACGCGCAGCCAGCCTCGCGCGCCGGGGTCTGCCGCGCGGACGCATCGCCCAGCGCCTGAAGGTCGTCGGCGTCGAGGTCGACGACATCGAGCGGGCGCTTGGCAGCCTCGACGAGGCGGGCGAGAACGATCTCAAGGCGGCCACCATCTTTGCCAAGCGCAAGCGGCTTGGTCCCTTTGCGGACCCCGCCCGGCGCGCGGCCGCACGCATGAAGCACCTTGCCGCACTGGCGCGAGCCGGATTCTCGGGCGAGCTTGCGCGTCGCGTGGTCGATGCCGCCGATCCTGCAGCACTCGCCGACGAAGACTAGCGCCCAAGGACTGCCCGCTTGGAAATCCGCCTGTCGGCATGTTAGTTTCGCGCATGATCGAGCCGGCAATCCCGCGAAACGAAGCCGACCGGCTGGAGGCGCTCAAGGCGCTCGGCCTGCTCGACTCGCTACCCGAAAAGGCGTTCGACGACATCGTGGCGCTGACGCGCGCGGCGCTCGACGTTCCGACGGCGCTGATCTCGCTGATCGACACCGACCGCCAGTGGTTCAAGGCGGCGGCCGGTCTCGACGCGCCCGAGACGCCGCGCTCGATTTCGTTCTGCGGGCACGCCATCCACCTGCCCGACGTCTTCGTCGTGCCCGACGCGACGGTCGACCCGCGCTTCCACGACAATCCGCTCGTGGTCGGCGCGCCGCACATCCGGTTCTATGCGGGCTTCCCCCTGACGCTTCCCGGCGGCTGCAGGATCGGCACGCTGTGCGCGATCTCGCCGGTTCCCCGCGACGATCTCGATGCGGACGGCAGGGCCAGGCTGCGCATGCTCGGCGCCCTGGTGCTGGACGCCATCGAGCTTCGTTCCGCGCGCTCCGAACTGGCACGCCTGCGCGACACGCTCGACCGCCATGCCGCCGCCGGTCCCGCGCGCGCGGCGGGGCGGTAGGCGGCGATGCGGCGGAAGTTCGATGTCCATGTCGACGGGCTGGACGAGCCGATGCTGATCGTTGCCAATCCCAACGAGAGCGATCTCGTCGACATGCGAGAACGGCTCGCGCTGAAATCGTGGCGCAAGGCCGCTTTCGAGAAGGGCCGCCTGCCGACGATCGGCGAACTCGGCGTCGACATGATTACCGATCTCGAGCCCAATCTGGTGGAGCTCGAAGTGCTGCCCGACGGCGACATGCTCTATCGCAAGTACGGCGCCGCGATCGCGCGGGCGTTCGGCAGGGACATGACGGGCCGGCGGACGAGCGAATTGCCGACACCGGTGGCCAAGGTCTTCCTGAGCGTCTACCGGCTGGCGATCAAGCAGCCGATGCCCTATGCGACCCGGCGCCGTCCGCCGGCCGACGTCAAGGTCGGGCACTGGCATCGGCTGATCCTGCCGATGGCGGACGCGAAATCCGGAAAGGTCGGCGAGTTCGTCGTCTGCATCGTGCCGATCAGCTAACCCTTGTCCCAGGCGAGCTTGAGTCCGACGGCGGCGAAGTCGCTGCGGATGCGTTCGTCGAAGGCCCGGCGCACGCGCCACTGCTTTCCCGGCAGCGTCTTGACGCGGGCCTTCAGCGTCTGTCCGACGTCGGAGAACGCCGCAAGCCCGAGATCCTCGTAGTCGCCGATCAGCAGGTCGGCGATCGCCGGATCGGCGGCGATGGCGTCGAAGGCGCCGCGCATCGCGCGTGCGGCGGCGGCCGGGTCGGCCGAATAGCCGACGGCGGCCTCGAAGGTCGCATAGGCGAAATCCTTGGTCTGGTTCGAGATGATCGTCAGCGTGCCGAACGGGATCGTGTGCAGCGTGCCGTCGGCCGAGCGCAGCTTGATCGCGCGCAGGCCGAGCGCTTCGACCGTACCCGCCTTGTCGCCGAGTTGCACCACGTCGCCGACCGCGAGCACGTCCTCGAGGATCATCGACACGCCGGTGATGAGGTCGCGCACCATGTTCTGGGCACCCAGGCCGACGGCGAGGCCCAGCACGCCGGCACCGGCGAGCAGCGGCGTCACGTTGACGCCGATCTCGTTGAGTGCGACGAGCAGGACGAAGACGGTGAGGATGAGGAAAAGGGCACGCTGCATCAGCGGCAGCAGCGTGCGCACGCGCGCCGAGGTCCGCTCGGTCGGCGCTTCGTGTTCGCCCTTGCGCACGAGATAGCGTTCGAGCCCGGCGTTCGCGAATTCCCAGATGGCCAGTGCCATGATGACCGAGAAGGCGATGGCGAAAAGGCCGCCGGCAACGCGCTGGCCCGTCGGCGTCGCGGCGTATTCGAGCGTGCGGATGCCCCATGCCTGCATGATCGCGAGCAGGGCAAGGCCGCTGATCGCCAGCACGATCAGCCGGCGTCCGGCGCTGACATAGCGGTTGGCGCGGCTTTCGAGTGCCGGGAAGCGCTCGCGAAACTCGGGCGCGATGACGAAGGCGCGGTCGATCCCGTACCCGGCCAGCAGAACGGCGGCACGCGCAATGCCCGCGATCACGACGGTCAGCACGCTCGCCTGCACGATGAAGGCAAAGCCGTCGGGCCGGATCAGCCATGCGAACAGCGCCACGATGACATAGGCGAGGGCGGCGACGTGCCAGTACTTGGCGAGTCCGGGGCCCATGAATCCCGCACGCCCGCGCGCGATCCAGCCCTCGCCGCTCGACGAGCGCATCAGCGCCTCGGCGACGGACTGGCGATTCTGCAGCACGACCGCGACGAACATCATCGCGACCACCACGCCGAGCAGCTTGACGATGAAATTGTGCGCGGCCCCCGGCATGCCGAGCAGGAGGGCCGCCTCGGCGGCGAAATACCAGTAGACGGCGATGTTCGTCACCCGCCGGATCCACAGGAAGATGTAGACCGACGTCTCGTCGCCCAGCGGTACGACGCGCCGGCCGGGATGGCGCGGGGCGAAGATCGTATTGGCGACCAGCGCCACCGCGCGCGTCAGCACGTTGGCATTGACGAACGAGATCGCCACGAGGCTTGCGGTGCGCGTGGGCTGGATGAGACCCAGCGTCCCGATCGCCGCCGCGGCGAAGATCGCGATCGGCACGATGCCGACGGCGGCATCGGCCGCGATCGGGAACGCGCGCCGCCAGCCCGGCTCCACGGCGCGCGCCTCCAGGCGCTTGCGCAGCGGCCCCAGCGACAGGAGCGTCAGCCGCTCGGCGACCCAGCCGGCCGCCAGCACTGCGACGAGCTTCCACAGGATCTCGATCAGCCGGTCGCGGTTGCGCGTATCGCCGATCTGGCCGTCGAACCACGACATGAACTTGGGGGCATCGGCCACGAAGGCGGCGGCCTGCAGAACGGCACGGGTCACGTCCTCGATCTGGTCGGAAAGCTGCTCGGCGAATGTGTGCGCCACGCGTGCGATCTGCTCGACGGGCGCGTCGGCGGGTGCCGCGAGTGCCGGGACCTGGCCCGAGCGCTGGATCTGGACGAGCGTGCGGAGCTGTTCAAGCAGTTCGCTGCGGCTCGCGTCGTTCTCGATCGTCTGGATCAGCTTCTCGATTTCGTCCGTCGAGGGCGTGTTCTGGGCCGTCGCCGGGACGGACGCGAAGATGGCCAGTAGCAGGAGGAGCGTGCGCAGGAGCGTCATGGTCTTTCGTGCATCCGTTCGAAGGCGACGTAGCCGTCGTCGCGATGGCCGTAGTCGCAGCGGTCTGGATGCAGGATTTCGGCAAGGATTTCCAGCGATTCGACCAGCCGGGGTCCCGGCCGGTTGAAGTACCGGTTGCCGTCGGCAATGAAGATCCGTCCCTGCAGCGCACGCCACCACGCCTTGTCGGCCAGCGCCGCCAGCTCGACTCGCGTGCGCGCGATGTCGAAGCCGCAGGGCACGACGAGTACGATGTCGGGAGCTGCGGCGACGAGCGCCTCGGGATCGAGCCACGGCGAATGCGCGCCGGCTTCGCCGAACAGGTTCTCCCCGCCCGCCATCGCGACGAGTTCGGGCATCCAGTTGCCCCCCGCCATCGGCGGATCGAGCCATTCGAGCGTGGCCACTCGCGGCCGTGCGTTCGACACCGCGCAGCGTGCCGCGATCCCGTCCATCTGGCGGCGCATCTGGGCGGCGAGCGAGGCACCGGCTTCGGCCCGGTCGAGCGCGGTCGCCACGCGCCCGATGTCGCCCAGCACGTCGGCCGGCGTGGCGGGATTGAGGGCAAGGATCTGCGGCCGCGTGCCTGTCCATGTCGCGAGTGCCGCTTCGACGTCGGCCGGGCTCACGGCGCAGACCTCGCAGAGCGTCTGCGTCACGACCAGGTCGGGCCGGACCTCGCGCAGCGCCGCCGCATCGATCCGGTAGATCGACAGGGCGGCTTCAAGGCACGCGCGGACGTCGGCTTCGATGGCGGCAGACGGGCGGGCAGGGTCGATGCGCGGGGCGGAAATCGCCGGAAGATCGCGCACGGCGGCGGGAAAATCGCATTCATGGCTGCGCGCGACGAGCTCGCCTGCCGCACCCAGAGCCGCGACGATCTCGGTGGCCGAAGGCAACAGGGAAACCACGCGCCGCATGGCTTGCGCCGGCCTTGTCATCGTGCGATGTGCTCCCTTTGACAGCCGTACGCCCACCCGCTCATATAGACCCACAAATCCCAAGGTGCCGCAAGGTGCCGCCCAACCGTCTTCCACGAGGAACGCCGCCATGATCCGTCTCACGCGCCGCGCCGCCCTTGCCGGGGCCGCCGGCCTGCTTGCCGCTCCTTCGCTCGCGCGCGCGCAGACGCTTACCAAGACGTCGGTCGGCGTGCTGCGCCTCTCGTCGTCGGGTCCGGTCTTCATCGCCGCCGAGCGCGGCTACTGGCGCGAGGCGGGGCTCGATGTCGAGCTCAAGTATTTCACCGCCGCCCAGCAGGTTCCCGTTGCCGTCACCTCGGGCGACGCCGATTTCGGCGTGACGGGCCTGACCGCCGCCTTCTTCAATCTGGCCGGCAAAGGGGCGCTGAAGATCGTCGCGGCACAGAGCCGCGAGGAGAAGGGCTTCCCGCTCGTCGCCTACATGGCGACGAACGCGGCGATCGAGAAGGGCTTCCGGTCGGTCAAGGATTTTGCCGGCAAGCGCGTCGGCATCACGACCGCGGGATCGACCTTCCACTATTCGCTCGGTCTGCTCGCGAAGAAATACGGGTTCGATCTCGCAAGCGTGACGCTCGTCCCGCTGCAGACGCTGCCCAACATGCAGGCCGCGTTCAAGGGCGGCCAGGTCGATGCGGTGCTCGCCCCCGTCACGCTGGCGCGCGCGCTGGAGGCCGACAAGTCGGGCAAGATCCTCGCATGGGTCGGCGACGAGACGCCCTGGCAGCTGGGCGCCCTGTTCACCAGCCCGCGCGCCATCGCCGAGCGGCGCGACGTGGTGGAGCGCTTCATCCGCGGCTATCTGCGCGGGGCGGCCGATTTCAATGCCGCCTTCAACCAGCGCGATGCCGCCGGCAGCGAAGTGCGGGGCACGCGCTTTGCCGAGACGATCGGCGTGGTGGCGCGCGCGGTCCAGCAGGCGCCCGAGCTCGTCTCGATCGGCCTGCCGTTCGTCGACGGACAGGGCCGCCTCGATGTCGGCGACATCTACAACCAGATCGCGTTCTGGCAGCAGGCGGGACTCGTCGCGCGCGACGTCAACGGCAAGGACATCGTCGATCTCTCCTTCGTGCGCGGACACATGAACGTCCCCCGGAGCTGACGTGGAACTTGTCTGCGAGGGGATCGCGCACCGCTACGGCACGCTCGACGTCCTCGAAGGCATCGATCTGACCGTCCGGGCGGGCGAGTGTCTGGCGCTGCTCGGGCCTTCCGGCTGCGGCAAGTCGACGCTGCTCGGCATCATGGGCGGCATCCTGAAGCCCGCATCGGGCACCGTGTCGGTCGTCGGCGATGCGCCGGCGGGCTCGCTCAATCCCGTCACCTACATCTTCCAGGATTTCGCCTTGCTGCCCTGGCGCACGGTCGAAGGCAACGTGGCGCTGGCGCTCGAACACCACGGGCTCGCACCGGCCGAATTGGGCGCGCGCGTCGATGAAGCGCTGGCGCGCACGAATCTTGCCGAGTTCCGCACGGCGTTTCCGCGGCAGCTTTCCGGCGGCATGCGCCAGCGCGTGGGGATCGCGCGCGCCCTTGCGGTCGATCCGGCAATATTGTTGATGGACGAGCCGCTGTCCGCCCTCGACGCGCAGACGCGCGACCTGCTGATGGAAGACTTCCTGAAACTGTGGCTCGCCACGCGCACGACGGCGGTCTACGTCACGCACAACCTGCACGAAGCGCTTCGCCTTGCCGACCGGATCTGCGTGCTGTCGCGCCGGCCCGGCCGCATCAAGGAGATCGTCCCGGTCGATCTGCCGCAGGCCGAGCGCGCGAAACCCGCCGCCGCCCGCGCGATGGCCGAACTGGGCGAGCGCCTGTGGGCGGCGATCAAGGCCGAAGCGCAGGTCGCCGAACGGGAAATCGCCGATGGCTGAGCGTCGCCCGATCGCGTTCCGCGGCGGCGGCTTCGCGCACGTACCCGTCCGGGGTGCGGCGGCGATCGCGTTCGTCGGGCTGCTGGCGCTGTGGGAGTTCGCGGTCGGGCGCGGTTACGTCTCGCCGATCTTCCTGCCTGCACCCAGTGCGGTCCTTGCCGCGCTCGTCGAGCTTTGGGAGACGGGAACGCTGTGGCGGCATGTCTCGGAGAGCCTCGTGCGGCTGGCGGGCGGCTGGACCGTCGGCACGCTCGCCGGGCTTGCCGCCGGCTTCGCCATCGGCGTGTGGTCGCTCGGCCGTTCGGTCGGCGTGCCGTTCGTTTCCGCGCTGTTCCCGATCCCGAAAATCTCGCTGCTGCCGCTGCTGATCCTGTGGCTGGGCATCGGCGAGGCTTCGAAGATCGCCACCATCGCGCTCGGCGTGTTCTTTCCGACGGCGATCGCGACCTATGCCGCCATCGACGCCGTGCCGCGCAACCTGATCCGGATGGCGCAGAGCTTCGACCTGCCGGCCGGCGACGTGTTGCGCAAGATCGTGCTGCCCGGCGCCTTGCCCGGGATCCTGGCGGGCTTCCGGATCAGCACGTCGATCGCGCTGATCCTGCTGGTTTCCGCCGAGATGATCGGTGCCCAGTACGGGATCGGTGCCTTCATCCTGCAGGCCGGCAACCTGATGCTGACCGACCAGCTGCTGGCCGGCGTGCTGCTGATCTCGCTCCTCGGTCTCTCGGTCGGGACGGGCCTGACGCGGCTGGAAAAATGGCTGCTGCGCTGGCGCTGATCCGCCTTCATTCCGACGCGGTTTGAGAGTATCGAGACGCGAGGTTGCCCGCGACTCGGGGGGCGGGGAACCGGAATCGGGACGTAGTTCAGATGATCGAAGTGGGAATCGTCGGGGGTGGGCCCGGCGGCCTGATGGCGGCACGGCATTTCAACGCGAAATGTTCGGACCGCGTCCGTTTGACGGTTTTCGAGGCGACCGACCGGCTCGGCGGCAAGCTCCTGACCCGGAAGTTTCCCGTCAGCGGCATCGCCTACGATGCCGGCGTGGCGGAGATCTACGACTACTCGGCGCTGGGCGACGACCCGCTGGCGAAATTGATCGGCGGATTGGGGTTGACCAGCCGGCCGATCGGGTCGAGCACGTTCGTGGTCGGCGACTGCATTCTCGCCGGCATGGAAGCCGTCGGGCGCGAACTCGGCGACGGGACACGCCGGCAGATCGAGGCATTCCACCGACTGTGTGCCGAGACGATCTCGCCTGCCGAGTACTACGACGGCCGCGGCGACGATGCCGCGACGAAAGCACTCGGCCGGATGAACGGCCAGGACCTGCTCCAGCGGCACGTGCGCGACGATGCGGCCCGGCGTTTCCTTCGTGCGGCCGTCCACAGCGACGTCGCCGCGGATCTCCACCAGACCAACGGCCTCAATGCCATGCGCAACGTGCTGATGGATGTCGACGGCTACATCCAGCTGCGCAAGGTCCACGGCGGCGCTCAAGGCATCGCAGATGCGCTGGCGAAGGACCTGATCGAACGGAAGGCGGCGCGGTTCGTGCTCGGCACGCGCGTCGCCCGGATCGGACGCACGCGAGGCGGACGCTACCGCGTGACCGCATGCGATGCGACCGTGCACGAGTTCGACGTGCTCGTCGTCGCCCTGCCGTTGAGTGCGCTTGCCCAGCTCGAATGGGAGGGCGATGTGCTCGATGCCGCGATGGCGCGCCACATCCGCCATTTCGACCGGCCCGGACATTATCTGCGGGTCAGCATCCTTTTCGACACGCCCTTCTGGCGGGAGCGTATCGCCGACGACTGGTGGATCAGCGACGCGTTCGGCGGCTGCTGCGTCTACGACGAAAGCGCGCGCGGCGACTGCGGCGATGCCGGGATCCTCGGGTGGCTCATCGCCGGCAATGCTGCCCTCGAGATGGCCAACCTCGACGATGCCACGATCGTCGCACGCGTACTCGGCAGTCTGCCGGCCGATCTGAGGCCGGGCGCAGCGGGCATGCGCGAGGCGGGCGTCCATCGCTGGCTCTCGTCGGTCAACGCCGTGCCGGGCGGAGTGCCGGAGCGCGACATCTTCACCAACCATGTACCCGAGCCCTCGACCCATCCAGCCCTCTATCTTGTCGGCGACTACCTGTTCGATTCGACGATCAACGCCGTGATCGATTCGGCCGACGCGGCAAGCGATCTGGCGATCGATGCGATCGTGCGCCTGCAGCCGCGAAAGAAGCCACCGGCAAGGCGCATCGGTCGAGGGCATTTCGCGAATTATCGTGGGCTCGGCGACTACCGGGACGTCTGGAACAGGTTTCTCGATGCGCGCACGATCCGGAATCTCGCGCAGTCGGTCTGGGGAACCGGTGACGGATTCTCGATCCTCGACGCGGGCTCGGCGTGCGGCCTGCTCGTCGGCGGGCTGCGCGGCGAGGGGCTCGACGCATGGGGCATCGAGAACAACCGCGACATCCATGCCCGGACGCCGACGGAACTCGCCGGCTTCAATCTTCTCGCGGACGCGCGCGACCTGCCGTTCCCGGACGGCCATTTCGACATCGTCTACGACACCTGCCTTGCACATGTGCCGGATGCGGCATTGGCCGACGCGATCGCCGAACTTGCCCGCGTGACGCGCCGCGGCGTTTTCTTCGGATCGGTCACGGCCGAGCTCGCACTTCACCATGCCGGCCGATACGATCTGGTCGACGGCGTGCCGCGCCTGCGCTCCTGCTGGGAGTGGTCCGAGCTTCTGCGCGATGCCGGGCTGGTGCCGGCGCTGGACGATCCGCAGCGGCTTGCCGCGGTCTGGCAGCATGTCGTCGCGG
>JBIKWI010000162.1:0-7957 GCA_044356395.1 Tagaea sp. | reverse complement strand
CGGCCGCAAGCTTGCCGTTGGCGACCACGCCCTGCCCTTCGCGGAACAGGTCGGGCAGCACGCCGACATAGGCCACGGGGATGGCGTTCTCGAGATCGGTCACCTTGAAGCGCACCTCGGCCGTGCCCGCGACGCGCTCGACCGAGCCGACCTCGACCAGCCCGCCGATGCGCATCTGCCGGTCGAGCGGCACCTTGCGCGCGGCGACGTCGCTGGGCGTGTGGAAGAACACGAGATGGTCGTCGAACGCGGTCAGCGTCAGGGCGGCCGCGGTCGCAAGGCCGAGGCCGGCGAGCATCAGCACCGTCATCCGCCGGCGTCGGGCGGTGCGCGCCTTGGGAAGTTTCATGGCCGCGGATCCCTGCCTTCTTCCGATGCGGCGAGCTCGCGCTCGAGCGCGCGCAGATTGCGCCAGCTCCCCGTGGCGATCGCGGCGAGCAGGCCCGCCGACAGCGCGTATGCCGGCCAGACGAAGGCGGCATAGCCGCCCATGTCGAAGAATGCGGCCATCACGCGCGCTCCGGCATCGCGGTCCCGGCGACGCGGGCCTGCTGCAGCACGGCAAGGCGCCGCTCGATGAGTCCGGCGCGCACGCGCACCAGCGTGACCGCGACGAAGAACAGCGTGTAGCCGAGCGCCATCGCCAGCAGCGGCAGCAGCATCGAGGAATGGATCGCGGGCGCGTCGAGCCGCGTGACCGACGCGGGCTGGTGCAGCGTGTTCCACCAGTCGACCGAGAACTTGATGACCGGCAGGTTGACCGCACCCACGAGGGCCAGCACCGCCGAGGCGCGTGCCCCGCGCTCGGGTTCGTCGAACGCCGAGTTGAGCGCCATGTAGGCAAGATAGATGAAGAACAGGATCAGCACCGACGTCAGGCGCGCGTCCCACACCCACCATGTCCCCCACATGGGCTTGCCCCACAGCGAGCCGGTGACGAGGCACAGGAACGTGAACGCCGCACCCACCGGCGCCATCGCGCGGCCGGCCACGTCGGCCAGCGGGTGGCGCCAGACGAGCGTGGCCGCGCCTGCCAACGCGATGTTCGTGTAGACGAACATTGCCATCCACGCCGCGGGCACGTGCACGTACATGATGCGCACCGTCTCGCCCTGCTGGTAGTCGGCCGGCGACACGAACAGCGCGCTCCACAGCCCGACGCCGAGGAAAACCGCGGCACCTCCCGCCGCCCAGGGCAGCAGGCGGTCGGAGAAGCGCTTGAAATTCGCCGGACTTGCGTATCGATGCCAGTTCAAAAAAGTAGCCCCTTCGCGGTCCCGCCGGTCGGCCGGGAGTATTGCGCGCCGGGGGGCATTTTCCAACCCAATCTGGGCGACAAATGGGCAAGGATGGCGGTCATTCGCTTGCCTGACGCAGCGAGGCGGCCATGGCGAAAGGGGCAAGCGTCAGCGCGAACATGCCAAGCCCGGAAAGCAGGAACAGATGGGGCCGCACGGGCAGCCCCGCGACCGCGGCTTCGACGGCCGCGACCGAAAAGATCAGCACTGGTACGTAGAGCGGCAGCACGATCAGGGCAAGGAGTGCGCCGCCTTTTCGCGCCCCCACCGACAGGGCGGCCCCGATCCCGCCCATCAGCGACAAGGTGGGTGTGCCGAGCACGAGCGTGGCCAGCAGCGTGCCGTAGGCCTCGGCCGGCAGCTGCAGCATCATGGCGACGAGCGGCGAGACGACGATCAGCGGCAGGGCCGTCGTCAGCCACTGGGCGGTGCACTTGGCCAGCGCCAGCAGTTCGAGCGGGGCGGGGGCAAGGACGAGCTGCTCGAGGCTGCCGTCGTCGGCTTCCGACTGGAACAGCCGGTCGAGCGACAGCAGGCACGCGAGCAGGGCCACGACCCACACGATGCCGACGGCCACGCGCGCCAGCACCTGCGGCTCGGGCCCGATGCCGAAGGCGAACAGCGTGGCCGCGATGACGAAAAAAGCCAGGATCGTCAGCGTCTCGGCCGGCGTGCGCAGGGCAAGCTTCACGTCGCGCACGATCAGGGCGAAGGCGGCGTTCATCGGGGGCTTCCAAGCGTCAGCGTGCGCGCGTCGGCGCCCGCGAAATCGAGATGCGTTGCCGCCACGACGATTCCGCCGCCGGCCCGGTGGCGGGCGATGGCGCGCGCAAGACCGCCGGTCGCCGCCTCGTCGAGGCCGTTGGTCGGTTCGTCCAGCAGCCACAGCGGGGCCGGGGCCGCGAGCAGGCGGGCAAGGGCCGCGCGCCGGCGCTGGCCCTGGCTGAGGAAGCGCGCCGGCACGTCGGCAAGTGCCGCAAGCCCGAACGCGTCGAGGGCGGCGGCCGGATCGCCGTCGGGCGCGCCGCGCAGGGCCGCGTGGAAGGCGATATGTTCGCCCAGCGTCAGCGTGGGCTTGAGCGCGTCGTTGTGGCCGACGAAATGCAGCCGCGCGCGGTGCGCGGCGGGATCTCCGGCGACGTCCTCGCCGTCCCACGCGAGCGTTCCGCCGGCGGGCCCGAGCAATCCTGCGAGCACGCGCAGCAGGCTCGACTTGCCCGTCCCGTTTGCGCCGCGCAGCACGACCAGATCGCCCCGCCGCGCGCGCAGGTCGACGTCGCGGAACACCAGCCGTCCGCCGCGGCGGCAGGCGAGTGCTTGCCCTTCGAGGCCAGCGGTCGAATCCGTGTTCATCGGGCGGGAGATTAGCGGAAAAAAAAGTGGCGGATACGAACCGTACATCCGGGCCCGTATCCGCCTTCGCACAAGTTCCCGGCTGGGGCTGGAGTCCGGGGAGCTCCAGTCGGGTGAATATGTCGGCAACAAATTGCGTGCGCGATCGCAGTGGACTTGCCGATGGTGCAATGAAACGCGGCCGCCACGGCTTTATTCGGGCCGCTTTATGGCCGAAACATGAAATCTTTCCGGGACGGGTCGTTATGCGTTTTCAAAATTATTTCCAAATTGTTAATGCGCAAAACGCATGTCTCGACTGTGTGCAGTGCAGCATGAAATTCAGATTTCGGTCACGATTGAGGTCCATATTGCCTTCACCGGTCGCTGGACATGACCCGCGCCGTTTGGAGATAAAAATGCTCGCGTTCGCAGCCCTCGCCGCCATTCCCGCCGTCATCGCCCTGCTCGCGATGGCGCATGACGTGATCGACGAGTCGTTCGTCGTCACCCACCCGGCGCTCATGGCCGCGGCCGCCGGCCGCTAAGCGGGCCGGTCAGTCGTATTTACGCGCGTCCTCGATCACCTTGCCGTCGTTCGGCAGGGTGCCGGGGGCGGCGAACGCGACGGCCCCCTTCATCTTGGTCGTGGCCTGCAGCGCCTCGGCGAGCTTTGCCGCAAGGCCTGCATCGGCCGCCCCCTCGACCTTCAGCGTCATCGCGTCGACGTCGCCCTCTCGGGTGACGACGAGCCGGAACTTCGCGATCCCGTGACGGGCCGCCGCCTCGGCAACCTGGCCGGGGTGGACGAACATGCCCTTCACCTTCGTCGTCTGGTCGGCCCGTCCCATCCAGCCGCGCAGGCGCCGGTTCGTGCGCCCGCACGCGCTGGTGCCGGGCACGAACATCGAAAGATCGCCGGTCCCGAAACGGATCAGCGGATAGTCGGGATTGAGCGTCGTCACGACGACCTCGCCCACTTCGCCGTCGGCCAGCGCTTCGCCGGTTCCCGGCCGCACGATCTCGACCACCAGCCATTCGTCGAGGATCAGTCCTTCGTCGGGCACGCTCTCGTAGCCGATCAGGCCGAGATCGGCCGACGCATAGCACTGGCGAAGCGAAATCCCCTTGGCGTCCATCTCGCCGCGCAGCGCCTTGGGCACCGCCTCGCCGGAGACGAGGGCCAGCTTCACGCTCGAAAGGTCGGCCTGCATCTCGGCCGCCTTCTCCAGCAGGATTTTCAGGAACGACGGCGTGCCGACATAGCCCTTCGGGCGGATGTCGGCGATCGCGCGCACCTGCTGCTCGGTGTTGCCCGTGCCCGCCGGCACGACCGGGCAGCCGATGGCATGCGCCCCCATTTCCAGCATCGAGCCCGCCGGCGTCAGGTGATAGCTGAAGCAGTTGTGGATCGTGTCGCCGCGCCGGAAGCCGGTCGCCCAGAGTGCACGCGCCAGCCGCCAGTAGTCGGGGCGCATCGCCTCGGGATCGTAGATGGGCCCGGGCGACATGAAGATGCGGCCCAGATGCTTCGTCTTGATCGCCGTCAGCCCGCCGAACGGATCGCGCGCCTCGAAACGCTTCTTCTGGAGTTCGATGAGGTCGCCCTTGCGCACCACCGGCAGCTTCGAAAGTGCTGCACGGTCGACGACGCGCGACGGGTCGATATCTTTCAGCGTCTCGGAAAAATACGGCGCGTTGGCCTTGGCGTTCTCGATCTGGTTGCGCAGGTCGGCGAACTGCCGGTCTTCGCGCAGGGCGGGGTCGCGGGTTTCGAGGTCGTCGAAATATTCCGATGCCATGCCGTCCGTCCCCGCTCGCCCGACCCGGCACGCCCGAATCGCCGACGGCAAGCGTGTCGGACGGCGCGCGGCGCTTCAAGCGCCAAATCGCCTCACGCCAGCCAGCGCTTGCGCCGCTTGTAATGCTTGATGTCGCGGAACGACTTGCGTCCGCCGGCGGCGATGCCGAGGTAGAATTCCTTCACGTCCTCGTTGCCGCGCAGCGTCTCGGCCGAGCCGTCGAGCACGACGCGGCCGTTCTCCAGGATGTAGCCGTAATGCGCGTGGCGCAACGCGATCGACGTGTTCTGCTCGGCCAGCAGCAGCGACACGCCCTGCTCGCGGTTGAGCTTGACGACGATCTCGAAGATCTCTTCCACGAGCTGCGGGGCAAGGCCCATCGAGGGTTCGTCGAGCAGGATCATGTCGGGCTTGCTCATCAGCGCGCGGCCGATGGCCGTCATCTGCTGCTCGCCGCCCGAGGTGTAGCCGGCCTGCGACTTGCGCCGCTCTTTCAGGCGCGGGAAATAGCCGTAGACCATCTCGAGGTCGCGCGCGATGGCGGCACGTCCCTCGGTGCGGGTATAGGCGCCCGTCATCAGGTTTTCCTCGACGGTGAGATGGCCGAAGCAGTGGCGGCCCTCCATCACCTGGATCACGCCGCGGCGCACGAGGTCGTTGGGCGTCATCCCGTCGATGCGCTCGCCCTTGTATTCGACCGAGCCCTTGGTCACCTCGCCGCGCTCGGCGCGCAGCAGGTTGGAAATGGATTTGAGCGTGGTGGACTTGCCCGCCCCGTTGGCGCCGAGCAGGGCGACGATGCCGCCCTTGGGCACTTCGAGGCTGACGCCCTTCAGCACGAGGATCACGTGGTCGTAGATGACCTCGACGTTCTTGACCTCCAGCAGCGGCTTCTCGCGCGGGGTTCCGAGCTTGCGTTCGAGTTCGGCGGCTTCGCTGGTCATCGTCTCCGCATCCGGCAGATAAAAAGGGGCGGACCGTTTCCGGCCCGCCCCGTCAGGCTAGGATCCCTGGACCACTGGCGGGTCCTTTCAGGACTGGCGCGCGCAGTCGCGCGGCTGTGTGTTCTTCTCCTTGGCGTACTGGGCGGAACCCGCCTCGTACATCTCGCGCAGCATCGGGCGGTTGGGCTCGATCCAGTCGGAGACCCAGCTCCACTTCTTTCCGTCCCACTGCTGGATGCGGACGACGCCGCCGCCTTCGTGGTCGGCGCACGACGTGCGCAGCGGCGGCATGAAGCCCTCGAAGCCCATCGCGGCAAGCCGCTGCGGGTTGAGGTTCAGGTTCTCGAAGCCCCAGCGGACCTGCTCGCCCGTCATCGGCTTGTTGCCGTA
Organism: Tagaea sp.; assembly: GCA_044356395.1. Classification (GTDB taxonomy): domain Bacteria; phylum Pseudomonadota; class Alphaproteobacteria; order CACIAM-22H2; family CACIAM-22H2; genus Tagaea. Next base: position 2,191 of record JBIKWI010000162.1, on the reverse strand, counting down.
GCGCTCCTGCGCGGTGCGCACCGCCTCGACCACCATCGCGGCGTTGATCGCCCCGCGGTTGTAGAGGACCGTGCCCACGTGCTTGCCGTCGCCGGTCGCCTGGCCCGCCTTGACCACGGTGTTCTCGATGTCGCGCATGAACTTGTAGTCCTTGCCCGTGCCGTGGAAGTTCGCGGCCATGTAGCCCTTGGCCGCATCGCCGGGCGGCGTGACGTCCTGCTCGGAACCGGCCCACCACACGCCGATGAACTTGTCGCGCGGGAAGCCGACGGCCGCCGCTTCGGTGATCGCGGTCGGGTTCATGACGCCCCAGCCCCACATGATCACGTAGTTCGGACGGATCTGGCGGCCGATGCGCAGCCAGATGGCCTTCTGTTCCACGCCCGGATTCGGCACCGGGAACTCCGACAGCTCGAAGCCCTGCTCCTTGGCGAGGCGCTGGATGACCGGCAGCGGTTCCTTGCCGAAGGCGCTGTCGTGATAGATGTACGAGATCTTCTTGCCCTTGAGCGAGCCGCCTTCCTTCGACTTGATGAACTGCAGGATCGCGTCCATCTGCGAATAGTAGGTGGCGGGCAGCGTGAACATCCACGGGAAGACGCGGCCGTCCGAGCCGTCCGAACGGCCGTAGCCGGACGTCAGCATCGGGATCTTGTCCTGCGCCGTACGCTCGATGAGGGCATAGGTGATGCCGGTTGACAGCGGCACGATGGCGGTGGCCCCGGTCGGGCCCTTGGCCTTCAGGCGCTCGTAGCATTCCACGCCGCGGTCGGTGTTGTAGGCCGTCTCGCATTCCTCGTAGGTGATGCGCACGCCGTTGATGCCGCCATCGCGCGCGTTGATCATCTTGAAATAGTCGAGGAAGCCGTCGGCGAACGGCGTGCCGTTCGGCCCGAACGGGCCGGTGCGGTACGAGAAGGACGGAATGAACTGTTCGTTGGCTTGCGCGTTGGCGGGTGCCGGCATCGCGAGCGGGGCCGCGAGAATGGCGGCTCCAAGCAATGCGGACCCAAAGCGGATGAGGCTCATCGGGTGTTCTCCCTGTTGACGTCGCGTTGTCGCCGGGGTGCCCCGGCAGATCGTTGACCGACCTTGAGGAAAGGACCTTACGCCAAGCCCGGGCCGCCGCCAAGACCGGGAAAAATGGCGGTGACCGGTGTCGCGGGCGGGATCAAATACATTGACACATCCAAATCTATCGATATATAAGCGGTCCCATGATCGAGACCTGCAAAGCCCTCGCCGACCCCGCCCGGCTCAAGATCCTCGAATTCCTGCGCAAGCCGGATTCGCAGTGCTGCACGTTCGCCGACCGCGTATGCGCGTGCGACATCGAATCGCATCTCGGCCTGTCGCAGCCCGCCACCAGCCACCACATGCGCATCCTCGTGCGCGCCGGGCTCGTCTCGTCGGAGAAGGACGGGCGCTTCATCTATTACCGGCTCAACGGCGCGGCCTTCGCGTCGGCCGTCGAATTTCTCGCCCGCTTCGCGCGCCCGTCCAGGCGGCCGGCGCGGGCGGCCTGACGAAACGAAAGGAATCCCGATGACCAAGCTTCCCGTTGCCGTGATCGGCGCCGGCCCCGTGGGCCTCGCCGCCGCCGCCCGCCTGCTCGAGCGCGGCCTCGAGCCCGTCGTGCTCGAAGCCGGCCCCGCCGCCGGCCATGCCGTGGCGCAGTGGGCGCATGTGCGCATGTTCTCGCCGTGGTCGTTCAACATCGACGCGGCGGCGCGCAAGCTGCTGGAGGCGACGGACTGGGTGGCGCCCAAGGCGACCCGCGCACCCACCGGTGCTGAACTGCTCGAACACTATATCCGTCCGCTCGCCGCGACCCCCGAACTTGCCCCGCGCATCCGATATGGGGCGAAGGTCGAGGCGGTCGCGCGCGCGACCCGCGACAAGCTGCGCGACGACGGGCGCGACGAGCCGTTTGCGGTGCGCTACCGCAAGGACGGCAGGCTCGAAACGCTCGCCGCAAGTGCGGTGATCGACGCGTCGGGCACCTGGTTCTCGCCCAACCCGCTGGGCGCCAACGGCCTTGCGGTCGATGGCGAGGAAAATTGTGCGGCCGCGATCGCCACCGGCATTCCGGACGTGCGCGGCGTCGACCGGCCGCTCTACGAAGGCAGGACGACGCTCGTGGTCGGCGGCGGCCATTCGGCCATCAACGCGCTTCTCGATCTGGTGTCGC
>JBIKWI010000161.1:0-7959 GCA_044356395.1 Tagaea sp. | reverse complement strand
TCCAGCAACGCGGGATCGTCCATCACGTCGCGCAGGCCGAGGACGAGCGGCACGCCGCGCCGCTTGAGGAAATGCAGCGTCTCGGCGACCTCGCCGCGCAGGCCCAGCGGCTCCTTGTCGACGATGAACAGGTCGGGATCGAACGCCTCGGCCGTGTGGCGGATGATCGAGGCGCGGATCGCCAGCGTCTGGGCGATGTCGATATGCAGGTTGAGCGACGTGTACTCGCCGTTGCGCAGCTTGATGACGCCCGGGATGCGCACGAAATCGACGCGCGCCTTGAAATCGAACGACCCGATGATGGGCGAGCCCGACAGGATCAGCACCGAAAGATCCTTGTCGGCCTCGACGAGCGCATGCGCGATCGTGCGGCAGCGGCGCAGATGGCCGAGACCCATCGTGTCGTGGCTGTAGATCAGCACACGCCGGTCGGTGCGCAGCGCCCGCTTGGCGCCGTTTCGACCCCCGATTTCCACGACCGGACTCCGTTGTATCGGCCTGTCGGCCCCCTGATTCCCGACGAACACTAGGGGGATCGGGGGGGTCAAGCCAAGCTACGATTCAAAGTTCCGGATTTCACTTATCAATCAATAGATAGCCCCCCGGACCGCGCCGCTACGGGTTGAGGGGCATTAATCAAATTTTGAGCGGATTGCCCGTCCGGCCCGATCCGGGGACTGCTTGCCGCCTGCGCGGGGGGGCGGCTAATCTCGCGTCTTCGACTTCGAGCCGGGGGAACGCGCGAACGTGGCGTCTGGGGCGGACGAGGGACTCGACAGGTCGATCTACCGGTACGTGATCCGGTTCTCGATCAGGGACACGGTGAAGATCTGCGCCCTCGTGGCGGCGGCACAGGTCTTCTATTACGTGTCGCTGGACCTGCCCAAGAACATCATGAACCAGGGAATCCAGGGAAAGAACATCCAGTTCCCCGTGGATATCGCGGGGCTGGGCTGGTTCCGCCCCGACCAGATCGGCTACCTGATGTGGCTGTGCGCGCTGTTCTTCGTCGCCATCCTGGTCAACGGCGGCCTCAAGCAGTACGTCAATTCGCTGAAGGGCAAGCTGGGCGAGCGCCTGCTGCGCCGGCTGCGCTTCATGCTGATGGCGCGCATCCTGCGCTTCCCGGTCGCGCATTTCCGCAAGACGTCCTCGGGCGAGCTGATCCCGATGCTGACGGCCGAGGTCGAGCAGATCGGCGGCTTCATGGGCGACGCGTTCGTCCAGCCGCTGATGCAGGCGGGCATGCTGCTGACCATCTCGATCTTCCTGTTCGTGCAGAACCCGCTGATGGGCCTTGCAGCGGTCTCGCTGTTTCCGCTGCAGGCCTACATCGTGCCCAAGCTGCAGAAGCGCGTGAAGGCGCTGGGCAAGGAGCGCGTCAAGGCCGTGCGCAAGGTCTCCGAGCGCATCGGCGAGACGGTGGGCGGCATCCAGGAAGTGCGCACGCTGGGCACGGCCGCGTGGGAGCGCGCGGACTATACCGACCGCTTCGGCGTCATCTACCGCATCCGCTTCGAGATCTACCAGCGCAAGTCGCTGGTGAAGTTCATCAACAACACGCTCAACCAGGGCGCCCCGCTGCTGTTCTACGGCATCGGCGGCTATCTCGTGATCCAGGGCAGCCTCTCGGTGGGCGCACTGGTCGCAGCGCTCACGGCGCACAAGGACATGACGGCGCCGTGGAAGGAGCTGCTCGACTACTACCAGCAGTCCCAGGACGCGCAGCAGAAATACGAACAGGTCATCGAGCAGTTCCAGCCCGAGAACATGCTGCCGGCCGGCCTGCATGCGCCTTCCGAAGCCGACGCGCCGCGCCTCGACGGCCCGATCGTCGCGTCGGCGCTGAGCGTGCAGGAAGACGCGCAGACCAAGCTGCTCGAAGGCGTGAATTTCACGATCGCGGCGGGCGAGCATGTCGCCGTCGTCGGGCCGCCGGGCGGCGGGCGCGAGGCGCTGGTGCAGACGCTGGCCCGGCTCTACGTGCCCACCGGCGGCAGCATCCGGATCGGTGCGCGCGACATGACCGCGATCCCGGATTCCGACCTGGGCGCCCGGCTCGCCTATGTCGGTCCCAATGCCTACGTCTTCTCGGCAAGCGTGCGCGACAATCTCGCCTACGGCCTGCGCCAGCGCGTGCTGTCGCCCACCGAGGACGCCGCACGCCGGGCCCTGCTGGTGGAGGCCGAGCGCGCCGGCAACCTGCCGCTCGACGTCGAGGCGCAGTGGGTGGATTACGCGCAGGCCGGGGCGAAGGACGCCGCCGACTTCGACCGCGTGGCGGCCGAAATGCTGACGCGCGTCGACCTCGCCGAAGACGTGTTCCAGCTCGGCCTGCGCGGACGCATCGACCCCGCTCGCAAGCCGGCGGTCGCCGAAGCGATCCTGGCCGCGCGCGCGGCGTTCCGCCAGCGCCTGGCCGGCAGCCAGGCCGATCCGGCGCTGAAGGGCCTGATCGAGACGTTCGATCCCGAGCGCTACAACGACAACGCCTCGCTGGGCGAAAACCTGCTGTTCGGCACGCCGCTCGATCCGAGCTTCGAGGGCGACGCGCTCGCCACCCAGCCCGATTTCCTCGCCGTCCTTCGCGCGAGCGGCCTCGATTCCGAACTCGTGATGATGGGCCGCAAGGTCGCCGAGACGATGGTCGAACTGTTCGCGGGCCTGCCCGCGGGCCACGAGTTCTTCGACCGCTTCAGCTTCATCGCCGCCGACGACCTGCCCGTCTACCAGGCGATCCTGACGCGCACCGTGCCGCTGGCCGACGGCGCGCTGCCCGATATGGCCGACGAGGACCGCGCGCGCCTGCTGAGCCTGCCGCTCAAGCTCGTCGACGCGCGCCACCGCCTCGGCCTGATCGACAAGGAGTTCAAGGCGCGCGCCCTTGCCACGCGCAAGGCGCTGCAGGCGGGCCTTCCCGACGGCGTGCGCACCAAGATCGCGTTCTTCGATCCCGAACGCTACAACGCGGCCGCGTCGATCCAGGACAACATCCTGTTCGGCCGCGTCGCCTACGGGCAGGCCAAGGCGCAGGCGAAGGTCGGCCAGACGATCCGCGAAGTGCTCGATGCGCTCTCGCTGCGCGAGCGCGTGTTCGAGATCGGCCTCGATTTCCAGACCGGCGTGGCGGGCTCGCGCCTGTCGGCGCCGCAGCGCCAGAAGCTCGCCATCGCGCGCGCGCTGGCCAAGCGGCCCGACATCCTCGTCATGAACGACGCGATCGCCGCCCTCGACCGGACGGCGCAGGCCCGCGTGCTCGACGCGATCGTGCTCGCCGCGCGCGGCACGACGCTTGTCTGGGCCACGCAGGACGCGGCCAGCGTGCCGCGTTTCGCGCGCGCACTCGTCTTCGCCGACGGCCGCCTCGTCCAGGACGGGCCGGTCGAGGATCTCAAGGCCCGCGAGGGCATGCTCAAGGAAATGCTCGCCGCGCAGTAGACGCGAAGGAAGGCACGCCAGATGTCGCTCAAGGAAGAAACCGACGCGCTCAAGCGCATTCCGCTGTTCGCCAACCTCGATCCGGCGAAGCTGAAGCTTCTCGCCTTCATGAGCCAGCGCCTGACCTTCGAGCCGGGGCACGCGGTTTTCGCGCAAGGGGATGCGGGCGACGCCGCCTATATCGTGCTCGACGGCGAGGCGGTCATCTCGATCGACACGCCCAAGGGAATGATCGAGATCGCGCGCATGGGCCGCAACGAGATCCTGGGCGAGATCGCGATCCTGTGCGACGTGCCGCGCACCGCGCACGTCACCGCCGCCACGGACAAGAACCTCGTCTGCCTGAAGATCGAGAAGAACGACTTCATGGGCCTGATCAACGAGTTCCCGTCGATGGCGGTCGAGATCATGCGCGAGCTGGCCCGGCGCATCGTCAACACCAACCAGCAGCTCCGCCAGGCAGTCTCCGCGAAGGGCTGATCAGATCGCGAGGTCGACCGCGACGGGAACGTGGTCGGAGGGTTGGGTCCAGTCGCGCGCCCCGCGCAGGATATGGAAGCCCTTGACCTTGCCGGCGAGGTCCGGCGTCACCCAGATATGGTCGAGCCGCCGGCCGCGGTCGGACTTGCGCCAGTCGGTGTTGCGATAGCTCCACCACGTATAGAGCCGCTGCGGCTCGGGGTGGCGCAGGCGCGCGACGTCGACCCAGTCGTGGGCCGCGCGCATCTTCGTCAGACTGTCGACCTCGACCGGCGTGTGGCTGACGACGTCGAGAAGCTGCTTGTGGCTCCACACGTCCGTCTCGAACGGCGCAATGTTGAGATCGCCCACGAGGATTGCCGGCCGGCCTTTCTTGCGCTTTTTCCACAGCGCCGCCTGCGAGGCGACGAAATCGAGCTTGTGCTTGAACTTCGGATTGGCGACCGGATCGGGAATGTCGCCGCCGGCGGGGATGTAGACGTCATTGAGCTCGACACCACCGGGCAATTCGACGCGCAGATGCCGGCAGTCCTCGAGACCGCAATGATGGTGTGGCGAATGCCCGGCCAGCGGCACGCGGCTCAGCACGGCCACGCCGTTGTAGCTCTTCATGCCGTGGAAGGCCTGATGCGAAAAGCCCAGCGCTTTGAGCGCCTCGCCCGGGAACGCCTCATCCGGGCACTTGGTCTCCTGCAGGCACAGCACGTCGGGCCGGGCGAGGCCGATCAGCTTCTCGATCAAAGGCAGGCGCAGGCGCACCGAGTTGATGTTCCATGTGATCAGCCGCAACGCGCCGCGCGGCGCCTTGGGCAACGGCTGCGTATCGAAATAGGGCGGCGGGGGCGTATCGGTCATGGAAGCCGATCTAGCGCGATTCGCAAGCCGCCGCGAAGGATTTCAGCAGCCCGGCGCAAGCACCTTCCTCCTCGAACACCATCATGTGCGAGGCCCCGGCAAGCTCGGTGAGCTTCGCGTGCGGCACCTTCGCCGCAGCGTCGGGCATCATCGCGGTGACGGTCACGCCCTGTGCCAGACCCGCCGCGATGTCGCCGGCGACGAAATGCAGCGGGATCGACGCCGGGAAGCGGTCGAGAGCCGGGAAGTTGACCGGGCGGCCGCCGAGCGCCCGGAAGACCGCCGTCTCCACCGCCGGCGGACAGGCAAGCCGCCAGGTGCCGGCATCGGCACGAAGCGTAGCGGCGGCATGCGCCGCGATCTGGTCGGGACGGAAGCGGGCGAAGATCTCGCGCCCGGTGATGTAGGCGGCAAGCTCGTCGGGACCACCGGGGAATTCGTCGCGCCTTGCACTGGCACGCGTCACGCGCTTCTTGTGGCGCGCGAGGCCGGCATCGTGGAGCGGGTGGCCGGGCGGCGGGAAGAACGGCGGCTCGAACAGCATCATCCCTTTGAGGCCGAGCGACGCGAAACGCGCGGGATGGAACAAGGCGAGACGCAGCATCGCCGCCCCGCACATCGAGTGGGCCGCATAGACGAGCGGCCGGCCGGCCCATGCGGCCGCTTCGCGCGCGACGGCTTCGACGTCCGCGGCCAGCGCGTCGGGATCGCAGAAGGCTTCGAGATCCTCGCCCGGCGCCGGCTGCGCCGAACCGCCCTGCCCGGCCGCATCGAACGCGAAGATGTCGAGATCGGCTGCAAGCGCCGCGAACAGCGTGCGGTAGCTGCCCGCGGCGAAGCCGTTGGCATGGCCCCAGAGCAGTGCAGGTCGCGACGCGCCGCCCGACGAACGCCAGCGATAGAGCCGGATGGGCCGGGCGCCATGGCCGGCCACGTCGCGGCACTCGGCGAACGTGTCGGGCAGCGAGACGAAGCCGCTCATGCCCCGCGCGCCGCGATGGCCTCGGCGAAGCGGCAGAAGATCGCGGCCGCGAACGGGTCGCTGCGCACATGCCATTCGGGATGCCATTGCAGGCCGAGCGCGAATCCGGGCCCCTTCGTCCAGCGCACCGCCTCGATCGTGCCGTCCGCATGCGTAGCCTCGACGGCAAGGCCCTCGGCCAGCCGGTCGATCGCCTGCCCATGCAGCGAATTGACGAACGCGCGCATGTCGCCGGCCAGCCCGTGCAGCAAGCCGCCGGGAACCAGATCGATCCAGTGGCGCAGCGCATAGCGCGCGTCCATGTCCGGATGCTCGGGCGCGCGATGGTCGATGCGGCCGGGCAGTTCCTCGACATGCTGGTGGAGGCTGCCGCCCAGCGCCACGTTGAGTTCCTGGTGCCCGCGGCACAAAGCGAGCAGCGGCATGCCGCGCGCGAGGGCGGCCCGGATCAGCGGCAGCGTCGTGGCATCGCGCGCCGGATCGTGCAGCGTTTCCGGCCGGCTCGTATCGCCGTAATGCGAAGGCTCGACATTGGACGGGCTGCCGGTCAGCAGCAGCCCGTCGAGCCGGTCGAGCACCGCTTCGACGTCCTGGCGAGCGGCGACCGCCGGCAGGATGAACGGCACGCCGCCGATGCCGTCGAGGACGGCATCGACATACTGGACCCGGACGATGTGCTGGGGGCCGCGATGGCCGGATTGCAGGCAGGCCGAGACGCCGATGACCGGGGATTTCTTCATGTTGTCCAAGCCCTAGCACGCCGGCCGGGCAGGCTTCAAACACGTTTGATCCAACGCAATTCGGCCATGAAGGCCATATGTCATAAGGGATCCGAAACCCCCGGATCCGGAGAAAGACCCGCCATGAACCATTTCCACGCCGTCGTCTGGCTCGACCACGCCCACGCCAAGATCTTCCACTTCGACGCACATGCCTTCGAGACGAAGGTCGTCCACTCCGCCCACGCCGGCGAGCATATCCACCACAAGGCCGGCGCGATCGGGGCCGGCCACGCCGCCGAAGACCCGAAATTCTTCGCCGCCGTCGCCGACACGCTGAAGGATGCGCAGGAGATCCTCGTGATGGGGCCGGGCCACACCAAGGGCGCGTTCGCCAAGCATCTCGAGAAGCACGTCCCGCAGGTCGCAAAGAAGATCGTCGCGACCGAGAACGCGGATCACCCGACCGACGGCGAGATCGTCGGCCGGGCGCGCAAGCACTTCAAGATCATCGACCGGATGACGCCTCAACGGTCGTGACCGGCGTGTCGCCGCGGGTACGCCACAGCGAGTAGAGGATTCCCGCGGCGATCAGGCCGACCGTCACCGACAGCGAGAACCACGCCGGCATCTTGACGCCGAAGCCGACGAGGAAGATCTTCGTTCCGACGAACAGCAGGATCGTCGCCAGCGCGTATTTGAGATAGCGGAAGCGGTGGATCATCGCGGCGAGCGCGAAGTAGAGCGAGCGCAGCCCCAGGATCGCGAAGATGTTCGACGTGTAGACGATGAACGGATCGGTCGTGATCGCGAAGATCGCCGGCACCGAGTCGACCGCGAAGATCAGGTCGATCGCCTCGACGAGCACCAGGCACAGGAAAAGCGGCGTGGCCCAGCGCACCATCTTCCCGGTGACCGGGTCGGGCTGCGTGACGAAGAAGCGCTCCTGGTGCAGCTCGGCAGTCACGCGCATGCGGCCCTGCAGGAACTTCAGCACCGGATTCTCGCCGAGGTCGCCTTCCTTGTCCGCCATCACGAGCATCTTGATGCCGGTGAAGAACAGGAACGCGCCGAAGACGTAGAGGATCCACTGGAACTGGACGACGAGTGCCGCACCCAGCGCGATCATGATGCCGCGCATCACCACGACGCCGATCACGCCCCAGAACAGCACGCGGTGCTGGTATTTCCGGGGGACGGCGAAATAGGTGAAGATCATCGAAATCGCGAAGACGTTGTCGAGCGACAGCGACCATTCGACGAAGAAGCCGGTGTAGTACTCCATGCCCGAGACCGGGCCCATGTACCACCAGACCCAGCCTCCGAAAAGCATGGCGAGCGAGAAATAGAACGTCGACAGCTTCAGGCTCTGCGCGACGCTGATCTCCTTCTGTCCCCGGTTGAGCACGCCAAGGTCGAGGGCAAGCAGCGTGACGACGATGCCGAGGAAGGCCGCCCACATCCAGGCCGGCTTGCCCAGAAACT
>JBIKWI010000160.1:0-8100 GCA_044356395.1 Tagaea sp. | reverse complement strand
AGCTTCAGGCTCTGCGCGACGCTGATCTCCTTCTGTCCCCGGTTGAGCACGCCAAGGTCGAGGGCAAGCAGCGTGACGACGATGCCGAGGAAGGCCGCCCACATCCAGGCCGGCTTGCCCAGAAACTCGGTCGCCAAGAAGCTTTCCATGCCTTCGCACTCCCTTTGACGCTGGGAGTCCGACATCGCGGCGCAGAGGCGCCGCCAGAGGGGCCCGGACCCTAGGTCCGCCTCATTTGGCCCCGTCAGGCCGCCCGCGCAAGGGGCAAAACGGGCTTTTTTTCGATTTACGCCGGCAGCAGGGAGAATCTGTCCTGCAGGAGCGGGCGGACGGCCTCGAATCCGGCGGCACAACCCGGATCGATACCGGAAAGCACGCGCTCGGGCGTGGTCGTGCCGAGCATCAACCGGGTCGCGGTTGCGGCCATGGCCCCCGGCTCCGCGATCACGCGCTCGGCCAGGACCGGACCCGCCCGGCGGACGCAGTCCGTCACCAGACGGACCGTCTCTTCCGAGGTGCGCGCGGCGGCCATGCGCTCGCGCATCCCGGCTTCGAACGGCTCGAGCAGGAAGAGCGAGATCGCGGCGGCAAGCAGTTCGGAAATCACGGGGGGCCTCTGCGGAACGGTCGGGCGCGGCTGCCTGCGGAACGCCGGCTCCCTCAAGATGGCCGGCCGCCCGGCGTTTTCAAGTCAGGATCCTCCGGATGCCCGGATTTCGCCACAATCGATCCCCACGTGGGCAGGCATGAGCGAAGATTTCGAGTTCAAGTGCGTCCGCGTCAAGCATCGCAACGAGCGGCTGGCGCGGTGGGCCGGCCGGCACATGGGCTTCTCGGGGCCCTGGCTCGACGCCTATGTCGAGGAAGTCGTCACGGCTGACTACGATTCGCCCGGACACGACGATGTCGTGCGCAAGATCGCCGGCGACTTCGCCGCCAGCGGCATAGCGCTGGACGCCGCGGCGATCCGCCGGCGCATCGCGCAGTTCGACGGCTGAGGCCCGTCATTCGACGAACGCCTTGTCGCGCGCGCGGCGCACGGCCGGCGCCAGAACCGCGACGAGCAGCAATGCGGCCAGCACGAGCAGGGCAAGGCTGATCGGCCGCTCGACGAAGACCATCGGGTCGCCGCGCGAAAGGCGCATCGCGCGGCGCAGGTTTTCCTCCATCATCGGCCCCAGGATGAAGCCCAGCAGCAGCGGGGCCGGCTCGCAGCCGAGCTTGACGAAGGCATAGCCCAGCACGCCGAAGGCGAGCGCCAGCATCACCTCGAAGGTCGAGTTGTTGAGGCCGAACACGCCGATGCAGCAGAACACGAGGATCGCCGGATAGAGCAGCCGGTAGGGAACCCGCAGCAGCCGGACCCACAGGCCGATCATCGGCAGGTTGATGACGACGAGCATCAGGTTGCCGATCCACATGCTCGCGATAAGGCCCCAGAACAGGGTCGGCTCGCGCGCCATCACCTGGGGGCCGGGAACGATGCCGTGGATCGACATGGCGCCGATCATCAGCGCCATCACCGCGTTGGGCGGGATGCCCAGCGTCAGCATCGGGATGAAGGAGGTCTGCGCACCGGCATTGTTCGCCGCTTCGGGTGCCGCCACGCCCGCGACGGCCCCCTTGCCGAACCGCGAGGGATCGCGCGCGATCTTCTTTTCCAGCGTATAGGCGGCGAAGCTCGACAGCAGCGCGCCCCCGCCCGGCAGCACGCCGAGGAGCGAGCCCACCAGCGTGCCGCGAACCGCCGCCGGGGCCGCCTCGCGGATCTCCGCGCGCGTCGGCCACAGGCTTTCGATCTTCGCGGACTGCCCGCGCAGGAAGTGGCGCTCGAGCTGGACCGCGATCTCGGCGATCGCGAACAGGCCCATCGCCAGCGGCACGAAGCCGATCCCGTCGGAGAGTTCCGCGATGCCGAATGTGAAACGCAGCTGGCCGGAGTTCACGTCGGTGCCGACAAGGCCGAGCACGAGGCCGAGCAGCGTCATCGCCACGGCCTTGGCGACCGAGCCGTGCGCCAACACGATTGCGGCGACAAGACCGAACGCCATCAGCGAGAAATACTCGGTCGCCCCGAAGAGCTGCCCGAAGCGCACCATCGCGGGGCTCGCGACCGCGACGACGAGCGTGGCGACGGTCCCGGCGAAGAACGAGGCGAGGGCCGCGACTGCGAGGGCCGCCCCTGCCCGCCCGCGCCGCGCCATCGCGTGCCCGTCGATGCAGGTGACGACCGACGACGATTCGCCCGGCATGTTGACGAGGATCGCCGTCGTCGACCCGCCATACTGCGCGCCGTAGTAGATGCCCGCGAGCATGATGAGCGCGCCCACGGGTTCCAGCGTGAAGGTGACCGGCAGCAGCATCGCGATGGTCGCGACCGGCCCGATTCCCGGCAGCACGCCGATCAGCGTGCCGAGCAGCGCGCCGGCCAGGCACCAGAACAGATTGGCCGGCGTGAGCGCCACGCCGAATCCCAGCAGCAGCGGATCGAACAGTTCGCTCATCGCCCGAAGAGCGGGATCGGCAGGCCGAGCCCCCAGACGAAGATCGCGGCGCCGAGGGCGGCAAGGAAGGCCGCCAGCGCCAGCGTCTCGACGGGCCGGTAGGGTCGGCCGGCAAGGCGGGCCAGCCCCACGCAAGCGAAGATCGCGACGATCAGACCCGCGCGTTCGAGCAGAAGCGCAAAAGCCCCCACGCCCAGCAGCAGGCAGACGAGCGGACGCGGATCGCTTTCGGGCAACGCTTCGGGGGTTCGCTTGAGCGGGCCGGCCGACGCGAGGATGCCGCCGAGCACGATCAGCGACCAGCCGAGTGCCGCGGGAACCCAGCCCGGCCCCATGCGCCGCAGGTCGCCGGCGGGATAGCCCCACGCGAGGAAGACGGCGAGAGCGCCGGACAGGATGAAGAGGCCGCCCGCGAGCGTCCCGGTGCTCCGCAGGCGGCCGGCCATTCAGTCGATCCGTGCACCCGACAGGCGGACGATCTCGCGGTACTTCTCGTGCTCGGCGCGCACGAAGGCGGTGAACTCCGCCGGCGTGTTGCCCACGGGCACGACCGCGAGCTTGGCAAGCCGCTCGACCGTCGCCGGGTCCTTGAGGGCGGCGATGCTCGCCGTCGCGAGCTTCTGCACGATGTCGGCGGGCGTGCCGGCGGGCGCGAAGATGCCGAACCACGTGCTGATGTCGAAGCCGGGGATGCCCGCCTCGCCCATCGTCGGCACGTTGGGCACCTGCGCGCTGCGCTTGGGCGTGGTCACCGCGAGCGGGCGCAGCTTGCCCGCCTCGATCTGCGGGAAGGCGTTGGCGAGATTGTCGAACGTGAACTGCGTTTCGCCCGACAGCAGGGCGTTGAGCTGCGGGGCGCCGCCCTGGTAGGGGATGTGCTCGATCGGCACGCCGATGCGGTCGGCGAAGAGTGCGCCGGCCAGATGCCCGCCGCTGCCGTTGCCGCCCGAGCCGTAGTTGAAGCCCTTGGGGTTCGCCTTGATGAGGCGCACGAGATCGGCGACCGAGTCGGCCTTCACCGACGGACCGACGACGAGGATGTTGGGCACGTCGCCGACCTGGGTGATCGCCACCGTGTCGCGCAGCGGCTCGAAGGGCATCTTGGCGTAGAGATGCGGATTGACCGCGTGGGTCGAAAGCGCCCCCATGACGATCGTGTGCCCGTCGGGCGCCGATTTCGCGACGAGATCGACGCCGACATTGCCGCCCGCCCCGGGGCGGTTTTCCACGACGACCGTCTGGCCGAGCAGCGCCGTCATCCTGTCGGCGACGGCTCGTGCCGACACGTCGAGCGAGCCGCCCGGCGGAAACGGCACGACGAAGCGGATCGGACGGCTGGGGAAAGCCTGCGCGCGCGCGATGCCCGGCAGGGCAGCGGCCGCACCGGCTGCGGCGATGAAAAGGCGGCGGGAAAACGTCAAGGGGAGGGTCTCCTCGGGGTTGGCGGCGCGGCATTCGCCGTCGCCTGAAAGCAGGCGACGTTAGCCCAAACGCCCCGCCCCGTCAGCCCCCGACGTCGATATGCGTCAGTTCGCGTAGTCGCCCTTCGGTGCCAGCACTTCGCGCTTGCCGACATGGTTGGCCGAGCCGACCACGCCTTCGGATTCCATCCGTTCCACGATGCGCGCGGCGCGATTGTAGCCGATCTGCAGGTGGCGCTGGATGAAGCTGGTCGAGCATTTGCGCTCGCGCGCCACGAGGGCGACCGCCTGGTCGTAGAGCTGGTCGGAGCCTTCGCCGCCGCCCGAACCGCCGGCGGCACCGCCCTCGCCGCCTTCGGCAAGGCCCATCGCGGCAAGCGCGTCGTCGTCCTCGGTGACCTCTTCGATATAGGCCGGCTGGCCCTGCGCCTTCAGGTGCTGCACGACGTGCTCGACCTCGCGGTCGGATACGAACGGCCCGTGCACGCGCGTGATGCGCCCGCCGCCGGCCATGTAGAGCATGTCGCCCTGGCCGAGAAGCTGTTCGGCACCCTGCTCGCCAAGGATCGTGCGGCTGTCGATCTTGCTGGTGACCTGGAACGAGATGCGCGTGGGGAAGTTCGCCTTGATGGTGCCGGTGATGACGTCGACCGACGGGCGCTGGGTGGCCATCAGGATGTGGATGCCGGCCGCGCGCGCCATCTGTGCGAGGCGCTGGACCGCCCATTCCACTTCCTTGCCCGCGACGAGCATCAGGTCGGCCATCTCGTCGACGACCACGACGATGAAGGGCAGCGGCGTCATGTCGAGCGGCTGGTCCTCGAACACGGGCTTGCCCGCCTCGTCGAAGCCGGTCTGCACCTTGCGGGTCAGCAATTCGCCCGACTTCTTGGCCTCGGCGAGGCGCTGGTTGTAGCCCGCGATGTTGCGCACGCCGAGCTTCGACATGGCGCGGTAGCGGGTCTCCATCTCGCGCACGGTCCATTTGAGCGCCACGACCGCCTTCTTGGGGTCGGTGACGACCGGCGAGAGCAGATGCGGGATCCCGTCATAGACCGAAAGCTCGATCATCTTGGGATCGATCATGATGAAGCGGCACTCGGCCGGCGACAGCCGGTAGAGCAGCGACAGGATCATCGTGTTGATCGCGACGGACTTGCCCGAGCCGGTGGTGCCGGCGATCAGCAGATGGGGCATGCGCGCCAGGTCGACGATGATCGCCCCGCCGCCGATGTCCCGCCCGAGGACGAGCGACAGCCCCGCCTGCTTGTCCTCGATCGTCTGCTCGAGCAGGTCGCGCAGGAACACCGTCTCGCGTTCGGCGTTGGGCAGTTCGATGCCGATGACGTTGCGCCCCGGAACGACCGCGACGCGCACGGCGAGGGCCGACATCGACCGCGCGATGTCGTCGGACAGGCCGACGACGCGCGCGGCCTTGGTGCCCGGTGCCGGCTCCAGTTCGTACAGGGTGACGACGGGACCCGGGCGGACCTTTACGATCTGGCCCTTGACGCCGTAGTCGTCGAGCACGCCTTCGAGCAGGCGCGCGTTCTGGGCGAGTGCCGTCTCGTCGACCGCCGCGGCGGCCTTGACGATCCTGGGCCTGGTCAGAAGGTCGATCGAGGGGGCCTGGTATTCGCCCTGCACCGCGAGATCGAGATTGGCCTGCTTGGGCTTCTTCTTCGCCTCGGGCTTCGCCTTGTCGGCGACGGCGCTGCGCTCGACCAGTTCCGTCGGCGGGACGCGCGGCTTCTCGGGCTCCGGGACGGCCTCGGGTTCCGGATCTTCCGTCCCGTCGAACGAAGGTTCGTGGCGGCTGCGCTTGAGTTCCTGCTTTTCGCGCGCGCGCGCCTTGGCGGGATCGCCCAGACGCGCCTTCGCGACAAGCGTGGAAAATCCCTGCCACAGGCCGGTCGCGACCCTGGCCGACATGCGCGCGAGCCAGCCGCCGGCCCACGCGGCCGTCCGGTACTCGCCCCACGTGATCGCCAGGCCGAAGACGAACGCGAGCAGGGCAAGCCCCGCCGCAGCCGTCGCCAGCACGTCGGCGCCGCGGCCGAAATCGGCCCCGAGATTGAGCATCGTCGCGAGGAAGATCTGCCCCACCGTCCCGCCAAGGCTCGCGTCCAGCGGACGCGGCCAGCCGGCAGGCGCGGTCCATGTCGACAGCGCCATCGCGGCGAGCAGGACGGTCGCGGGCAGGAGCGCCACGCGCAGCCACCACAGATTCATCGAGCGCGAGCGCATCAGGCGCCAGCCCCACGCGGCGAACGACACGGGGATCAGCGCGCCGGCAAGGCCGAGCGTCTGCAAGATCAGATCCGCACACGCCGCGCCGGCGAATCCGAGGATATTGCCGATCCCCTGATCGGTCGCCCGGTTGAAGCTCGGGTCCGCGGAATCGTACGTGACGAGCGCGGCGGCCACGAGTGCCGCGAGCGAGAACAGCCCGAGACCGGCGGTCTCGGCCATCCGCTTGCGGATGAAGGCGCCCGCTCCCTCGGGGAACAGGCCGGTCGTGATGCGCGTTGCGATCGCCATGGGATTCGTCCTCTAGAGAACCTGCGCGATGCGCGCGAGCGCACGATCGACCGTGTCGAGATCGTGCACCAGCGCCACGCGGATGAAGGGGGTGCCGGTGTTGCTGCCGTCCGGCTCGTTTTTGGTGAGATAGCCGCCGGGCAAGACCTTGATGCCCGCATGCTCCCAAAGCTTCTTCGTCGCCGCCTCGCCGTCGCCGACGTCGATCCACAGGAACATGCCGCCGGCCGGGCTGTAGAAACCCGGGTACGAACCGAGATGGCGCTGGGCGGACGCGAACTTCGACTTGTAGAGCGCGCGGTTCTCGATCGCGTGCGCCTCGTCGCGCCACAGGGCGGCCGAGGCGAGCTGGATCGGATAGGGCGTGGCCGCGCACGAATAGCTGCGCAGGCGGTTGAGTGCGGCGATCGTCGCGGGCGAGCCCACGCCGAAACCCGAGCGCATGCCGGCGGCCGAGCTGCGCTTGGAAAGCGTATGGAAGCACAAGACGTTGTCGAGCGCATGGCCCGCGGGGCCGCGCCCCATCGCGTGCGCGACTTCCATGCCGCCCGTCGGCGGCACGTCGCCGTAGTAGAGCTCGGAATAGCACTCGTCGAGGACGAGCAGGAAGTCGTGCTCGCGCGCCAGCCCGATCGCCTTCCCCAGATAGGCGGCACTGGCGATGGCCCCCTGCGGATTGCCCGGCGAGCACAGATAGAAGACCGCCGTGCGCGCCAGCGTGTCGGCGGGTATCGCGTCGAGATCGGGCAGGAAGCCGTTCGCCCTGGTCGTGGTGAGGAACACCGGTTCGGCACCCGCCATCACGGCAGCACCGTAATAGACCTGGTAGAACGGGTTCGGCATCAGGGCGATGGGCGTCTTGCCGTTCTTCATGCGGCTTACAGCCAGCAAGGCGACGATGAACAGGCCTTCGCGGGTGCCGGCGACCGGGGCGATCTGGGTCTCGAAATCGATCGTGCCGCCGGCAAGCCTGTAGCGCCGCTCAAGCCAGCCGACGATCGCCTGACGGTACTCCGCAACGCCCTGGAGGGGCGGATAGGTGTTCCACTTGTCGGCGTTGGCCGCGATGATCTCGGCCGCGAAGGCCGGCGGCTGGTGCTGGGGATCCCCCACCGACATGGCCAGCGGGGCAGCGTTGCTGCGCGGGGTTACCCCTGCGATCAAATTCGCAAGTCGGGCAAAGGGATAGTCGGCAAGAAGTTCGAGTCGTTCGTTGAGCATGTCCGCCGTCGTCTGACCCATGAACACTAGATTTTGCGCGTCGAACCCTTGCCCATCCGCCGGTGGCGAACAGGTACAAAGGTGAAACAACCATAACCCGGCAACTCTTAAAGTACAAGATTAAGAGAGGCCGGAGCTACCGAGTCTAGGGGGTCACGCGGATGTTCCCTACGAAATACCCGAGTCGCTCCGAGTCGCAGAACGCGCCCGGAACAAATCGTGGTAACCCGCTGATCTACTGGGACTTTGGCTGTCCTTCCGACCGTTTCCCGGAACCACTAGGGATTGGGGGCGATCCGATTGGCCTTTTGCCGCAATTCTGTGGGAAAAGTGCCGCTTAGGAGCCGACCCGACCCCGATGATGATCCCCGTCCTGACCGACCAGTCGACCCGCGGCCTCGTCACCCGCCTGA
>JBIKWI010000159.1:0-8177 GCA_044356395.1 Tagaea sp. | reverse complement strand
TGACCAGCTCGCTTTGAAGTCTGAAGAGTTCCCGGAAATACAGCCGACGGTCGACGGATCCCTGATCGGGCTTTTCGACGAAGCCATCCATGATCTCGGCGAGTCGATCGTCATCGACCTCCAGCTCCAGCTCTTCATCGAAGCTGTCGGCCATTTCGGCGATGACCCGATCATGGATGCTCCGAGGATCGCTCCGATCGTCATTCATTTCTGAACCACCAAGCCTGAGTGTCTGGAAAACGGATTCTATATTCGGGTCAGAGACAGAAATGTGACGCGGCGCGCGATGGCACGCAGCCGCCACCGGTCGCCGAACCGTAATATCTCGAACATTCTGCGGTCACCGAATCTTCCTACGCAGGAAGCTGCCTTTTCACGAATTCTACCAATGGAGACACCGTGCTCGCGGAACAGATCGAATCGCGCCCGGCAACATTCCGGAACGTAAGTGCAGCCGTCGGGCGCAGTCGCCTGCTTTCGAAAAAGGGTCTCCAGGAGCGCATCTTCGCGCATCTTTTCTCAGGACTGGTCTATGCCCAGATCTGGGAGGATCCGGCGATCGACCTTGAAGCCCTGCAACTGAAGTCCGACGACCGGGTCATCGCAATAGCTTCGGGTGGCTGCAACGCCCTCAGCTATCTTGCCGACTCACCGGCGCACATCACTGCAGTCGATCTCAATTTCCATCACATCGCGTTGAATCGCCTGAAGATCGCGGCGATCCGCCATCTGCCGGACCATGCGACGTTCTTTAAGATGTTCGGCGAGGCGGACCGGACCGACAATCCCGCCCTCTATGACGGCCATCTCCGCGAAAAGCTCGACGACGAGACGCGGTCCTATTGGGACGGCCGCGATATTCTGGGGCGCCGACGCATCGAGATATTCGCCCGCAACATCTACAGGAGCGGGCTCCTCGGCCGCTTCATCGGTGTCGGCCACGCGCTCGCCCGCCTCTATAGCAGCCAGCCGGCCCGACTCTTGGAGGCAAGGACGCTGCGCGAGCAGCGGGAGTTTTTCGAGAGGGAACTGCAGCCGGTCTTGCGCTCGCGTCTCGTCCGGTTTCTCGTCGAGAGGCCATCGTCCTTGTACGGTCTCGGGATTCCGCCCGCACAGTATTCGGCGCTATTGTCATCCGCTCCCGCCGGGATGGGGATGGCTGACGTGCTCGAGCAGCGTCTGCGCCGGCTCGCTTGCGACTTTCCTGTCGCCGACAATTATTTCGCATGGCAGGCGTTTGGCCGGCGCTACTCGCGCGGCAAGGTAGCCGCCGTTCCGCCCTATCTGGCTGGCGACAACTACGACCGGATCAAGGCGCTTGCGGGGCGCATCGAGGTGCGCCACGCAAACCTGATCGACGTGCTTGAGAGTGCGGAAGAGTTGTCTTACGACGCCTACGTGCTCCTGGACGCGCAGGACTGGATGACCGATGCGGTGCTCAATCGCCTGTGGGCAGCAATCCAGCGTACCGCGAAGCCAGGTGCCCGCGTCATCTTCCGGACCGCGGCAGAGCCGTCGCTGTTGCCGGGCCGCGTAAAGCCCGAGATTCTCGGTCGGTGGACCTACGATGCAGAACGGTGCCTCGATTGGACCAGGCGGGATCGTTCGGCGATCTACGGAGGCTTCCATCTCTACCGGCTTAGCGACGCAGCATGAGCCCGGTCGCAGCCACGTCGAATGCCGAACGGATGGACCGGATCTACCGTTGGCAGACACCGCTCTACGACCTGACGCGGCGCTATTATCTCATTGGACGCGACCGGCTGATCGCCGAGCTCGATCCGCCCGTCGGAGGGAGTGTGCTGGAGATCGGCTGTGGAACCGGGCGGAATCTCGTCGCGGCAGCCCGACGGCACCCGGACGCAAGGTACTTTGGAATCGATGTCAGTCGGGTCATGCTGGACAAAGCGCAGTCCGCCGTCGATGCGGCAGGCTGTGGGGAGCAGATATCGTTGGCGCTGGCGGATGCGACGGCCTTCGATCCAGCGGTACTCTTCGGTGGTCGTTCATTTGACCGGATCTTTTTCTCCTATACGCTTTCGATGATTCCACAATGGCCTGCAGCTCTCGATGCCGCGATGCACGCCTTGTCACCCGATGGTCGCCTGCTCGTCGTTGATTTCGGCATGATGGAGCGCCTGCCGCGATGGATGCGCCGCGGACTGAGAGCTTGGCTCGCCGCTTTCTCGGTCGAGCCTCGAGCAGAGCTTGCAGTCGAACTGACGTCGATTGCCGCACGCCACGGCTTTGCGGCGCGTACGTCCTCGTTGCTGGGCGGCTACGGTGTCTACGGTATGGCGGGGCGCCGCTAGGTCGGGCAGAGATGCGCTATGCGATCTATTTCGTGCCGTCGGCCGACGACCGGCTCTGGCAAGCCGGAAACCTCTGGCTTGGCCGGGATCCGGAGTCTGGCGCAGTTTTCGCCCAGAATGCGGAAGATGCGCTCGCGACAGCAGAGCCACGTCGCTACGGATTTCATGCGACGCTGAAGCCGCCGTTCACTCTGGCGTCAGACCGGGATCCGGCAGGGCTCGAAGCGGCACTGGCCGACTTTGCCTGCGAGCGCGTGCCCTTCGAGGCCTCGGGGTTGAAAGTTTCCCGTCTCGGCCGGTTCGTTGCGCTGGTCCCAAACGATCCGACGCCGGAGCTCCACATTCTCGCCGACGCATGCGTACGATCCTTCGAGCCTTTCCGGGCCCCCCTGTCGGACGCCGAGATCGCAAGACGCAGGCCCGCCGATCTCACGCCGCGCCAGGCCGATTATCTCCTGCGTTGGGGCTATCCGTACGTGTTCGAGGAGTTCCGATTTCACATGACGCTGACCGGTTCGCTCGATCCGGTCGCAGCCCAGTCGTACGAGAATCGCCTTGAGGCGTTGTTTGCACCGATCCTGTCGCCCCGCATCCGGATCCGCGAAATTGCCTTGTTTGTCGAACCGGCGGCCGGCGAGGCATTCAGGCTGATGCGGCGCTTCCTCCTCGGATCGTCCGCAGCGCGTTGACGAAAGCCGACACCGCCGTGCCGAGAACGCCACTGTTGTCGATCCGGATAAGCGCAGGCGACTCGATCTCGAAAGCACCGGCCCGATCCAGGCGGGACGAAATCTCAGCGGCCGACTCGCGGCCGCGCGAGGCGAGGCGTGCGGCGATTGCCTCACGGGCCGCCGTGATCAGGACTGGAATGGCCCCTGCCAGGGCAGGCTTTCCGGACTGAAAGTCGGCGCGACTGCCTGAGACGACGACGGTAAGTCCGGCTGCACGCCATTGCTCGATTTCGCGCCCGATACCATAGGAGACATCTCGAACCTGCCAGTCGAACGCGAAAAGACCGGCGGCCCGGCGCGCCGCGAACTCGCCCGCCCCAAGCGAGACGAAGTTCTCGTCCCCGGCGACTGGGGCGCGTGTGATGTAGCGGTGCGCGAAGGCGAACCCATCAGGGGCTAGAATCGGGCGTGCCAAGGTGAGCAGCGTATCCTTGCCGGCCCCGGACGGCCCCATTACGTAGACCAGATGCCCCGCCATAGCGTTCAGATGATCCGACGCCCTTCGCGCCAGACCTCCCGAACATGGGGGGAGCCTCCCGCGTGCCGCGCGCGCACGAAATCGGCCCGCAGACCCGACTCTATAGCGCCGCGATCGGCAAGGCCGACTGCTTTCGCTGGATTGTACGATACGAGCCGGATGGCCGAGGGAAGGTCGAGTCCGATCGCAGGACCCGCCATTGCGAACACGGCGGGCAGCATGCTTGACGGCACGTAGTCTGACGACAGGATGTCGACGTGTCCGGCGCGTGCCAGTTCGGCGGCAGCGACATTTCCCGAGTGCGACCCGCCGAGAACTACGTTCGGCCCGCCAACAAGGACGGCAAGCCCAGCCTCATGGGACGCCTTCGCCGCTTCGGGCGTCGTCGGAAATTCCGCAATCGTCATGCCGTCGCGGATCGCTTCGTCGACATGCGCGCGCGTCGCGTCGTCGTGACTGGCAAGTGCGATCCCGCGTGCCTGGGCATAAGAGACCAGGAAGCGGCGATGTTCGTCGGCATGGGCGGCGTGCATCCGCCTCCGCTCGGCGACGAATGATGCGAACACCTCGTCGGTCATGCCGTACTTCTTGGTGTAGTAAAGACGGAGCTTCGACTCGTCGACGAACTGCCTCTGACCGGGTGTGTGATCCATGATGGAGGCCAACCGTACTTCCGGAAATTCCATCATCCGTACGGCAAGTTCCTTGACGTTCGGATAGGTCACCTCGCACCGGACATGGATCAGATGCTCCGACCGCAAGGCATCGGCTGCGGTGGCGGCGCCAAGTGCTGAATGCATTCGCTCGAGATTTTCGATTCGGTCGCTGCGTTCGAACACGTCGCCAAGTCCGACGGCGTCGAATACCGTGACGATGCCAGCCGCTGCGATCTGGGCATCGTGCGCTAAGACTGCTTCCGCAGCCGGCCAGCGTACGCCCGGTCGGGGGCTCAGATGCTTTTCGAGATTGTCGGTGTGGAGTTCGACGAATCCGGGCAACAACCAGTCGCCTTCGAGATCCAGACCGACCGTCGAGCCGTCGGCGTCGACCTGCGATATGAATCCATCCGCGAAGACGACCGACGCCCCGTCGAGAACGGCATCCGGCGTTACGATCCTCGCGTTCCGGAAGACGGTCTGACTGCTCATGCGGCGAGCCTTGCGGTCTCGACCTGAAGAACGCGCGTGCCGACGCTATCGGCCATGTCGTGGTCGTGGAAAACGCCGAGAACCGTGCAGCCGCGCGATTTGGCACCGTCGATCAGGGCAGCGACCCGGCGTCGATTGTCGGCATCCAGCGCCGATGTCGGCTCGTCGAGGAGCAGGATCGGATAGTCCGCCGCAAAGCCGCGGGCAAGATTGACGCGTTGCTGTTCGCCACCGGAGAACGTCGCCGGCGGAAGGTCCCAGAGACGCTCGGAGATCGCAAGCGCGCCAAGCAGTTCGCTCGCGCGGGTCCGGGCGCGAAGCGCGTCCCAGCCAAGGCGGCGCAGCGGCTCGGCCACGACGTCGCGTGCCGAGACGCGCGGGATCGCTCTCAGGAACTGGCTGACATAGCCGATATGGCGTCGGCGAAGGTCGAGGATGGTCCGATGATTTCCGCCGACGATCTCGACCCAGCGATCCGCATCCCGGATCCGGATCGATCCGGAGTCCGCCAGATAGTTGCCGTAGATGCATCGAAGGAGTGTGGACTTTCCCGCACCGGAAGGACCGGAGAGCACGAGGCATTCGCCGGGAGATGCGTCGAGCGACGCCCCCGTCAGAACCTCGAGCACGATCCCGCCGCGATTGTGGAGCTGGAAGCTCTTGTGGAGGTCCCGCACGACCAGCAGCGGTGATTCGGATTTCATATCTGGAGTACCGACGAGACGAGAAGCTGGGAATAAGGTGCGTGCGGATCATCCAGCACCTGATCGACAAGGCCAAGTTCCACGGCGCGACCGTCCTTCATCACGAGGAGTCGGTCGGCAAGAAGCCGGGCGACGGCGAGATCGTGAGTTACGAGGATCGCGGCAAGTCCGAGATCGCGCACCAGAACGCGCAGCAGATCCAGGAGGCGCGCCTGGACGGAAACGTCGAGCCCGCCCGTCGGCTCGTCCATGAAGACGAGGCGGGGTTGGGTCACGAGATTGCGCGCGATCTGCAGGCGCTGTTGCATGCCGCCGGAAAAGGTCGCCGGCATGTCGTCGATCCGATCACGCGAGATCTCCAGTCGTTCGAGCCAGTCCGTCGCGTCCGACCGAATGCCGCCATAGTGGCGGGCGCCGAGCGCCATCAGTCGTTCTCCGACATTCGCACCGGCCGACACACCGAAGCGCAGCCCGTCGCGCGGGTTCTGGTGGATGAGGCCCCATTCCGTGCGCTGCAGGCGGCGCAGCTCGGTCTCGTCCGCGCTCGCCACGTCAATCATGCGTCCGTCTGCCCGCCGGTAGTGCGCGGCTCCGCCATCGATCGGTTGCTGCCCGGAGAGGCACTTGAGGAGTGTCGTCTTGCCCGCACCCGATTCGCCGACAACGGCAAGGACCTCGCCGGGCCAGAGATCGAACGAGATGTCGTCGCAGACCGCACGGCGTCCGAAGCGCTTGCTTATGCCGGATACTTGCAACAGCGGCGTGTCAGCAGCTCCGATCATTCCGCGGCCTCCTGCTCGGCTGCCTTCGGTCCATGGCCGGCATCGCGTCGCCCGGCGCAATGGTCGGTGTCCGAGCAGACGAACATGCGGCTATTGCGGTCGTCGACGACGACTTCATCTAGGAAGGAGTCCGTGGCACCGCAAAGCGCGCAGCTTTCAGTCCAGGACTCGATCTGGAACGGATGATCCTCGAAATCCAGTGATCGGACCTGCGTATAGGGGGGAACCGCGTAGATCCGCTTCTCGCGCCCGGCACCGAAAAGCATCAGGGCCGGCGACCGGTCGAGCTTGGGATTGTCGAATTTCGGGATCGGCGACGGTTTCATCAGGTAGCGCTCATTGACGATGACCGGGTAGTCGTATCCGGTCGCGATGTGACCGAACCTGGCGACATCCTCGTAGAGCTTGACGTGCATGATCGAGTAGTCGGCATGCGCGTGCATCCGCCGCGTTTCGCGTTCCCGCGGTTCCAGCCAGCGCAACGGTTCGGGGATCGGAACCTGGAAGACCAGAATCTGGTCTTCGCGCAGTCGTGTCTCGGGGATCCGATGCCGCGTCTGAATCAGGCTCGCCTCGGACGTGTGCTCGGTCGTCGCCACGCCCGCCGTCTTGGAAAAGAACCGGCGGATCGACACGGCATTCGTGGTGTCGTCCGCACCCTGGTCGATGACCTTCAGGATGTCATCGCGACCGATCACGGATGCAGTGACCTGTATTCCGCCTGTGCCCCAGCCGAACGGCAACGGCATCTCGCGGCTTGCGAAGGGGACCTGATAGCCGGGTATCGCGACCGCCTTCAGCAGCGCCCGCCGGATCATCCGTTTGGTCTGCTCGTCGAGATAAGCGAAGTTATAACCGTCGATCATTCCGCAGCCTCGCGATTCCGGGTGCTGCGAATGCGCCGGATCAGGTTCAGTTCCGACTGGAAATCGACATAGTGAGGTAATTTCAGGTGCTGGACGAAACCGGAGGCTTCGACGTTGTCGGCGTGCGACAGGACGAATTCCTCGTCCTGTGCCGGAGCCGTGCGTTCTTCGTCGAGCTCGCCCGCACGAAGGGAACGGTCGACGAGCGCCATTGCCATCGCCTTGCGCTCGCTTTCACCGAATGCCAGCCCATAGCCGCGCGTGAACTGCGGAGGGATATCGCGTGAACCCTTGAACTGGTTGATCATCTCGCACTCGGTTACGCGGATCTCGCCGATGCAGATCGCGAAGCCCAGTTCCTCCGGCGAGATGAAGATCTCGACGGCGCCAACGCGGATCTCGCCGGCGAAAGGATGGGTCGAGGCATACCCGCGCTGTGTGGAGTATGCGAGCGCCAGCAGATAGCCTTCGTCGCCCCGGGCGAGAGCCTGAAGGCGAAGCGTGCGTGACGCCGGGTAGGCCAGTGGCTCACGTGTAAGGTCGGGTGGCGTGGCGTCGTCGGTCGGGGCGGCTTCGATCAGCCCTTCGCGGTCGAGGATGTCGAGCGCTCGCGCGCAATCGGTTGCAGCCGCATCAGGTGTGGCCTCAGGCAGATCCGGGACCTCCGATTCCGCCGCAAGCGCGAAATCCAGAAGCCGGTGGGTGTAGTCGAATGTCGGCCCGAGCGTCTGGCCACCTGGCAGGTCTTTGTAGGCAGCGGAAATCCGCCGGGTCATCCGCATGCGTTGCGTTTCGACCGGGAGGCTTTCCGCCTGGCGGGGCAGGGTGGTGCGGTAAGCGCGCAGCAGGAAAATCGCTTCGACGAGGTCGCCGCGTGCCTGCTTGATCGCGAGTGCCGCGAGATGGGGATCGTAGAGCGATCCTTCAGCCATCACGCGGTCGACCGCGATCGTCATCTGACCGGCGATCTGTTCGAGCGAAAGTTCCGGTACGGCCGTGTCGCCTCGGCGCGCACGCGCAAGCAGCACGTGCGAAGCGTCGATCGCCTTCTCTCCGCCTTTTACGGCCACGTACATCGTCAGACCTCCACGCGCGTGGTTCGGGGCAAGGCAAGGGCGGAACTGCCGCTCACGAATATGCAATCGGTCCCGCGAGG
>JBIKWI010000158.1:0-8228 GCA_044356395.1 Tagaea sp. | reverse complement strand
TGCACAAGCTCTGGCAGGCGACCGACAGCGTCTCCTACCATCTCGAATACGGCTATTCGTGCATGGGGTACGAGATCGCCGGCGGTCTGGGCGCCAAGCTCGCCGCCCCGCGCCGCGACGTCTACGTCATGGTCGGTGACGGTTCGTACCTGATGATGAATTCGGAAATCGCCACATCGGTGGCACTCGGCGTGAAGCTGAACATCGTCGTGCTCGACAATCGCGGCTTCGGCTGCATCGAGCGGCTGCAGCGCGCGACCGGGGGTGCCTCGTTCAACAACCGGCTGGCGAGCGAACATCCGCCGGTGGATTTCGCGGCCCATGCTGCCTCGCTCGGCGCGCAGGCCGAGAAGGTGGGCTCGCTCGCCGAACTCGAGCCGGCACTCGCCCGCGCGCGCGCGGCCAGGCGCACGGCCGTCGTCGTCATCGACACCGACGGGCGCAGTTCGACCGGCCTTGGCGGCGCATGGTGGGATGTCCCGGTGTCGGATGCCGCGCGCACCGCCTCGGGCCGGGCCACGCGCCGGAACTACGAACGCGCCCGCGCGCGACAGAAACAAGGAGCCTGAGAAATGTCCTGCCCGATCGGCATCAACCCGCTGACCTGGACCAACGACGACATGCCGGAGCTTGGCGGCGAGACGCCGCTCGCGACTTGCCTTTCGGAAGCCAAGCGCGCCGGCTACGACGGCGTCGAGCTCGGCAACAAGTTCCCGCGCGAAGCCGCCAAGCTTGCGCCCATCATGGCGGCGCACGGCCTGCGCATCGCGTCGGGTTGGTACAGCGCCAACCTGCTGGCGCGCGACGTCGACGCCGAAATGGCCGCGATGCGCCCGCATCTGGAGCTGCTGCTGGCGATGGGCTGCAAGGCGATGGTGTTCGCCGAGACGACCGGCTGCGTGCACGGCGACAGGACGGCGAAACTCGCCGCACGCCGCAAGTTGACGGACGGCGAGATGCGCATGCTGGGCACTCGGATGACGGAACTGGGCATGCTGATGGAAGCGCGCGGCATCAAGCTCGCCTACCACCACCACATGGGCACGGTGATCGAGACCGAGGCGGAGATCGACGCGCTGATGGCGGCGACCGGCCCGTCGGTGGGCCTGCTGCTCGACACCGGGCACCTCACCTATGCCGGCGGCGATCCGCTCGCCGTCGCCAAGCGCCACGGCCGGCGCATCGCGCACGTGCACTGCAAGGACATCCGCGCCCCCCTGCTGGCCGAGGCGAAGGCCAAGGACCTGAGCTTCCTCGACGCGGTGCTGAGCGGCGTGTTCACGGTGCCCGGCGACGGATCGGTCGCCTATCCGCCGATCTTCGCCGAATTGAAGCGGCTCAAGTATTCGGGCTGGCTGGTCGTCGAGGCGGAGCAGGATCCGGCCAAGGCCCATCCGCTGACCTACGCCAGGATGGGCAACGACTATCTGCGCGCCGAGGCGGCCAAGGCCGGCCTCTGACGGGGTTCACGCCCGCACGTGGTTCCAGAACGTCGCGGGCGTGTCGAGCATCGCGCGGATGCCGAGCCGGTCGATCATCCGGTCCGTTTCGCGCTGCGCCTCGTCGAGGATCTGGTCCTCGTCGACCAGCATCGCCGTGCGGTTCTCCAGCGCCACGACGCCGTCCACGATGACGGTATCCACGTCGTTGCCGTTGGCGAAATTGACGATGCGGCTCGCGGGCATGTTCGCCGGATAGAGATGCGGGCGGCGCAGGTCGACGATCGTCACGTCCGCCTTCTTGCCCGGTTCCAGCGAACCGATCTCGGATTCCAGCCCCAGCGCCCGGGCACCGTCGATCGTGCACATCTCGAGCACGCGCCCCGGCGGCAGCCAGCCGGCGTCGCGGAAGTGGCGGCGGTGGTAGTGCATGCATTGCTGCATGTGGCGGAACATGTCGGCGGAGCGGTCCGGCGCGGTGCCGTCAGAACCGAGCGCCACGACCACCCCGAGCTCGATGAGTTCGGTCACCGGACAGCGCCCCATCACCGACGCGATGGCGCTGGGGTTGTGTGCGATGCGGCTGCCGGTTTCGGCGCAGATGCGGATCTCTTCGTCGGTGAGATCGGTCGCGTGCGACAGCAGCATGTCGGGCCCGAGCAGCCCGTGCCGGTGCGCGAAGGCCACGCTGCCCTTCGTGTGACCGTCCTGCGTGAAGATCGTGCCGCGCTCGCGGCCAAGGGCGCGCATCGCCTTCGACTGGGCGACCGCCTCGTCGACGAGAGCGGCCGGCTGGTCGCGCAGATGCTCTTCGCGTACCGTGGGCGTGATCAGCGCGATGCGGATGCGGTTGCCGTGCGTCGCGTGCCACGCATCGATCAGCGTGCGGCAAGTGGCGAGCTGGTCGTCGAACGTGACCGCATATTCATGCTTCTTGCCGTCCGTCCATCGCGCGTAGGTACGCGGGAACGGGGGCCGCGTGGCGCCGACCGCGACGACCGAGCGCGTGCCGACCGAAACCACGCCGGCACAATGGGCGGCCCCGTAGACGGGATCGTCGGTGCGCAGGATCGTGTCGCCGCCGCCGAGCAGCGATACTCCCGTGGTCACGCCGAAGCGCAGCCGCTCGAGCGCCGCCAGCCGGGATTCGGCGTACCAGAAATCCTCGGTCGAGCCGACCGTGTAGGCGAGTTCGCAGGCGTCATGCCAAACGTCGGACCGCCCGCCGCCCATCGTCTTGATCAGCCCGTGGCCGGCGTGTGCGTGCGCATCGATCAGGCCCGGCAACACGGCCTTGCCGCGCGCGTCGATGGTGCGCTTCGCGTCGTGGCGACCGGGAATCGTCTCGAGCGGACCGACGGCGACGATACGGTCGCCCGCGATGGCGACAGCGCCGTTTTCGATGACGCGGCGCGCCGGATCGACGGCGATCACGGTCCCGTTGGCGATGAGCAGGTCGATCACGTCGCTGATTTCCTTCCCGAGGCTTAGATCCGGTCTTCAAATGGGGTCCGATTGGGCTAGACTTGTCAAGCATGCGCCTGCTTCTCATCAACCCGAACACGTCGGCTTCGATCACCGATCTGGTCGCGCGTCGCGCGCGCGAATGCGCTCCGGCAGATACCGAATTCGACGTGGTCACCGCACGCTTCGGACCACGCTACATCGGCTCGCGCGCCGCTTCGGCGATCGCCGCACACGCCGCCCTCGATGCCTTCGCCGCGTCGTGGCGCCCCGTCCATGCCGGCGTGCTGCTCGCCTGTTTCGGCGATCCGGGCCTCGAAGCGCTCGACGAAGTGTCGCCGGTTCCGGTCACGGGAATGGCCGCCGCATCGATGCGGATGGCCGTCCGCCGGGCAACGCGCGTCGGTATGCTGACCGGCGGCGAACGCTGGGTCCCGATGCTCGAGGAGTTCGTCGCCGGCCTCGGGCTCGGCGGCAATCTCGCGTGCGTCCGCGCGGTCGCCGCGACCGGCGCGCAGATCGCCGCCGATCCGCGATCGGCCTACGAGGAACTGGCGGCGCAGGCCAACGCGGCGGCCGACATCGACGGTGCCGAGATCGTCATTCTCGGCGGCGCCGGTCTCACGGGCCTCGTTCGCACACTCCAGCCGCGGGTCCGCGTGCCGCTGCTCGATTCGCTCGAATGCGCGGTCGGGCATCTCGTCGAACTGGCGTCTGTTCCGAAAATCGGACACGTCCCGCCGTCGCCGGTGGAGACCGTCGGACTCGATCCGGCTCTCGCCCGGCTCATGGGCGTCGGCTGATGGGCCGGATCGAGCGACTGAGCGGCGAATTCGGGAAGCTGCCGCCCGACCTTGCGGCGTCGATCCTGATGATCGCCGCGCTGTTCATCTTCACGGCAACCGGCGTGATGATCCGCACGGCGGCCGAGACGCTGCCGATCCTGCAGATCCTGTTCCTGCGCCAGTTGGTGGCGATCGGGATCATGGCCCCGTTCTTCTGGCGGCACCGCAACCAGATCCTGCATCCCGCCGGGTTGCGCCTGCACCTGATCCGGGGCGGAGCCGCCGTCGTGTCGATGGTCTGCGGCAATGCGGCGACCGTCTACATCCCGTTCGCCGACGTGACCGCGATCCAGATGTCGGAAGTCCTGTTCATCACGGCGCTGGCGGCGCTGTTCCTGGGCGAGAAGGTCGGCTGGCGGCGATGGACGGCCACGGCGGTGGGATTCACCGGCGTCATGGTGATGATCCGGCCCTTCTCGGGTTCGGTCGACACGTTCGCGCTCGTGGCGCTGCTCGGGTCGGTCTTCGGTGCCATATCCATCGCGACGCTGCGCTTCGGCTCGCGCGTCGACAGCGCCGAAACGGTGATCTTCTTCCAGAGCTTCATCGTGCTCGGCTGCTCGGCGCCTTTCGCGTGGTGGCTCTGGACGCCGGTCGACGGCGCCACCCTGGCGCTCGTGGCGCTGATGGGCCTCGCGCTGGCGGCGGGCACGTGGCTCTTCACGAACGCGTTCCGCATCGGCAACGCCTCGGCGATCGCGCCGCTCCAGTACCTGCGCCTGCTGATGATGGCGGCCGTGGGCTACTGGGTCTACAACGAGACGCCGAGCGTGACGACCATCGTCGGTGCGTCCCTGATCGTCGGCGCCGCGATCTACACGCTCCATCGCAACGCGGTCCGGAACGGGCCGGCGGCGACGCCGCGCCGGCCCGACGGTCCGACCTGAGCGGTCCCCTTTCCGATCCCCAACCAGCCCGAGGAGCACACGAAGATGTCGGCCGAAGCGAAACTCAAGGAACTCGGGATCGTGCTGCCGGACGTTCCGGCCCCGGTCGCCAACTACGTGCCCTTCCGGCTCCACCGCGACACGCTCTATCTGTCGGGCCAGGGTCCGCGCCAGCCTGGCGGCGGCTACAGCACGGGCCTTGTCGGCAAGGACGTCGACATCGCGCGCGCCTATCAGGACGCGCGCACGGTCGGGCTCGGCCTGCTTGCCGTCGCGCGCCGCGCGCTCGGAAGCCTCGACCGGGTGGACTATGTCGTGAAGCTGCTCGGCATGGTCAACGGCGCGCCCGGCTTCGGCGACCAGCCCAAGGTGATCAACGGCTGCTCGGACCTCCTCGTCGAGATCTTCGGCGATGCCGGCCGGCACGCGCGCTCCGCCGTCGGCATGGGCAGCCTGCCCAACAACATGACGGTCGAGATCGAGGCGATCCTCGCGGTCAAGCCTTAGGCGGATCGTAGACCTTCACGACCGGCTCGCCGATCCCCTTGCGCGACGAGACAAGTTCGTACGCCCAGGGCTGGCGGTGGCGTTCGAAATTGAACGTCGTGCGCCGGTAACTCGACGACGCATCGAGATCGCAGTTCGCGACGGCCAGCTCGTCGCCGTCGCCGCGGCAGGCCGCGACCGTCACGCCGCTGGGTGCCACGATCATGCTGCCGGCGATCGACGGCACCCCTTCCTCGGTCCCGCCCTTGGCCACGCCGACGACCCACAGCGCGTTCTGGTAGGCGCCCGACTGCATGACCAGCGCGTTGTGGAACAGCGCCAGATCGTCGTGGTCGGGGGCCGGCGGGTTGTGGACGGGCGTGTTGTAGCCCAGCAGCACCATCTCGGCCCCTTGCAGGGCGAGCGTGCGGTACGTTTCCGGCCAGCGCCGGTCGTTGCAGATGCACATCCCGATCTTCGTGCCGAAGGCGTTGAAGACGCGGAACCCGTAATTGCCGATATCGAAATACCGCTTCTCGAGATGCTGGAAACGCCGCCAGGGTTCGTGCGCGTCGTGCCCGGGCAGATGCACCTTGCGGTACTTTCCGACGATCTCGCCGGATTTCTCGACGAGGATCGCGGCGTTGAAGCGCTTCGTCTTCCCCTCTTCCTGCGTCAGTTCCGCATAGCCCAGACAGAAGCCGAGCCCGAGACGCTTCGCTTCCTCGAACAGGGGACGCGTGGCCGGTCCCGGCATCTCGGCTTCGAAGAAGGCGTCGATCTCGGTCTGGTCGTCGAAATGCCAGCGCGGGAAGAACGTCGTCAGCGCCAGTTCCGGAAAGACGACCAGATCGCAGCCCATGCGCCTTGCCTCGCGCAGATGCGCGATCAGGCGCTCGACGACCTGGGTACGGGTCTCGGCGCGGGCAATGGGGCCGAGCTGGGCGGCGGCGACGGTCAGGTTGCGCGGCATGGCGGGTTCCTTCAGGCGGCGAGTTCGAGGACGACGTCGAGCAGCACTTTCGCACCCGCATCGATGTCGGCGGGATCGGTGTGTTCGGCGACGTTGTGCGAGAGGCCCTTGGCGCTGGGCACGAAGATCATGCCGGTCGGGCAGATGCGCGCGAACATCTGCGCATCGTGCCCTGCACCCGACGGCATCCGCCGGCAGCTGAAGCCGCGCGCGGCGGCGCGCGATTCGACAAGATCGACGATGCCGTCGGCAAACGTGACCGGCTCGAAGCGTGCGAGCACGCGCTTTTCGAAACCGATCTGTTCTGCCGCACAGATGCTTTCGATCAGGGTCGCGGCCTGCGCCTCGACCGCACGCAGGATGGCTTCGTCCGTATTGCGCAGGTCGACCGTGAACGTCGCGCGCGAGGCCACGACGTTGATCAAGTTGGGGACAAGCTCGATCCGGCCGACGGTGCCGACCTGATCGCCGCCGAAGCGGCGCACGAGATCGCGGATACCGCTGGCGACCGCCATCGCGGCGTAGCCTGCGTCGCGGCGCAGGCGCATTGGCGTCGTGCCCGCATGGTTGGACACGCCGCTGAACGCGTATTCCGCCCACGAGATGCCCTGCACGCCGGTCACCGCCCCGATGGTCAGGCCTTCGGCCTCGAGGATCGGGCCCTGCTCGATATGGAGTTCGACGAAGGCATGCGGGCGCACGAAGCCGGGGGCCTTGTCGCCCAGATAGCCGATGCGGGCCAGTTCCGCGCCCAGCGCCTTGCCGTCGATCGAGCGGGCGGCGTGCGCTTCGGCAAGCGGCATGCCGCCGACATAGACGAGACTGCCGAGCATGTCGGGCTGGAATCGCGCACCTTCTTCGTTCGTGAAGAAGGCGACCGCGATGGGACGTCGCGTGCGCAGGTCCACACGGTCGAGGGCGGCGCAAAGTTCGAGACCGGCAAGCACGCCGAGATTTCCGTCGTAACGTCCGCCGGTGCGCACCGTGTCGATGTG
This sequence comes from Tagaea sp., assembly GCA_044356395.1. GTDB lineage: Bacteria > Pseudomonadota > Alphaproteobacteria > CACIAM-22H2 > CACIAM-22H2 > Tagaea. The sequence goes on along the minus strand of JBIKWI010000158.1, from coordinate 1,139 downwards.
CGAACCGATCATCACCGGGGCGATGTCGGCCGAACCGGCCCGCACGCCGACGACGTTGCCGATCGCATCGGTGCCGACATCGAGGCCAAGTTCGCGCATCCAGTCGACGACGAGATCGCGACCGGCCTTGTCCTCGTCCGTCAGCGCAAGTCGCGCGTTACCGCCGCCCGGAATGGCGCCGACCGCGCCCAGACGTGCAAGCCGGTCGAGAAGCGAAGCGGTATCGATTTCGACGGGCATGAAACTCCGCTGGCGGATGCGCGATCGAGGCCCCTACAATCGAAGAAAGAGCGGAGGAATGCAATGGCCCCGGGTCCGGTCGAAGTCGAGTGGTCGCGGTTGAAATCGGCGGACCTGCGCGCGCTGGCCGCGCGCGACGCGATCGTGATCGTGCCGGTCGCGTCGACCGAGCAGCACGGACCGCATCTGCCCACGTCGGTCGACACGATGATCGTCGGCGAAGTGGCGCGCCGCGCCGCGCGCAGGATCGCGGTTTCCCATCCGGTCGTCGTGGCGCCCACGCTCTGGTGCGGTCTTGCCGAGCACCATCTGGCGTTCGGCGGCACGTTCTCGTTCAGCTTTCCCACTTATCTTGCGGTGCTGCGCGATCTCGTGTCGTCGCTGAAGCGCCAGGGTTTCCGGCGCGTCGTGCTGTTCAACGGGCACGGCGGCAACATCGCCGGGCTCGACACCGTCGCGACCGAACTGACGCGCGATCTCGGCGTGCCGGTCGCCGTCGGCAGCTACTGGCTGGCACTCGGCGGAGAAATGGCGGCAGTCCTCGAAGACCAGACGACCGTCCTGCACGCGTGCGAGGCCGAAACCTCGATGATGCTGGCGATCGCGCCCGATCTCGTCGATGCCGAACATCTGGCCGAGGCGCGCGGGCCTGCCGATCTCGACGAAGGCGTCTTTGCCCGCCAGCCCAAGCGCTGGCATTCCTTCGCCGACCTCACGCCCAACGGCACGATCGGCAATCCGACGCGCGCCACGGCCGCGAAAGGCGAGAAGCTGCTGGAGATTGCCGCAACCGAGTTTGCGGCACGGCTTTCCGACGGCAGGCTCTGGCCGCAGAGCTAGCCTGCGACGATCTTGCGGTAGAGCTCGGGGTCGGTGTCGCCTTCGCTGCCGAACAGCAG
>JBIKWI010000157.1:0-8256 GCA_044356395.1 Tagaea sp. | reverse complement strand
TCGGCGACGGGATCCGCGACGTCGCCGCCCCCGAGGGCCGCGCATGACCGCACTCCTGACGGTCGACGGGTTGACGGTCGACATCGCGGTTCCCGCCGGCACGCTGCATGCTGTGCGCGACGTCTCTTTCGCGGTCGAGAAGGGCGAGACGCTTTGCCTGGTCGGCGAGTCCGGCTGCGGCAAGTCGATGACCGCACTCGCATTGATGGGCCTGCTGCCCCGCGCGGCCGCAAGGCGCGCGCGTCGGCTGGAATTCGCCGGCATCGACCTTGCCGGTGCGGGCCGCAAGGCGATCAACGACCTGCGCGGCGCGCACATGGCCATGATCTTCCAGGAGCCGATGACGGCGCTCAACCCGTCCTACACGATCGGCAACCAGATGATGGAGGTCTATCGCCGCCACAAGGGCGGCAGTGTCGCCGAGGCGCGCGAGCGCGCGGTCTTCCTGCTCGGCAAGGTCGGCATCGCGGCGTCGGGCGACCGGCTGGGCCAGTATCCCCACCAGCTTTCCGGCGGCTTGCGCCAGCGCGTGATGATCGCGATGGCGCTGATGTGCGGGCCGGCCCTGATCGTCGCCGACGAGCCGACGACGGCGCTGGACGTGACGATCCAGGCGCAGATCCTGCTCCTTCTGAAGGATCTGCAGCGCGAGTTCGGCATGGCACTGGTGCTGATCACGCACGATCTTGGCGTCGTCGCGCGCGTCGCCGACCGCGTCGCCGTCATGTACGCCGGTGCCGTCGTCGAGCACGGGACGACGGGCGATGTCTTCGCCGCCCCCCGGCATCCCTACACGCGCGCGCTGATGGACTGCATCCCAGTTCCCGGCCGCACGCGGGCGGGCGAGCGGCTGGGTTCGATCCCCGGCACGATCCCGGCCCTGATCGGCACGGTCACGGGATGCGCCTTCCGCGACCGCTGCGCGCTTGCGCTTCCCGAGTGCGCGGCCGAGCCGCCGCAGAATCTCGACGGCGATCACGGCTGGGCCTGCGTGCGGGGGGCCGCGTGAGCGCGCTGATGGAAGTCTCCGGCCTGCACCGCAGCTTCGCGGTGTCGCGCGGCCTGTTCGCGCCATCGCGCACGCTCCACGCCGTCGACGGCGTGGATCTCACGCTCGAGAAGGGCGAGGTGCTTGGCATCGTGGGCGAGTCGGGCTGCGGCAAGTCGACGCTCGCGCGCATGCTGCTGGGCCTGTTGCCGCCGACGTCCGGTCGCATTTCGATCGACGGCGTCGATATCGCCACGCTCGGGCGCGGCAAGCTTGCCGCACGCGTCCAGCCGGTATTCCAGGACCCCTACGGCTCGCTCAATCCGCGCAAGCGCATCGCTTCCATCGTGGCGCTGCCGCTGGCCGTCCATGGCATGGGCGACAGTGCCTACCGGCGCCGCAAGGCGATCGACATGCTCGAGCGCGTCGGCCTGCCTGCACGATTTGCCGACAGCTATCCGGGGCAGCTTTCCGGCGGCCAGCGCCAGCGCGTGGCGATCGCGCGCGCGCTCGTCATGCGCCCCGAGATCGTCGTGTGCGACGAGCCGACTTCGGCGCTCGACGTGTCGGTGCAGAGCCAGATCCTGAACCTGCTGATGGACCTGCGCGAGGAATTCGGCCTCACCTACGTGTTCATCAGCCACAATCTCGCGGTCGTCGAGCACATCGCCACGCGCGTGGCGGTCATGTATCTGGGCCGCGTCGTCGAGCTTGCCGAAACGGCCGAGATCTTCGCGCGCGCGCGCCATCCCTACAGCCAGGCGCTGCTCGCTTCGGTGCTCACGCCCGAGCCGGGCCTCGGCGTGCCCGACACCGGGCTTGGCCTCGCTTTCCCCAATCCGCTGGACCCGCCGGCCGGTTGCGGCTTCAATCCGCGCTGCCTCTACGCCAAGCCGGTCTGCCGGACCACCGTCCCGGCAGCCATTTCCGACGGACCGGCGCAGGTCGCCTGCCACGCCTACGCCCCCCTCTACAGCAAGGAATTCGCATGAGCCGCGAGACCGCCATCGCCAATGCCGAACGCTATTTCGACGACGGCGGCTACAAGGCCGACCTCGCACGCCGCGTGGCGATCAAGACCGAGAGCCAGAACCCCGACCGGGGTCCCGAGCTTGCGCAGTACCTGACCGGCGAGATGGTGCCCACGCTCGAGAAGCTCGGCTTCACGTGCCGCATCCTCCATCATCCGCGCGCCAAGGGCCCGTTCCTGATCGCCGAACGCATCGAGGACCCCAAGGCCACGACCGTGTTCGGCTACGGCCACGGCGACGTGATCCGCGGGCTGGAGCCGCAGTGGCGCGAAGGGCTTTCGCCGTGGACCCTGATCGAGGACGGCGACCGCTGGTACGGGCGGGGGACGGCCGACAACAAGGGCCAGCATTCGATCAATATCGGCGCGCTCGCCGCCGTGCTGAAGGCGCGCGGCAAGCTCGGCTTCAATGCCAAGTACCTGATCGAGATGGGCGAGGAGACCGGCTCGCCGGGCCTGCGCGAGGTGTGCGAGGCCAACAGGGAACTCTTCAAGGCCGACGTGCTGATCGCCTCGGACGGCCCGCGTTTGTCCGCCGAACGGCCCACGCTGTTCCTGGGTTCGCGCGGCGCGTTCAACTTCGATCTCGAGATCGACGCGCGGCCCGGCGGGCATCACTCCGGCAACTGGGGCGGACTCATCTCGAACCCCGGCCTGCAACTCGCGCACGCGCTTGCCTGCATCGCGGGGCCCACGGGCCAGATCCGCCTGCCCGAGTGGGTCCCCGCCGAGCTTCCCGCAAGCGTGCGCCGCGCGCTCGCCGACTGCGAGGTCGATGGCGGGGCCGACGGCCCGCAGGTCGAGCCCGGCTGGGGCGAACCGGGCCTCACGCCGTCCGAGCGCGTGTTCGGCTGGTGCGCGTTCGAGGTCCTCGCCTATCGCACCGGCAATCCCGACAACCCGGTCAACGCGATCCCGCCCAAGGCGTGGGCGCGCTGCCAGCTGCGCTTCGTCGTCGGCATCGTTCCGGCGAACATCCTGCCGGCGCTGCGCCGGCATCTCGACCGGCACGGCTTCCCGATGGTGAAGCTGTCGCCCACGCGCGAGGAAATGTTCCACGCCACGCGCCTCGATCCCGAGCATCCGTGGGTGAATTTCGCGGTCGCGAGCCTGAAGCGCACGACCAACGCCAAGCCGGCGGTGCTGCCCAATCTCGGCGGCTCGCTGCCGAACGACATCTTCAGCGACGTGCTCGGCCTTCCGACCGTGTGGGTGCCGCACTCCTATCCGTCGTGCTCGCAGCATGCGCCCAACGAGCACATCCTTCCGGCGGTCGCGCGCGAAGGGCTGCGGCTGATGGCGGGGCTCTACTGGGACATCGGCGAGAAGGCCGGCGGCCCGTCGTGAGCTTTGCTCAGGCAGTCGATAGCTAATCTCGTTTGGCGGCGGCGACACGCTCCGCCATCTTCTCCTTCGCAACAAGGAGACGACACATGCCGCTCGTACGCATCGACGTTCCCGAATCCATGCCGCCGGCCACGCGCAGCACCGTCGCCGACGGCGTGCATGCCGCTCTCGTGGAAACCATCCGGATCCCGGCCGACGACCGGTTCCAGGTCGTCGCGGCGCACCCGGCCGCCGGCCTGATCGCCGATCCCGGCTACATGGGCATCGCGCGCGGCGGCGGTTTCCTGTCGGTTCAGGTCTTCTTCCGCCGCGGGCGCACGGAGGATCTCAAGCGCGCGCTCTACGCCGCCATCGTGCGCAACCTCGTGCGCGATGCCGGCGTGCGCGCCGAGGACGTCCTGATCGTGCTGACCGAGAACGATCCGGTCGACTGGTCCTTCGGCAACGGGATCGCCCAGTACGCCCCCGGCTGACCGGCACGATTGACAGGTGGGGCGCGCGCATGGCGTTATATCCGCCCGGATATAGCGCACATGACGGAGAATTCCGATGCGCGGCCTTGCATGCGTGCTTTCCATCGCCTTCGCGCTGTTCGCGGCCCCCGCCGCCAAGGCCCAGGATCTGCTGGTCTATGCGGCCGCCTCGCTGACGGAAGCGCTCCAGGAAGTCGCCGTGGCGATCGGCCAGCCGGCACGCTTTTCGTTCGCCGCCTCCTCGACCCTCGCCCGCCAGATCGAGAACGGTGCGCCGGCCGACATCTTCGCTTCGGCCGACGAGGAATGGGCAGACTACCTTGCCGCCCGCAAGCTGCTCGTGGCCGACAGCCGGATCACGCTGCTGTCGAACCGCCTGGTCCTGATCGTTCCGGCCGACCGCAGGCGCGACGTGGAGCTGTCGAAAGGCATGGACCTCGCTTCCCTGCTCGACGGCGGACGGCTTGCCGTCGGCGACCCGGCACACGTGCCGGCCGGGCGCTATACGCGCCAGTCGCTGGAATGGCTCGGCGCATGGGCCGCAGCGGAGCCTCGCCTGGCGCGCGCGGACTCCGTGCGCGCGGCGATGGCGCTGGTCGAGCGGGGCGAAGCGCCGTTCGGCATCGTCTACGCGACCGACGCGGCAGCCAATCCGCGCGTCTCCGTCGCGGCGACGTTTCCGCCCGAAAGCCATGCACCGGTCGCCTATCCCTTCGCGATCCTCGTCGGCCGCGACCGGCCGGCCGCGCGCGCGTTCCTCGTCGGGCTGCGCTCGCCCGCCGCCATGGCGGTCTTCCGCAAGCACGCCTTCGCGATCGACTAGGCCCCCTTGGATTTCCTGAGCGCAAACGAACTCCAGGCCCTCAAGCTCAGCCTGCGCATCGCGCTGATCGCGGTCGCCGGCGCGCTGCCGCCGGCCATCGTCGTGGCCTGGATCCTCGCGCGGGGGCGCTTTCCCGGCAAGGCGCTGCTCGACGGACTGGTCCATCTTCCGCTCGTGCTGCCGCCGGTCGTCGTCGGGTATGGCCTGCTCCTGCTGTTCGGCGTGCGCGGACCGCTGGGCGGCTGGCTCGACGCGACGTTCGGCATCCGGCTCGTCTTCACCGCCGAGGGAGCCGCCCTCGCCACCGCCGTGATGGTTTTCCCGCTGATGGTGCGAGCGATCCGCCTGTCGGTCGAAGCGCTCGATCCCGGGCTCGACGAGGCCGCGCGCACGCTGGGCGCAAACGCCTTCGACCGCTTCCTGACGGTTTCGCTCCCGCTGATGCTGCCGGGCGTTCTCGCGGGCGGCATCATCGCCTTCGCCGCCAGCCTCGGCGAGTTCGGCGCCGTCATCACCTTTGCGGCCAACGTGCCGGGCGAAACCCAGACGCTGCCGATGGCGATCTATGCGGCCACGCAGACGCCCGGCGGGGATGCGGCCGCCGGACGCCTCGCGCTGATCTCGGTATCGCTGGCGCTGGCCGGACTTCTGCTGTCGGAAATCCTGGCGCGCCGCGTGCGCCGGATGCTGGGCCGCTAGATGCTCGAACTCGATTTCCGCATGCGGGTCGGCACCTTCCCGCTCGACGTGAGGCTTGCGGCACCCGCCGGCGCGCTGGCGCTGTTCGGGCGGTCCGGTGCGGGCAAGACGTCCATCGTGCGTGCCATCGCCGGACTTGCCCGGCCGGCCGAGGGGCGCATCGCGGTTGGCGGCAACGTGCTGTTCGACAGTGCCGCGCGCATCGACGTGCCGCCCGAGCGCCGGCGCGTGGGCTACGTTTTCCAGGACGCGCGCCTGTTCCCGCATCTTTCCGTCGACGGCAACCTGCGCTACGGCATGCGGCGCGCGCGGATGCCCGATCCGCCGATCCGCTTCGAGGCCGTCGTCGACCTGCTCGACATCGGCCCCCTTCTCGAGCGGCGACCCGCCACGCTCTCGGGCGGCGAACGCCAGCGCACGGCGATCGGGCGCGCCCTGCTCGCCCAGCCGCGCCTGCTGTTGATGGACGAGCCGCTCGCCGCCCTCGATGCCGCGCGCAAGGCCGAGGTGCTGCCCTATCTCGACCGGCTGCGCCGCACGCTCGACATCCCGATCGTCTATGTCAGCCACGCGCTCGACGAGGTCGTCCGGCTCGCCGACACGCTTGCCCTCGTCGATGCCGGGCGCATCGCCGCGTGCGGGCCGGTCGGCGAGATCACGGCGCGCATCGACCTCAACCCGCTCGCCGGGCGCTTCGAGGCGGGTGCGGCCCTCGACACGCGGGTCGCGGCGCACGATGCGGCTTTCGCGCTCAGCCGGCTCGATTTCGACGGCGGCACGCTGACCGTTCCGCAGGTCGATGCGCCGCCGGGAACGTCCGTGCGCGTGCATGTCCGCGCGCGCGACGTGCTTGTCGCCACAAAGCGGCCGGAAGGGATATCGGCGCGCAATATCCTGTCGGGCCATATCGTGGCGCTCGAACCGGAGCCGGGCGCCTATGCCGAGATCGCCATCGCCGTCGGCAGCGTCCGGTTGCGGGCCCGGCTGACCCGTGCGGCGGTCGCCGAACTCGACCTTGCGGTCGGCGTTCCGGTCCACGCCATCGTCAAGGCCGTCGCGATCGACCGGCACGGTACGGCACGAAATTCGAGTGGACGCGAACCGGCCTGACGCCTAAACAAAAAGCCCCCCGCCCGCTCGAGGACGTCGCATGGACCTGAAGAGATACATCCGGGATGTCGCCGACTTCCCGAAGCCCGGAATCCTGTTCCGCGACATCTCGCCGCTGCTGGCCGACGCCGGCGCCTGGAAGGCGGCGATCGAACGGCTTGCCGCACTCGTCGCCCCCCACAAGCCGGCCCTGCTGGCCGGGATCGAGAGCCGCGGGTTCCTCGTCACGGCGCCGCTGGCGCTGCACATGGGCTGCGGCTTCATGATGGTGCGCAAGCGCGGCAAGCTGCCCGGCAAGACGATCCCGCATACATATGCGCTCGAATATGGCGAAGACACGATCGAGATCCAGGACCAGGCGGTGAAGCCCGGTACGCGCGTCGTCGTCCTCGACGACGTGCTGGCCACCGGCGGAACGCTGAATGCGGCCATCTCGCTATTGCAGAAGACCGGGGCCGACGTGCGCGGTGCCGCGTGCATCATCGAGCTGGAGTTCCTCGAGGGCCGCAAGCGCCTGCCCGTGCCGTTCGAGAGTCTCGTCAGATACTGAACCCGGGAGGGTGTCTGAGGGCATGTCGCTCGACTCGCTCAGCTGGATGACGGGCGGCTGGATGGCGGGCGGCCTTGCGATCGGCGCTGCGGCCGTCTGGTGGCGTTCGAGCCGCCGGATCGCCGCACTCGCGGCGAGCGAAAGCCATCTTCGGGACTTCGCCGAGGCAAATGCCGACTGGTTCTGGGAACGCGACGCCCAGTACCGCTTCGTCGCGTTCACGCCCGGCTTCGCCGCCGCCGGATTCCGGCCGGATGAGTTCCTCGGCAAGACCCGGCTCGACGTCTGCCCGGAGGGAACGGACGAGGTCGTCTGGGCGCGGCACAAGGCCGAGATCGCCGAGCGGCGGCCGTTCCGCGATTTCGTTGTCTGCCGGCGCAACGATGCGGGTGTCCGGGTCTGGTTCTCGATTTCGGGGCGGCCGGTCTTCGACCGCTACGGCGGGTTCACCGGTTATCGCGGTACCGCGCGGATCGTCACGGACGCGATCCAGCGCGAGTCCGAGCTGGCGGAAAGGACGCACGAGCTCGAGCTTGCGCAGGAGCGCCTGTTCGATTTCGCGGCCGCGACATCGGACTGGCTGTGGGAGCAGGACTCCGACCTCCGCTTCACGTACTTCTCCAAGCCGTTCGCGGTGCGGTCACTGGACGGGACGATCGGCGACATCGGCTGGCGGCTGACGGATCTGCCCGGCTGTTCGGCCGATCCGGCGGCGATGGCCGCCCAGCAGGCGCTGATGGAGCAGCACAAGCCGTTCCGCGATTTCCGCCTGCGCCGGACGGGCGAAGACCGACAGGTGCAGACGATCTCGTTCTCCGGGCGGGCGATCTTCGACACCGACGGCCGCTTCCGCGGCTACCGCGGCACGGCAAGCGACGTCACCGCGGAAGTCGCGGCCGCCGACCGCGCGCGCATGGCCGAACGCCAGCTCTATCAGGCGCTGGACGGACTTGGCGCCTCGCTTGCCATCTTCGACGCGAACGACGTGCTGACGTTCCGCAACCGCGCCTTCTCGGCGACCGCGAGCCAGGCGGCGGAACTTGGCCCCGGACTTACCTTCGTCCAGATCATCGACGGGCTGCTCGAGCGGGGCCTGATCGACACCGAAGGCGTTCCGGCCGACGACTGGCGGCGCTGGCGGCTGGCGCGCCATCAGGCACCCGCCGACGCGATCGACGTGCGTTTCTCCAACGGCAAGATCATCCAGATCCTCGAGCAGCGCACGCCCGAAGGCGG
>JBIKWI010000156.1:0-8261 GCA_044356395.1 Tagaea sp. | reverse complement strand
TGTCGGCAAGCATCTGCGCCACGTCGCGCGGCTTGGTACCCGCCCCCTTCGCGAGCACGAGGGCCGCGTTCGTCGACAGGTCGCCATGCGAGGGATCGCGCGGCGGCTCGACGACGGCGCGCGCGAGATCGAGACCGGCAGGCAGCTTTCCTTCCGCCACAAGCGCCTCGAGCGCCACGCCGAGGGCCGCGTGGAATTCGGCGAAGATGTTCATGCCGCGGCCCCGAACAGTCGCTTGTGTTCCAGCAGCGCGAAGTTGTCGGTCATGCCGGCGATGTAGTCCGCGACGGCCCGGGCAAGACGCGGCCGGTCGCCCGTGTTCGCGCGGGCCTGCCATTGCGCCGGCAACTGGGCCGGATCGGAAAGATAGCGCTCGAACAGGGCGCGCACGACGTCGCGGGCCCGGCTGGTCATCGCGTTGACGGTGTGATGTCGATACATGCGTTCGAAAAGAAACCCCTTGATCGCGGCCATTTGATGGCCGAACGGAACGGAAAAGGCGACGACCGGATGGCCGAGCCTGCGGACGGCGTCTGCCGAAGCCGGGCGGGCCTTCGAGATGCGCGCCCGCGTTTCAGCCAGCGCATCGGCCACCATCGCGCCGACCAGACGACGGACGAGTTCCCCGGCCGCACGCGCAGGCTCGATGTCCGGGAACGCGCTCCGGATGGCGGCGCAGGTCGGACCAACAAGGGCAAGCCCGGAAAGATCGTCGAGGCCGAACAGACCCGCGCGAAGCCCGTCGTCGAGATCGTGCGCGTTGTACGCTATGTCGTCCGCAAGGGCCGCAACCTGCGCTTCCGCACCCGGAAAGGTTTCGAGTTCGAGATCGTGGCCGGCGACATACTCGGCGATCGCGGCAGGAAGCGGCGGATGGAGCGGGCCGTTGTGCTTGACCACGCCTTCGAGGCTTTCCCAGGTCAGGTTGAGGCCGTCGAAGCCGACATGCCGGCACTCGAGCTTCGTCAGCACGCGCAGCGTCTGGGCGTTGTGGTCGAAACCGCCATACGGCGCCATGGCGGCGTGCAGCGCCTCTTCGCCCGCATGGCCGAAGCAGGTATGGCCGAGGTCATGGGCAAGCGCCACGCATTCGGTCAGGTCCTCGTCGAGCCCGAGCGTGCGCGCGAGCGTGCGCGCGATCTGGGCCACCTCAAGCGAGTGGGTCAGGCGCGTGCGGTAGTGGTCGCTCTCGTGTGCGACGAAAACCTGCGTCTTGTGCTTGAGCCGGCGGAAGGCAGTGGAGTGGATCACCCGGTCGCGGTCGCGCTGGAAGGCGGTGCGCAGCGCGCTCGCCGGTTCGGCCACGCGACGGCCCCGGCTGAGCGCCGGAAAGCATGCGAAAACAGCCCGTTGGCCGCTATCTGACGGCAAGGAAGGCGGTATCGACTCGGCTTGGAGAACCCGTGGCATCGCACCGGCAAGCTAACGTCGGCCTTCCGCCCCCGCAATGTCGAATCCCCACGTGCCCGGCAGGGATGTTTTGCGTTCGTTCGCGACGTCCATTGACATGTCGGGAACAATTCTTAACTGTTAGGCAGCCTCAGGAGTTTGCCTATGACCGAAGTCGCCCTCGCCGAGACCCCGAAGACCGTCAACGTCACGGAATCCGCGGCCAAGCGCATTGCCTTCATCCTCTCGCAGGAGGAGCACAAGGGCATGATGCTGCGCATTTCCGTGTCCGGCGGCGGCTGCTCGGGGTTCCAGTACGGCTTCACGTTCGACGACGCCGTGGCCCAGGGCGATCTGGTCGTGGAGCGCGACGGGGCCGTCGTCGTGATCGACGAGACCTCGCTCGACCTGCTCGGCGGCTCCCAGATCGACTATGTCGAAGACATGATCGGCGCATCGTTCCAGATCAAGAATCCGATCGCCAAGAGCTCGTGCGGCTGCGGCAACTCGTTCTCGGTCTAGAGAACGTCCGTTGAAGATCGCGACCTGGAACGTCAACTCGGTGCGCGCACGCGCGCCGCATCTGGTCGCGTGGCTGAAGCAGGCATCGCCCGATGTCGCCCTTCTCCAGGAACTGAAATGCATCGACGCCGAGTTCCCGGCGATGGAGATCGAAGCGGCTGGCTACAATATCGCCACGCACGGCCAGAAAACCTACAACGGCGTGGCAATCCTCGCCAAACGGCAGATCGAAGACGTCGTTCGCGGCCTGCCCGGCGATCCGGCCGACGAACAGGCGCGCTATATCGAGGCGACGGTCGACGGCGTGCGTGTCGCATCGATCTACCTGCCCAATGGCAACCCGCAGCCCGGTCCGAAGTTCGACTACAAGCTTGCATGGATGGCGCGGCTCGTTTCACATGCGCGGGGACTGCTGGCCCTCGAGATGCCGATCGTGCTCGGCGGGGACTACAACGTGTGTCCGACGGGCGCCGATGTGTGGGACGAGAAGGCGATAGCTGGCGATGCGCTTGTCCAGCCGAAGTCGCGTGCGGCCTGGCGCACGCTTGTCCACCAGGGCTGGACCGACGCGCTGCGCCAGCGTCAGCCCTCGGCTCGCATCTTCACCTACTGGGACTATTTCCGCGACCGCTTCACCCACGATCACGGGCTGCGGATCGATCACCTGCTGCTGTCGCCGCAGGCCGCGGACCGGCTCGAAGATGCCGGGGTGGACCGCAGCCCGCGCGGCTGGGAAAAGCCGTCGGACCACACGCCCGCGTTCGTGGAGATCCGGGCGGCCTAGATTTTATAGGCGAGCCGCAACCCGCCCCAGTGCCGTCCGCCGACGGCGATCGGCGCCGACACGTCCTTCATCAAAGCGTATTGCCCGCCGCCCATGTCGCGCCGGTAGGTCTGTACAAGGAAGGCCTGCTCGTTTCGTCCCGCCGCAAGCCCGACCCTGTCGGCGAAGATGCGCCGGTTTCGGCAATTGGCGGTGTTCCAGGCCACGTCCTTGCCCTGTGGCTTCGAGAACTTCGCGTTGTGCGTCGGCAGATAGCCGTTGCGATCGACGGCGGCACAGAACACGACGCGCGGATCGAAATTCAGCATCGGCTCCTGGATATCCGGAAAGCGGCGATCCGTGACGTCGACGAACCGCGTGCGCATCTGCCGGGGATCGGTGCCGGGGATCGGCTCGTAACTCTCGTCGAAAAGATCGGACATCGACAGTTCGCCGTCCCGGACCGCTGCCTCGAGTGCGGCACCGAGCTTCGCCGCCGTCTCCTGTGCCGCCTTGATGAACGGCGTGTCGACGGTCTCGATGCCCGAGGCGGCCGTCACGGCGATCAGCCGCTCGCCCATCGCGACGAGCCGGTCGACGCGCTCGCGCGTGCTGTCGAGCGCCCTGGTCGAAGCCTCGACGCCCGTCGTCATCGCCTTGATCGAATCCGTGACGCGGGTCGAGCGCTGGTCGATCTCGCCGACCGCCGTGCCGATCTGGCCGATCTGCGACGAGACGCCCGACATGTGCTCGCCGATCGACGCCATGACCTGCCCGATCGACGCCGCACCCTGCTCGGCCGACTGCGCGCGCTGGATCGAGTCTTCCGACTGGCCGATCAGGCGCCCCGCCCGGTCGGCCAGCGCCTTGAGCGTCGTTTCGATCTCGGATGTCGCGTCCGCCGTCTGGCGTGCGAGCGCCTTCACCTCGCCGGCGACCACGGCAAATCCCCTGCCCGCCTCCCCGGCGCGGGCCGCTTCGATCGTCGCGTTGAGCGCCAGGAGATTCGTCTGCCGCGCGATGGCGTCGATTCCTTTCGCGACATTCCCGATCCCGTCGAGGGCCGCACGAAGCCCCGACAGTTCGCTCGCGAAGCTGCGGGTCGTCTCGACGAGTGCCGCTATGTCGGAGATGGCGCCGTCGACCTGCCGGCGGGAAGCGTCCATTTCCCGGAGAACGCGCGCCGAATTCTGACCGACTTCTTCGGCCGCCGCGGCCACGGCGCCGTTCGCCTTCGTCAGTTCTTCGGTAGCCCCGCGAACCGTTCCGAAATGCGCGACTTGCCCTTTGAGATTGCCTGTCAGCTCGTCGATGTATCCGGCGACGTCGGCGATCTCGATTCCGAGCGAACCGGCCTCCGACGCAACGTTCGGGAGCATGCGCGACTGCGACAGCAGCGCTTCCGTGCCTTCCATTTCTCCGTCCTCCGGCAGATCCGCTAGCGGATCGTGATTTGGTGGGCGAAGTGGTCGCCGTCGCTGAGCGTGACGCGCGTGAAGCCCATGAGCTTCAATACATCGAGAAAGGTAAACAAATTGTCGACGCCATAATCCTGCAACAACGGCGTGCCGCGGGCGACTGCAGTGAGCTGCGCCAACAGGGCGCGCGCGCGGAACACGGTGTCAAGTTGTCCCGACACCAAAGAAACAATGATGAGACGGTCCGCCCGATCGCCTTTCGCAAACACCACGTAGGCGGGTGCAAAATTTCCGGCGAGTTGCGAGGCCGTGAGTCCGTTGATGAAATCGAGCCGCTTATCGCGCGTGGCGTCGATCATCACTTTCGCCCGCGCAACATAGACTTCCTGGCTTGACGCCTGGGGATAGTAGTATCCCTCGTGGCGGTCGACCGGTTGCGCGTGGACCGGGGCCGCCAGCAGGATCAAGCCGAGGAAGACGATCCGGATCAAGCTGCCGCGCCCTTGAAGACGGGTCCGTGCGGCCGCAACCGGATACCCGGACGCAGGCGCTTCCATGTCAGCGCCGCCGGATCGGCTGGGTTCGGCCCCGGCGTGGCGACGACAAGGACTTCCTCGGCGATCGGCTGGAAGTCGGCGCGGAAATGGACAGAACTCTTCACCGCGACGATCCGCTCGCGGATCGGCTCGACGCCGAGATGCCGGAACATTTCCTGGTCGGCGGTCTGCACCTTGTGCGACGACAGCACGAGGCGGACGCCATTCGCTTCGAGCAGCGCCATCGGCCCAAGTTTCATCCGGCTGCCGCCATAGAACGGGCCGGTACACATGAATTCGCCATTGCCGGTACGAAGTACCTTGAACGGGCCCACGACGGGCTCGACGCCGGGCCAGCCGGAGATCGCCCCGATGCGGAACTCCGCCGTATTGCCCGCGCCGACCTCATGCGCGAATTTTGCCGATGCCGGATCGATGAGCATGCCGAGCACGGCGCCTTCGGGGCGCAGGCGGAGCATGGCGGCGAGCAGACCTGTCGTGTCGCCGTTCCCGCCGGCACCCGGATTGTCCTGTGTATCGGCCAGCACGACGGGCTTCCCGTGAACGCCGCCGCGCGCGACCGCGCGCTTGATCGCCTCTTCGGGCGTATAGAGTTCGGCGACGTAGTCGCGCTCGGCGTCATCGACCGCGCGCGCAAGTTCGCCTACGGCGGCTTCGACCGTGCCTTTGTCCGGCCCGTAGCCGAAAACCGATGGCGCACAGTCGCGGATGTCGGCCGCCGGAAAGCCCGTGCAGTACGAGAGAACGACACCGGTGCGCGCTTCGATCTCGGCAAGCCGGCGGTAGAGCCCGACGCCCGGCTCGATCAACGTGCATTGTGCGGTGATCGGGATGATGTAGGGCATCTGGCGGAACGCGCCGGCAAGGCGGCTGCCGCTCTTGAGCAGGCCGTCGAGAAGGCCGAAAGCGCGCCCGCCGGTCTCCGCCATGTCGACATGCGGATATGTGCGATAGGCGACGCAGGCGTCGACGAGTTCGACCATCGCGCGCGTGACGTTCGCGTGAAGGTCGAGCGACACAACGACGGGCACGCGGGGTCCCACCACTTTGCGGACCCGCGCCACGATCTCGCCCTCGCCGTCTTCGAGGCTGTCGGTGACCATGGCGCCGTGCAGGTCGAGATAGACGGCGTCCACGGGGAGCGCCTTGGCGAGATCCGTGCACATCGCGTCCATGACGATCTCGAAGATCTCGTCGCTCACCTCCGCCGACGGCGTGGCGTTGGCGCAGATCAGCGGGACAAGCGAATGTCCGGCAGCACCCGCCGCCGCGATGAACCCGGCGATCGGCACGTTCATGCCGGCGAATGCCGCCGGGATCGCCGCCCCGCGCACCATCGAAGGCCAGCCGCCGCCGCGCTCGAACGCCGCCCGATCGGCTTTCGACGGGGCGAAGGTATTGGTTTCGTGCTGGAAGGTTCCGACTGCGATGCGTGCCATCAGCTATCCGCGTACATCTGGGTTTCCTTGGCGCCGCCCGGATGCGTGACCGCTCCGTTGGCCGCTGTTCCGACCGTCTGCGAATACTTCCAGAGCGTACCGGACTGGAAGTTATGGGCCCGCGGTTTCCACGCGGCCTTGCGCGCGGCGAGTTCCGCATCGTCGACTTCGATAGACAGCGTGCCCTTGATGGCGTCGATCGCGATGATGTCGCCATCCTTGACGAGGCCGATGGGACCGCCGAGCGCCGCCTCGGGGCTGACATGGCCCACGCAGAAGCCGCGTGTACCGCCCGAGAAGCGGCCGTCTGTTATCAGCGCGATCTCGTCGCCCTTGCCCCAGCCGTAGAGAGCCGCAGTGGTCGACAGCATCTCGCGCATGCCGGGGCCACCCTTCGGCCCCTCGTTGCGGATGACCATGACGTCGCCGTCCTTGATCTCGCGCTTGAGGACGGCGGCCAGCGCCTCGTCCTCGCGTTCGAACACGCGCGCGGGACCGCGGAACGTCTGCTTCTTCATGCCGGCGACCTTCACGATGGCGCCTTCGGGCGCGAGGTTGCCCTTGAGGCCGACCACGCCGCCCGTCTTGGTGATCGGATTGGCGACGCGGTAGACGACCTTCTGGCCCTCCGGGAACTTCACGTCCTCGAGGTTCTCGGCGATCGTCTTGCCGGTCACGGTCATGCAGTCGCCGTGCAGGATACCGGCGTCGAGCATCTCCTTCATCACGACCGGCACGCCGCCTACCGAGTAGAGGTCGACCGCCGTGTACTTCCCGCCCGGCATGAGGTCGGCGATGTACGGCGTGGACCGCATGATCTCGGCGACGTCCGAAAGGTCGAACTTGATGCCGGCCTCGTGGGCCATCGCAGGCAGGTGAAGGCCCGCATTGGTCGACCCGCCCGTCGCCGCGACGACGCGCGCCGCGTTCTCGAGCGACTTGAGCGTGACGATGTCGCGCGGCCGGATGTTGCGGCGGATGAGATCCATGATCTGCTCGCCGGATGCCACGCACCACCGGTCGCGGCTCTCGTAGGGTGCGGGCGTGCCGGCAGAGCCCGGCAAGGCAAGACCGATCGCTTCGGAAACGCACGCCATCGTGTTGGCGGTGAACTGGCCGCCGCACGACCCGCCGGTCGGCAGCGCCGTCTGCTCGAGGAGTTCGAGATCGGCATTCGACATCTTGCCGGCGGCGTTGGCACCCACGCCCTCGAACACGTCGACGATGGTCACGTCGCGGCCCTTGAACTTGCCCGGTAGGATCGTGCCGCCATAGATGAAGATCGACGGCACGTTCAGGCGCAGCATCGACATCATCAGGCCCGGCAGCGACTTGTCGCAGCCGGCGATGCCGATCAGCGCGTCGTAGCAGTGGCCACGCACCGTCAGCTCGACCGAGTCGGCGATCACTTCGCGGCTGACGAGCGAGCTGTGCATGCCGGCATGGCCCATCGCGATGCCGTCGGTGACCGTGATGGTCGTGAACTCGCGCGGCGTTCCGCCGGCGGCGGCAACGCCCTTCTTGGCGGCCTGCGCCTGGCGCGACAGCGTGATGTTGCAGGGGGCCGCCTCGTTCCACGTCGTCACGACGCCGACGAGCGGCTGGGCGATCTGCTCCTTCGACAGCCCCATCGCGTAAAGCATCGAGCGATGGGCGGCACTGGTCGGCCCGACCGTGGTGTGGCGGCTGGGCAGTCTGGACTTGTCGATCGGCTGGTCGGACATGCGGGGTTTCCTCGTTGGCGACTTCTGCGAGGCAAAATAGCCCGTACGAGCCGGTTTTGTGTAGCGTCTTGATCCGTCGGACGTGGTCAGACCGTCGGCTTTTCGCGGGTCAGGGCCGCCGCGAGCGTCCCGAGGACCGCCACGCATGGCAGGACCGCAAAAGCCGCATCGTAGGCTTCCGCCGAATAGACCCGTGCCCCGGCGCGCATGGCTCCGTCCCAGTTGAGGTCGAGCAGCAGGCCGAGCAGCGGCTGGAAGATGGCGCCCGAACCGACGACACCGGTATTGACGAGCCCGTAAGTCGCTCCGCTCGCATCCGGCGGATTGTGGGCGCGGGCCGCCCCGTAGGCCAGAACCATGCCCGACGCGAAGACGCCGTTGGCGAACATCAGCGCGACAAGGGCTAGTGTCGGCAGCTCCGGAACATAGAGGATCGCAATCAAGGAGGA
>JBIKWI010000155.1:0-8327 GCA_044356395.1 Tagaea sp. | reverse complement strand
TCCCGAAAGCACGGTTCTCGACGATCATCACAGGCATCGAGCGCGTGATCATGCCGGTCATCGGGCCGACGGCATCGAAATGGTGGTTGGGCTCGAAGCGGATGCCCCCGGATGCGGCCAGCTTCTCCGCGGCATCGAGATCCGGCGCCCAGCCTTCGAGAACGATGGCGCCCTGGATGGCGCCGCGCAGCGGCCCGCACATGCGGTCCCACCCGATGGGCGGACCGGCATGCAGGATCATCCGGTCGCCAAGACCCTTCAGCACCTCGCCGGCCGGGCGCACGTCGATCAGGACAGGATCGGCCTTGAGGAATTTCCCGAGAGCCGCTTCGTTGGCCGCCTCGATCGACGGCAGCCGGTCGAGCTTGGCGAGCAGGCTTGCCTGGGCGGCATCGCCGCGCGCGGGCGGCTGCCAGTCCATGTCGACGACCGGCACGCCCGCCGCCTGGAGGTCCCGCGCGAAACTTTCGAGCCCCAGATTGACGACACGCAAGGGCACGTTGAGCAGCGAATCGACGGTCATCGGCGGGGTCCTTTTCGGCGGCGGGGGGAGTGAAACCTGCCGCTCGCCGATTTGCAACAAAACCGGAAAAATCGCTTCAAGCTACTGACGGATATCGGAAATCCGAATTCCGGAAATCGATGCTATCCTCGTCCCATGTCAGAACCCAAAGCCAGACTCGCCGCCGCCCTCGCCGAACGCTTCGGCGAGACGTTCGAAGCACCAGACACCGCCGGGCTCGAAACGCTGGCCGGCATGGCCGACCGCCGCTCGATGCGCGCCTACACGCCGCGCGACGTGCCGGGCGAACTCGTCCGCACGCTCTGTGCAGTCGCCCTCTCCGCCCCGACCAAGAGCGACCTGCAGCAGGCCGACATCGTGGTCGTCTCGGATGCGGGCGTGCGCGCGAAGCTGGACGAATGGTGCGGCGAAAATCCGTGGGTGAAGGCCGCCCCCGTCTTCCTCGTGTTCTGCGCCAACAACCGCCGGCAGATGCGCGTGCACGAACTGCGCGGCCGGGCGTTCGCCAACGACCATCTCGACGCGTTCTTCAACGCCGCGGTCGATGCGGGCATCGCACTCTCGGCGTTCGTCACCGCGGCGGAGGCCGCGGGGCTCGGCACCTGCCCGATCTCCGCGATCCGCAACCGGGCCGCCGACGTGTCGGCCCTGCTCGGCCTGCCGGACCGGGTGTTTCCGGTCGCCGGGCTGTGCGTGGGCTGGCCCGCACATCCCGGCGCCATCTCGCCCCGCCTGCCGACCGGCTTGCGCGTGCACGAGAACCGCTACGACGAGGGCGATCTGGACGCCGCCATCGCCGCCTACGACGAACGGCGCAACCGCACCCGGCTCTTCGCCAGGCAGCGCGACCCCGCCCGCTTCGGCACGGCGCCGTCCTATGGCTGGTCGGAGGACAAGGCGCGACAATACGCCACGCCGGAGCGGGCCGATTTCGGCGCATATGTCCGGAAAATCGGCTTCAGGCTCGACTGACCGGCACCGGCCCTGCTAATCGGAAATCCGCCATGACCGACACGATCGCCACGCTTTCTTTCGACTATGCCGCCCTCGCACGCACGCCGCTCGCGCGCGAGCCGTTCCCCTACGCCGTCGTGCCGCATTTCGTGCCGGCCGAGACGGTCGACCGGATCGACCGCGACTGGCCGCAGATCGGCAAGCCGGGCGCCTTTCCGGTTTCGTCGGTGAAGCTCGGCCCCGCGACGCGCGCGCTCGTCGACACGATCCAGACGTCGGAATTCCGCAAGGCCGTCGAGGCGAAGCTCGAGATCGATCTTTCCGGCCTCCCGACCATGATCACGTTCCGCGACCGCTGCCGCGCGCGCGACGGGCAGATCCACACCGATTCGGTCACCAAGGTCGTCACGGTGCTGTTCTATCTCAACAAGCGCACCGGCGGCTGGCAGGACGACGGCGGCAAGCTGCGCATCCTGCGCGGCCCCGACAGTCTCGAGGACTACATCGCCGAGATTCCGCCGGTCGACGGCACGATGCTGATGTTCCGCTGCACGCGCAACGCCTGGCACGGGCATCATTCGTATGAAGGCCCGCGCCACGTGCTGCAGTTGAACTGGATGGTCGACGAGGCCACGAAGCAGCGCGAAGAAGGCCGGCACAAAGTGTCGGCGTTCCTGAAAAAACTCAACCCGTTCGGTTGAGTTTCGACTACATTTATACATTTGTATGGTTGTAGTATTAATTGCACGCAATTTTTTCGCGTGCTAATTCGCGCGTATGGAAGAAGTCCAGACGAAGCGGTCCTTGATCCCGTTCGATCTGTCGGCGATCGGCCTCACGCCGCTCGTGCGCGAACCGTTCGAGTTCGTCATCGTCCCGAAATTCGCACCCGCCAAGTCAGTCGAATGGATCGCGAACAACTGGCCGGACCTTGGCCGGTCCGGCGGCGTGCCCGTCGAGTCCGTTCCGCTCAACCAGGTGATGCGCACCGTCATCGAGTCTTTCGAGAGCGACGAGTTCCGCGATGTGGTCGCGGCCAAACTCGGGGTCGATCTGACAGGCAAGCGGCGGGTCATCAAGCTCTACGACCGCTGCCGCGGCCCCGGCCCGATCCATGTCGAGCCGCCGCCGAACATCGCGAAGATCCTTTTCTATCCGAATGTCTCGTCGGGCACCGAATCCGACAGCGACTCCTGCATGCGGTTCACGCGCGGCCCCGACTCCCTCAACGATTTCGTCGCCGAGATCCTGCCGGTCGCCGGCACGCTCGCGGCCTTCCGCTGCCGCCCGAACGCGTGGCACGGCCGGGCGGCCCACTTCGGACGCCGGAAAATCCTCGAGATCCGCTGGCAGGATTCCTGAACGCGCGGCTCAGTGCTTGAGGTCGCCCGGCCCGAGCAGCTCGGGCTTGGTGATCGGCTTCACGGCACTCTCGACCGTCGGGATCTCGCGGAACTCCGCGTCCTCGGGACCGGCACCCAGTTCCTTGAGCTTGCGTGCCGCCGGGAAGACGCGCGATTCGAGCGAGCCGACCGAGCGGTTGTAGGAATCGACCGCCTTCTTGAGGCCCTCGCCGACATTGGCGAAGTGCCCGGCCATGTCGGTCATGCGCTTGAAAAGCTCGCGCCCCTGGTCGGAGATCGCGCGCGCGTTCTCGGCAAGCTTCTCCTGCCGCCAGCCGCGCTCGACCGCCCACAGCAGCGACACCAGCGTCGTCGGCGTGGCGATCAGCACGCGGTCGTTGGCCGCATCGTCGAGCAGGCTCGAATCGGCCTGCACGGCCGCCGAGAAGAACGACTCGCCCGGCACGAACATCACGACGAACTCGGGCGCGTCGGAAAACTGCTCCCAGTAGGCCTTCTGCGACAGGCGCTGGAAATGCTCGCGCACCTGGCGCGCGTGGTCGGCGAGATGGCGCACCCGGCTTTCCTCGTCGCCGGCCTCGACCGCCGCAAGGAAGGCGAGCGTGGGCGCCTTCGCGTCGACCACGACGACGCGGCCGGCCGGCATGCGCACGACGAGGTCCGGCCGCAGCCGCTTTTCGCCCTCGGCCGTCGCCTGCTCGACGAAGTCGCAATACTCGACCATCCCGGCAAGCTCGACCGTGCGGCGAAGCGTGCGTTCGCCCCAGCGGCCCTTCACGTGCGGCGTCTTCAGCGCATGGACGAGGGCGCGCGTCTCGCGGCCCAGATCGCCGATCTGCTTGACGAACGCGCCGTCCTTCTCCGCGCGGTCCTTGCCCATCTCCTCGACGCGCTTGTCGAACTTCGCCAGCGTCTCGGTGAGCGGCGAGACGAGGCCCTTGATCGCGGTCTCGCGGATCGCCTGCTCCTCCTTAAGGCGCTCGCGCTCGGCGGCGAGCGCGTCGGCGGTCAACGCCTTGAAATGGTCGGAGAGCTGGGCGCGCGCCTCGGTCAGGAGCTTGAGCTTGTCGGCCGACTGCGCGCGCTCGGCCTCGAGCTCGGCCGAAAGCCGCGCGTTCTCGGCCCGCATGGCCGAAAAATCGCCCTGCACGCGCGCGAGATCGTCGACGAGCGGCGGAAGGCGCTTGAGTTCGCCTTCGGCCGAGCCGAGTGCGCGCGTCGCGGCATCCAGACGCTGGCGCAGGTCGGCCTCGACGGCGGACGCGGCGACGAGCTTTTCCTTGTAGATGGCCTCGGCCGCCCCCGCATCGGCGGAGCCGCGGCGCAGGAGGAACACGGCGGCCGCACCGAGCAGCAGACCGGCAACCACGGAGAGAAGAATTTCCATGGTCCGAAGCTACTCCGGGCGCCCGAGTCGCCGCTAGACCGCCCGGCGGGCTTTCAGCGCCGCGACCAGCGTGCCGTCGTCGAGATAGTCGAGCTCGCCTCCCACCGGCACCCCGTGCGCGAGCCGGGTGATCTGGACGGGCGATTCCTTGAGCCGGTCGGCGATGTAATGCGAGGTCGTCTGGCCTTCGACCGTCGCATTGAGCGCCAGCACCACCTCGCGCACCGCCCCGCCCGCACAGCGCTCGACCAGCCCGGCAACGTTGAGATCCTGCGGACCGCGCCCGTCGAGGGCCGACAGCGTGCCGCCGACGACATGGTAGACGCCCTTGAAGCCGGCCGTGCGTTCGATCGCCCACAAGTCGGCGACCTCCTCGACCACGCACACGAGGCCGTGGTCGCGCCGCGTATCGGCGCACACGGCACACGGGTCGGTCGTGTCGAGATTGCCGCACACGTGGCACGACACGACGTTCTCGGCGGCGTTCGCCAGCGCCTCGGCGAGCGGGCGCAGGAGTTGGTCCTTCTTTTTCAGCAGCTGCAGGGCGGCACGACGCGCCGAGCGCGGTCCCAGCCCCGGCAGTTTCGCCAGCAGCTTGACGAGCTGCTCGATTTCAGGACCGTTCATCGCGTCAGAACGGCAGCTTCATACCCGGCGGCAGGTTGAGCCCGCCGGTCATCGCCTTCATCTGCTCGGCCGATTCCGCGTCGACCTTGGCGCGCGCGTCGTTGAGGGCGGCGACCAGCAGGTCTTCCAGCACTTCGACCTCGTCGGGGCTGACGAGCGCCTTGTCGATCTTGATGCGCCTGACCTCGCCCTTGCCCGACATGGTCGTCTCGACCATGCCGCCGCCCGCGCGCCCGGTCACTTCCATGGCCGCGAGCTTTTCCTGCATCTCGGCCATCTTGGACTGCATCTGCTGGGCCTGCTTCATCAGCGCGCCGAGATTCTTCATGCGTCGTACTCCGGTTCGAAACTGTCGGGAACGATCCAGGTGTCCTCGCCGTCGCCGGCCGCGTCGTCGCCGGCCGCGTCGTCGCCGGCCTCGACGGGCGGCGACACGAATTCGGGGCCGGCGGCGACCGGCTGGTCCGCACCGCGTACCGCCTCGATCGTGGCGCCCGGAAAGGCGGACAGCACGGCGGCGACGAGCGGATGCTCGGCGGCGGCGCGCTTGCGCGCCTCGCGCGATTCCAGCGCCTGCTCGGCAAGCGTCGGCGCGCCCGGCTTGTCGCTGCTGAGCGTGACCAGCCACACGCGCCCGGTCCAGGCGCGCAGCTTCTCGGCAAGCTCGGTGGGCAGCGTCAGGTTCTTGGGCGCGTTTGGATAGGCGATCTCGATGCGGCCCGGCTCGTAGGCGACGAGACGCACCGAGCTGTAGAGCTGGCCGTAGAGCAGGCCCTCGCGCTTTTCCTGCACGAGCGCCACCAGTTCGGCGTAGCTCTGCGGCACCGGGCCGGCTTCGGCCGGTGCCGCGACCGGCGATGTCGCCACCGCCGTCGCCGCCAGGCCGCCCGCGATGGCACGCGGGCCACCCCCGCCACCGCCGCCATTGCCGCCGCGCGGCGCGCCAGCACCCGGCCCTTCGGCGCGCGTCAGCTTCTCGACGAGATCGCCGGGGGCCGGCAGGTTCGCGGCATAGGCCAGCCGCACGATCAGCATTTCCAACGCGGCCAGCGGCTGGGGTGCTTGCTGCACTTCGCCCAGACCCTTCAGCAGGATCTGCCAGGTGCGCGCGAGCACGGGGATGGCGAGTTTGCCGGCCATCGCGCGGCCGCGCACGCGTTCGGTTTCCGGCAGGCCCGCCTCGTCGATCAGCGTCGGGGCCACTTTCAGGCGCGTGAGCAGGTTGGCGACCTCGAGCAGGTCCTCGACGACGACCTTGGGCTCGGCACCGTTGGCATAGAGCTCGGCCACCCGCGCGAGGGCCGCGGCCGCGTCGCCCTTCAGGACTTCCTCGAACAGGTCGAAGACCTGCGCGCGGTCGACGAGCCCGAGCAGCGCCTGCACCTGCGCCTCGTCGACCTCGCCTTCGACGGCCGCCAACGCGCGGTCGAGCAGCGACAGCCCGTCGCGCGCCGAGCCGTCGGCCGCGCGCGCGAGCAATGCTGCGGCACTGGCCGAGATGCTGCGCTTCTCCTTGACCGCGATGCCGGCGAGATGGCGCGCCAGCGTTGGCTGGTCGAAACGGCGCAGGTCGAAGCGCTGGCAGCGCGACAGGACCGTGACCGGCACCTTGCGGATTTCGGTCGTCGCGAACAGGAACTTGGCGTGCGCCGGCGGCTCCTCCAGCGTCTTCAACAGCGCGTTCCACGCGTTCTTGGTCAGCATGTGGACTTCGTCCACGATGTAGATCTTGTAGCGCGCCGAGACCGGGCGGTAGCGCACCGCCTCGATCAGTTCGCGCACGTCGTCCACGCCGTTGTTCGAGGCCGCGTCGATCTCGATCACGTCGAGATGCTTGTCCTCGGCGATGGCCACGCAGTGCTCGCACACGCCGCACGGATCGATGGTGGGGCCGCCCTTGCCGTCGGCACCGATGCAGTTGAGCGCGCGAGCCACGATGCGCGCGGTCGTCGTCTTGCCCACGCCGCGCACGCCGGTCAGCATGAACGCGTGCGCGATGCGGCCGGTCTCGATGGCGCTGGCGAGCGTGCGGACCAGCGCTTCCTGGCCGACAAGGTCGGACAGGCGCGCGGGCCGGTATTTCCGAGCCAGGACCTGGTAGGGGACGGTCTCGGAATCGGCCATTCGCACGCTTGGACGGAAGGAACGGGAAAAAGGTGGGAGGCTGGACGTCGACCCGGGCGGAGACTCGTTACGGCTGCTTCCTTCCGGACCTGACCGGGTTGGCGAGGCGCTCGTCCGCCGCCAACCTCCCGCCCCGTATATAGCGTTTCGCCGGCCCCGCCGCCAGCCTCAAGGCCGGCGACGGAGATTGCGTTTCGTGCGGGCGGAACGCACAGTGATTCCAGAGGGAAAGGGCGAGATCAGGAGATGGTCGAAGGAACCTCCGACTGGGTGCAGCCGGCGCTCGTTTTTCTGGGCGTCGTCGCCGTCGTCCAGCCGGTCGCCGCACGCCTGCGCTTCAGTCCGATCCTCGGCTACCTGCTGGCGGGCATGGTGCTGGGGCCGCACGGGCTGGCGCGCATCGCCGAACCGGGCTCGGCTCTGGGCTGGCTCGTGGTCGGCGACACCGCGGCGGTCTCGGCGCTCGCCGAACTGGGCGTCGTCTTCCTCCTTTTCATGATCGGCCTCGAACTTTCGCCCGAACGCCTGCTGGCGCTGCGCCGGCTGGTTTTCGGACTCGGCGCCGCCCAAGTCGCGCTTTCCACCGCCGCCATCGGCGCGATCGCGTACGCGTTCGGGAACCCGGCCCCGGCAGCCCTGCTGCTGGGGGCGTGCCTAAGCCTGTCGTCGACCGCCATCGTGATGCAGGTCCTCGCCGAGCGGCGCGAGACCGGAACCCGCATGGGGCGCGGCGCGTTCGCGGTCCTGCTGTTCCAGGATCTCGCGGTCGTGCCGATCCTGTTCGCGCTCGGCGTGGCGTCGGGCGAAGGGTCGGACACGGGCGGGGCGCTCGCCATCGCCTTCCTGAAGGCGGCGGCGGCGGTCGCGGCGATCCTCGTCGCCGGCCGCTATGCGATGCGCCCGCTGCTGCGCGAGGCGGCCGCCGCACGGCGGCCGGAGCTGTTCATGGGCGTGTGCCTGCTCGTCGTGGTCGGCACGGCGGCGGTGACTGGCGTCGCGGGCCTGTCGATGGCGCTGGGCGCCTTTCTTGCCGGCGCGATGCTCGCCGAAAGCGAGTACCGGCACGAGATCGAGATCCTGCTCGAGCCCTTCAAGGGGCTGCTGCTCGCGCTGTTCTTCCTGTCCGTCGGCCTCGACATCGACGCCGGCGCCATCGCCGGAAATGCCGCCTGGATCTTCGCGTCGGCAGCCGGCCTGCTGGCGGTCAAGGGCGCCATCGTCTTCGCCCTGGCGCGCGGCTTCGGCTTCACGACGCACGCCGCCGCCCAGATGGGCCTCCTGCTCGGGCACGGCGGCGAGTTCGCGTTCCTCGTCGTCGGCATGGCGCTTGCCGCCGGCCTGCTGCCCG
>JBIKWI010000023.1:0-28509 GCA_044356395.1 Tagaea sp. | reverse complement strand
GCGATCGTCGACGCGACCACGACCGGCCTCGGCGCCATCGTCGACGCCGACATCGGCAAGGCCTCGGCCTCGGTGCAGGCGCTGCAGGTCCGCCAGCAGCTCGGCATCCAGTCGCTTTCCATCGCCAACCAGCAGCCCTCCGTGCTGCTCGGCCTCTTCCGCTAACTTCGGCGGGACTACACTCGACGGACGGGGGCGGCCCAAGGGCCGCCCCCGTTTCGTTTGTAGGGTAGGCTTTGCAAGCCCCTCGTCGCGCTTTCGTTTTGCGCGCGTGGGCCGACTCGGTTATTACTATCTGACGAGAAACGGGCTTTTGCCCGAGTCGCCGCCTCAGGAGGAATCGTGCAGAACCCGAACCCATCGGCGCCCGGCGCCACCGAGTCCGAACGCGAGCGGGAATATCGCCTCCTGTCCCTGGTCACCAAGAAGCTGACCGACGCCAAGGCGGTGGTCACCCAGCTCGATCCGCAGTCGGTCGGTCAGGTCTGCGACGCGATCTTCCACAACCGCGACGTCTGGAACGCCTTCGTCACCGACGTGGCCGACGAGCACAACAAGCTCCCCAAGGAGCTCAAGGTCCTGCTCATCAATCTTGCCGCCTACGTGAACAAGAATTCGGACATGATCGTGAACAGCCATCCGGACGGCGATCTGGACATGCTGATCGCCATCAACCGCCACGTCATGGACGGCCTGCGCGGCGCGACGGCAGCCTGATCGAAAGTTCTTTCCCGACCCGGCGCGCACGGCCCGGTTCCCGGAACCGGCCTGCGCGCCGGTTCCGTTTCAGGGCTCTGGCCGCATGAAACCCCGCCCGCCCGCCTCCACCCGCAACAATCCGGACGCGCTGGTCGCAGCCGGCTTCGAGCGCCACCGGATCGGCGACATCGCCGGTGCGGCACCGCTCTATGCGCGGGCCCTCAAGCTCAAGCCCGACCATCCCGACGCGCTGCATCTCTCCGGGCTCGTCGCGCGCGCCGAAGGCCGCCACGACGCGGCTCTGGCGCGCATCGCCAAGGCCTGCGCGCTCGTCCCCGGCAACGCGCATTTCGAATCCAACCGTGCCGCAGCACTCATCTCGCTCGGCCGTTTCGACGAGGCGCTCGCGGCGGCTGATCGCTCGATCGGGCTCCTGCCGACTCATGCGGGGGCCCATTCGAACCGGGGTGCGGCCCTGTCGGCCCTCGAGCGGATCGAGGAAGCGGCGCAATCCTATCGCCGCGCGATCGAGCTCGATCCGGCCAGCGCCGACGCGTTCAACAACCTCGCCAATCTCGAGCAGCGGCGCGGCAATCTCGACGCGGCCGTCGATCTCTACGCCAAGGCGCTCGCCGCGGCGCCGAACCATCCGCACGTCCATTCGAACTACGGCACGGCGATCTATGCGCTGCATGTCGTCGGCCGGCGCGCGGAAGCGGCGGAACGCGCGCGCGTCTGGCGCGCGACATATCCCGAAAGTCCGACGGCGCGCCACTGGGCGGCCGCCCTTGCCGGCCAGCCGGCGCCGCCGCGCGCCGAGGACGGCTATGTCAGCAGCGCCTTCGACCTCTTCGCGGCGACGTTCGACAGCACGCTCGCCTCGGTCGGCTACAGCGCGCCCGAAGGGATCCGCGCGATGCTCGAAGAACAGTGGGGCAAGCCCGAAGCGCGCTTCTCCACGCTCGATGCCGGCTGCGGCACCGGGCTTGCGGGCCTGGTGCTGCGGCCCTGGTCGAAACGCCTCGAAGGCGTGGACCTGTCGCAGGGCATGCTGGCGCACGCGCAGGCGCGCGGGATCTACGACGAGCTGCGGGCAGGCGAACTGGTCGCCGATCTCGTGGCACACCGCTATGCCTACGACCTGATCGTGGCGGCCGACGTGTTCTGCTATTTCGGCGTGATCGACGAGGCGCTCAGGGCGGCGCGGGCCGCGTTGCGCGGCGGCGGCCACATCGTCTTCTCGACAGAAACGATGCTGCCCGACGAAGCGGGCGAATGGGTGGTGCGGCCGTCCGGGCGATACGCGCACGCGCGCGGCTACATCGAGAAGGCCGTCGCGGCCGCCGGACTGAAGCCGCTTCAGTGGCGCGTGGAATCGCCGCGTGCCGAGGGCGGAACGCCCATTCCCGGCCTGATCGTCCTGGCCGCGAGCTGAATCTTCAGCCGAAATCGCCGGCGGTGACGCGCGGCGCCATGTCCGCGACGAGATGCTGGACCGCCTCGCGGCCATAGACGTCGACGAGCATCTGCAGCACGACGGTGAAGCATGCCACGGTCAGCGCATCGCGGTGCAGGCCCTGGCGCATGCCCTCTTCCATCGCGTCGGCGATGACGCGCATGGCGGCCAGACGCTCCTGGTCCGTGCTCGAAATGTTGAACTTGGATTCGTCCGATGTTCCGTCCGACATTTTAACGATCTCCGGCTTTCGAGCAGCACCTGCCGGCTGCGCGCGAATCGCGCACCCCGCAGGCGCACTCTACCAGTCTGCGGCGCATTCCTAGTAGCGGCGCGTGTTCATGCCCTGCATCAGGTCGAGGATGCCGCTCATGTCGAAGCCGCCACCCGGACTTACGACCTGCAGCAGACCGCCATACATTCCGGCACCCGTCCCGTTCGACGTGGCCGTCTCCTGGTCGCGCGTGGTGAGGTAGCGCTGGATGAAGGTCTCGACGAAGCGCTTGTCCTTGAACTTCTCGATGTCGACCTTCTTGCTCAGGTAGGTCGCCTGCGCCTCGACGCCCTGGATCGCGAGTTCCTTGGGGATGCCGAGCGTCGTCGTGACGACCTCGCGCAGTACCTTGTCGCCGAGGATCGCCCACGGGCTGTTGATCTTCGAGGCGTTCTCCTTGAAGTAGAGCGCCTCGCGCAGGCCGGGGCTGGCGTTGCCCTGCGACTTCTCGAACTCGTTCTTGATGTAGCGGGCGACAAGCCCGTCCATCACGCCGGGCGCGCGCGGCCCTTCGACGCCGAGGGACTTGAGCTGCAGCCGGCTCGCGATATCCTGATACCGGGTATCGTTCATCCGGTTCGCGAGCGAATCGATGTTGGTCAGATCCGACAGCAGGACCTTCTTGAGAAGACCCTTCTTGTCGATCTCGCTTTCGAGCCCGAAGGCCGACAGCGCGAATTCCATGAATTTCCGGTTGTTCAGTAGGTCGTCGACAGTCTTCGCCTTGGCGACGACGTCTTTCGCGTACGCGATCTTCTGCTGGACGCTCGCCTGCTTCGACCACTTTTCCTGCGCGGCATCGCCCGTCTTCTGGAGCTGCTTCCACGCAACAACGGCCGGCAGACCACCAATGGATCCCGCCATGACACTCTCCTTAATGCCGTTCTCGGCATTGCAAGACCTGCACTATGGCATGCAACGGCCCGACGGACAAGGTGATCCCTGTAAACTTAGAAAAATTATCGTTTAAAATATCTAAAATTATATTAATGCCGTCGAATCAGTCGACTTCGCTGTCTTCCGGGATCTGCTCGCCGGCCTTGGCGCGCTTCTTGGGGCCGTCGCTTCCCAGCAGAAGTTGACGCGCCCTTTCCGTAGTTGTTCCAAGGAGATCCCACTCGAATTTGATAAGTCGCTTTGCGTCCTTGAGGCCCGGATAGAGCTCGCCCTTGTCAAGCCGGGCGCGCAGCGCGTCTATCAGCGGTTTGGAAGTGGGTGCCGCCAGTTCGAAGTCGGTCAGGAATTGTCGCAAAGCGTCCGAATAGACCTTGGCCTCGTCCGGGAACAGATAGACGCACTGCAGCGTGTAATAGACGCGCATCGCCGGCGTGGCGGCCTCGTCGAGCTGCAAAATATCCTTCTGCCGCAGGATGTTGCCGCGATTCCGGATGGCGAGCATGGCGAGTCCGCCCGTATTTTCGATCACCACCCCGTTGATGATGATCTTTTCGCCGGGATTGAGTCGCAGGACGAGAGGCATCGAGGATCCTTGAAGGTCGGAACGAAGACCGGAGTGGGTCGATTATACCATCGCGGCCGGAGATACAACCCGCTGCCAGAGGCGGCGATAGAGTGCTTCGAGGCCGCGCGCCAGACGCACGCCGTCGCACAGCGCGGACCCGGCCATCCGCGCGCGCAGGCCCGACCGGATGGCGGCGAGCTGTGCCGCGTCGGCGACAAGCCCGGCCGCGATCGCCGCGAAGGATGCGGGATCGCGCGCGACCCAGGCACCGGCACCAAGATGGCCGAGCAGCGAGGCCCCGACACGCGCGGCATGCCGGTCGCCTTCCAGCGTCACGACCGGCACGCCCATCCACAGCGCTTCGCAGGTCGTCGTCGTGCCGTTATAGGGCGTGGTGTCGAGCGCCACGTCGATCGCGGCATAGCGCGCGATATGGTCCTGGATCGCGCCGACGAAACCCACCGGCTCGATCCGGCCGGCCGGAACGCCGCGCACCGCGAACCCGTCGAGCAGCCGCGCGCACAGTTCCGGCTCGTCGAGACCGCGCGCCTTGACGACCATCCGCGCGCCCGGCACGGCGCGCAGCGCGCCGGCCCAAAGGTCGAGCGTGCGCGCCGTGATCTTGGGCAGGTTGTTGAACGATCCGAACGTGGGCGTACCGCGCGCGGCCATCGGCAACGGCGCCACCGGCGGTGCGAAGGGCGGCGGCATGTAGGCAAGGAACCCGCCGGCGATGCGGGCCAGCGGCTCGCTCGCCTGCCCGTCCGCCGGCCCCGGCGGATCGCTCAGTGCATCGACGATGCGCGCGTCGAAGACGTCGAGCCCGGTCGTGTCGGGATATCCCAGCCACGTGACCTGGACCGGTGCCGGCCGGTGCGCGAAGGCCGCCAGACGGTTGCCCTTCGTGTGGCCCGCGCAGTCGACGAGGACATCGATCCCGTCGGCCCTGACGCGCGCGGCGAAGGCCGCATCGTCCAGGCCCGCCGTGTCCCGCCAGTTGGGAACGAGGCTGCGGAACGCCGCCGTCACGCCATCGGGAACCGCCACGTCGCCGTAGGCGTAGACGTCGACCGCCCCCCGATCGTGTGCCGCAAGCGGCGGGACAAGAAAATAGCTGCACGAATGGCTGCAGAAATCCGGCGACACGTAGCCCACGCGTAGGCGCCGGCCCGGATCGGCATCGCGCACGGGCGGGCGCGCGACACCCCGTGGTCCCGGCCAGCGCACGACGGGCCCGCCGGACGGGTCGGGCGGATCGTACCGGGCGCACATCAGCGCGTTGGAGGCGAGCCCGGTATCCGTCGGCGCCAGCGCGCAGGCCTTCGCCATCGCCCCAAGCGCTTCGGCGATGCGCCCCTGCCCCATCAGCGCCTGCGCCAGATTGTTGAGCCGCCCGGCTGTCGGCGGTGCCGCGCTCAGCGCCCGCTCGAACGCGGCTGCCGCACGCACCGGAAATCCCGCGGCGAGTGCCACCTCGCCCAAAACGGCGTGGGCGTCCGCAGAGTCCGGGAAGGCCGCGACCGCCGCCTGTGCCGCTTGCGCGGCGGCGTCGAACTCGCGAACGGCAAGCAGCGTCGCGGCAAGATTGACGTGGGCCGCCAGCGGTGCGCCGGCATGTGCGACCAACGCGCGATAGAGTCCGATCGCCTCGGCCGACTGCCCCGCGATGGCGGCACGGTTGGCGGCGGCAAGCATTGCGGCGGAATCGGTCGAGGCGCTAGACATGGCGTGAAGCGTCAAGTCTAGCGCGCCTTGGGGGAATCGGAATGCAAGAAACGACACCCGACACGGTCCGCGCCCTCGAATGCCGCGCCTTCAATGCCTGGCCCGCCCTGCAGACGCTCGTGCATGACGGCTGGATCCTGCGGTTCGCGCGCGGCCATACCAAGCGTGCGAATTCGGTCAACGCGGTGTGGCCGTGCAGCCAGCCGCTCGACGCGCGCATCGCGCATGCCGAAGCGCTCTACCGCCGTCACGACTTGCCCCCGACCTTCCGGGTGACGCCGCTTGCCGAACCCGGGCTCGACGCGGCGCTGGCCGCGCGCGGCTACGCGCTTGTCGATCCGACGATCGTGATGCAGGCGCGGCTCGGCGGCCCGGCAACTGCGGTCGCCGGCGTGGAGATCGCGGACGAGCCGCGGCCGCAATGGCTGGGCGCGTTCGCCAAGGCCTCCGGCGCGCGGCAGGAAACTGTCGCGATCCTGGGCGAGATGCTCGGCCGGATCGTGCCGGCGGCGGCGTTCGCGCGCGTCGACGGGGCGGACGGCAGCCCCTGCGCGTTCGGAATGGGCGTCCTCGAGGCCGGCGACCTTGGCATCTTCGAGATGCTGACCGTGCCGGCGGCCAGGCGCATGGGCCATGCGGCGCGGATCATCGGCGCGCTTTCGGCCTGGGCGCAGGCTCAGGGCGCCGCGCGCGCCTACCTGCAGGTCGTGGCCGACAACGTGCCGGCACGCGCGCTCTACGCCGGCCTCGGCTTCGCCGACGCCTACGCCTACCACTACCGGCGGCGCGCCTGAAAAAAAGGCCGGCGGCGCTTTCGCGCCACCGGCCCACGAGTTTGCGGAACCGAGGGGTCGTCGACGGTCAGCGCTTGAGGTTGACGACCTCCTGCAGCATCTCGTCGGCGGTCGTGATCATGCGCGCGTTGGCCGAGTAGGAGCGCTGGGCCACGATCATCTTCGTGAACTCGGAGCCGATGTCGACGTTCGAGTTCTCGAGGCTGTTCGGGTTGATGCCGCCGGCACCGCCCTGCTGGGACGCGTTGAGGCCGATGAAGCCGGCCGCCGGATCGTCGAGGAACGCCTCGCCGTTCTGGCGCACCAGGCCCTTCGGGTTGTTGAACGTGCCGAGCGCGATCTGGTACTGCGTCAGGCGCTGGCCGTTCGTGTAGGTCGTGTAGATGTTGCCCGACGTGTCGATGCCCACGCCGTTGTACGTGCCGGCCGAGTAGCCGTTCGCCGAGACGGTCGAGATCGAGATCGACGTGCCGCCGAACTGCGAGGTGCCGCCCGGCGTGCCAAGGGTCGAGGCAGTCGTCGGGCTCGACGTGTTGGGCGTGCCGAACTCGGCGTTGATCGTCTGCACGGGGGCCGCGGCAAGTCCGGGCGCGCTGTAGCTGATCGCCAGGCGGCCGTCGGTGCCCGAGTTCGTTGCCGAGAGGGTCGCGGCGTTCGTCGAGCCGGCGACCGTGATGCCGGTCAGCAGGCCGGCATTGGTGCCGACCGTGGTGCCGAACGTGTAGTCGACCACGAGGCTCTCCGGACCGTTCGCCGAGCTGGTCGGCGCGGTGATGACCGCGCGCCACTGCGGAACCGTGGCCGCGGCGGAAGCCGCGACGTTGGCCGTGCCGAGCGTGGCGCTCGCCGTCACGCCCGGCAGCGTGCCGCCGGCGGTGGTGCGGTTGTACCAGGTGACGGCGAACGGACGCGAAGCGCCGTTGGCGTCGGTCACGGTGATCGTGCCGCCGTTGTAGACCGTGCCGGGCGAAGCGTTCGCCGGCAGGTTCGCGGCGTACTGCGCGATCGTCGTGGCGAGCGCGGGCAGCTGGCTCTGGTTGATCTGCACGGCGACCAGCGGGCCCTGGTTGGGCGACGGGTTGGGCACCGCGGTCGTGGGACGCGGCACCGAGCGGGCGAACAGGAACTTGCCCGCGCCGTTGACCATGAAGCTGTTCTGGTCGAGCGAGAAGTCGCCGCGGCGCGAATACTGCGTCACGTTGTTGCCGGTGAAGCCGCCGGCCGTGGTCGTGCCGTCCTGGACGGGCAGCCAGCCCGCGCCCGCGATCGCGATTGCGGTCGGCGAGGCGTTCTGAATGATCGTGCCCTGCAGGTCGTTGACGAAGGTCGGGCGCGCGGTCACGCCGCCGGGATTGAAGAAGCGCTGCGACGACGTCGACACGAAGCTCGAGAAGTTCGCGTCGATGCGCTTGAACCCGGCCGTCTGCGAGTTGGCGACGTTGTCGGAAATATAGTTGATCGCGGTCTGGAACGAATTCAGGCCGCTGATCGCGGAGTTCATTGCTACGGTAGCCATGTTTGCCGACCCCTCTATTCTCGTTGATTGAAATTCGTCGTGGCGAAATCGATGCCTGTTGGCGCTGGGTCGGAGAGGAGCAATGCGAGTGCCAGAGCGATGTTCAAAAAATACACACGAATACAATTGGATAGAGTTGGTTAATAAATTTAAACCAAGCCGCTAGGCAAAATGTTCGCTGCCCGGCCGGCAGCAAGTTCCCCTACCCGGCAGAAGCTGCTTTTGGCGCGCACGAAAAAGGCCGGCGGCGCTTTCGCGCCGCCGGCCCACGAGTTTGCGGAACCGAAGTCGTCGGGGAATCAGCGCTTCAGGTTGACGATCTCCTGCAGCAT
This sequence comes from Tagaea sp., assembly GCA_044356395.1. Classification (GTDB taxonomy): domain Bacteria; phylum Pseudomonadota; class Alphaproteobacteria; order CACIAM-22H2; family CACIAM-22H2; genus Tagaea. The sequence goes on along the minus strand of JBIKWI010000023.1, from coordinate 20,251 downwards.
CTCGTCGGACGTCGTGATCATGCGGGCGTTGGCCGAGTAGGAGCGCTGCGCCACGATCATCTTGGTGAACTCCGAGCCGATGTCGGTGTTCGAGTTCTCGAGGCTGTTCGGGTTGATGCTGCCCGCACCGCCCTGCTGGGACACGTTGAGGCCGATGAAGCCGGCCCCCGGATCGTCGAGGAACGCCTCGCCGTTCTGGCGCACCAGCCCCCTGGGGTTGTTGAACGTGCCGAGCGCGATCTGGTACTGGATCAGGCGCTGGCCGTTCGAGTAGGTCGTGAAGATATTGCCGGCCGTGTCGATGCCGGTGCCGTTGAAGATGCCTGCGGCATAGCCGTCGGCCGAAATCGTCGATATCGAGATCGACGTGCCGCCGAACTGGGACGTGCCGCCGGCGGTCGACAGCGTCGAGGCGACGGACGTGTTCGCCGGGTTTGGGGTGCCGAACTCCGCGTTGATGGTCTGCGGGGGGGCTGCGGCAAGACCCGGAGCGCTGTAGCTCATCACCAGCCGGCCGGACGCCGGCGCCGTGTTGGCCGCGTTGAACGAAGCGGCGTCGGTCGCGCCGGAAACGGTCATTCCCGTCAGGAGACCCGCGTTGACGCCGACCGTCGTGCCGAAGCTGAAATCGACGACGATGCTCTCCGCGCCGTTGGCCGAACTGGTCGGGATCGTGATGACGGCCCGCCACTGCGGAACCGTGCCGGCGCCCGAAGCGGCGACGGCCGCGGTACCGGTCGTGGCGCTGGCCGCCACGCCCGGAAGCACGCCGCCGACCGTCGTGCGGTTGTACCAGGTCACCGAGGCCGGCCGCGCCGCACCGTTGGCATCCGTGATCGTGATGGTGCCGCCGTTGTAGACCGTCGCGGGCGCGGCGTTTGCCGGAATGTTCGCCGCATAGACCGTCCTCGACGTCGGCAGTGCCGGCAGCTGGCTCTGGTTGATCTGGACGGCCGACAGCGGCCCCTGGTTGGGCGTCGGGTTAGGTATGGCGGTCGTGGGACGCGGCACCGAACGGGCGAACAGGAACTTGCCGGCGCCGTTGACCAGGAAGCTGTTCTTGTCGAGCGTGAAGTCGCCCCGGCGCGTGAACTGCGTCACGCTGTTGCCGGTAAGACCGCCGACCGTCGACGAGCCTTCCTGGACCGGAAACCAGCCGGCACCCGTGATCGCGATCGAGGTCGGCGAGGAATCCTGCACGATCGGGCCCTGCAGGTCGTTGATGAACGTGGGACGCGCGGTCACGCCGCCGGGGCTGAAGAAGCGCGACGAAGACGTCGAAACGTAGCTCGAGAAGTTCGAATCCGTGCGCTTGAACCCGGCGGTCTGCGAGTTGGCGACGTTGTCGGAGATGTAGTTGATCGCGGTCTGGAACGAATTCAGGCCGCTGACGGCGGAGGTCATTGCAACGGTCGACATGGCTTCGGTGCTCCTTTTCTTTGTTTCTTCCGGCTCCAGGCATTCTTGCCCAGAGTGTGTAATTTATACTTACAGTTGTATTTCAGGGTATGGATTTTCGTACCTCTTTTTTTCTTTTGCCCTCGTTCAGTGTGTATTTAGTATGCTCTCTTTGGTTGTATTCAAAGGCAAAAATAAAGACGCTGAACCTGCTCCGGTTCAGCGCCCCTGCCCGATCAGCGCATGTACTTGACGAACGACAGGTCGAGGATCTGCCGCGTGGTGATGTAGCTGGCTTCGAGCGACGTCTGGATGCCCTTGATGCGCGTCGAGACCTCGCCCATGTCGACGGATTCGATCTTGGTCGCGCCGACGTCCGAGATGTTGATCACGTCGAGATGCTTGCTGCGGATCTGGATGAGCTGGCTCTGCCGGCCGCCGTTGACGCCTTCCAGCGCCGCGACGTCGAGAAGCGCCTTGTTGATCTGCGCCTCGGCCTGGTCGAGATACGGGATCGAGGCCGAGATGCGGCCGATATCCTGCTGCACGGCCGGCGGAACGATCGCGGCGTTGAAATTGATCGCATGGCCGAGCGCCAGCTTGTAGTTGCGCAGGCCGTTGACCAGGTTCTGGATCGCGGGATCGGCCGCCGTGATGCCGTACTCGAGCTTGAGCTGGTCGTCGATGTACACGGACGGCTTGTTGTTGATCGATTCGCCGGCTGTCGTGATCAGCGTCGTGCGGATCGAGGCGGCGATGTAGCCCGGTGCCACGTCGGTGGCAAGCGTCGTGCTGTCGGAGCGGAACTGCAGCGTGACCGGAAGGGCGCCGCTGGTCTGCACCGCCATGAACGGGACGGCGAAGGTGTCGGCGGCGGCCGTCGCGGCGGGGGCCGCCGGCGAAAAGGTCAGCGTGCCGGCCGGCAGGACACCGGTGATCTGCGCCTGGAAATCCTGGTTGGCGCCGCTGGTGAAGCGGATGGTCTGGCCGATCGCGGTGGTCGGATAGGTCGTCGCCGTCACGACGGTCGTCGTCGTGCCGGCGGCGTTCGCGGCGAAATGGCCGCGCGGCGGGCCGTTGCCGGGCGCACCCGTGAACGGCGAGAAGGCCGGCAGCGCGGTCGGCGGCGAGGCATCGAGGCTCGTGAGGCCGACGACCGGACGGGTCGCGTAGGCCGAGCCCGCGAAGAGGTTCCGCTGGCCGTCGGTCTGGCTGAGGATGGATTCGATGCGGTTCAGCGCGCCGTTGACCAGCCCGTACTGGGCGGCATAGGCCTGAGGCCCGAGGCTCTTCGTCTTGATCAGCTCGGACTTCATGTCCTTCGCGATCGAGTTGAGGCCGTCGAGACCCTTGGAGTAGAGGTCCGTGCGGTACGTGGCGCTGTCGATCGCACGAAGGTAGATCGACGACTGCACGGACGTCTGCTTGTACTGCTGGACGCGGAACGCGTCGGACGCGAGGCCCTGCTGCTGCAGGCCGACCGCGGCGATGCCGACCAGGCCGTCGCGACGACGGCCGGTGGAAAGCTCCTGCTGGAGGCCGGCAAGCTCGCGCTGCTGGCCGAACAGCGAGCGCTGGATGTCGAGAAGCTGCGCGTAGTTGGCGACGGCGGTGACGGAACCGGCCATGGCTTAGTTCCTTCCCAGGTTGATCAGGGTGTCGAACATGCCGCGCACCGTCTGCAGCACCTGTGCGGATGCCTGGTACGCGTTCTGGATGATGATGAGCTGCGACATTTCCGTGTCGACCGACACGCCGACCGCGTTGCGGAAGGTCTGGTCGGTCTGGTGACGGAGCCGTTCGCTGTCGTCGGTGTTCTTGTTCGCCGTCGCGAGCCCCTGGGCGGTGTACGAGACGACCGAGGCCATCGTGTTGGCGATCGTCAGCGTGCCGGCGATGATGCCCGTGTTGTTGAGCGAGGCGAGCGAGGCGGCGGCCAGCGGGATCGGATCGAATGCGCCGTTGACCGTGTTGCTGAGCGCCTGGTTGACGTCGGATGCCGAAGCGCGCTTGACCGTCGTCGTCCCGCCGGTGAGGCTCGGATTGACCTGCAGCATCGACGCCGCAGTCGGCAGGTTGCCGGTCGCCGGCTCGATGATGTAGACGCTGCCGACGCCCGGTGCGGCCGAGAAGCCGGGGCTGAGGGTAAGCTGGTTTGCGGTATTGCCCGTGATCCGTCCGATCTGGCCGGCACCCGTGCCCGAGAGGATGCGCACCTGGTAGGAGACGCCCGCCGCTGTCGGCGCGAACTGGTTGACGGTCCACGTGTTCGTGGTGTCGTCCAGCGTCGTCGTCGTCGCGGCCGTGGTCACGTTCGACATCAGCGGGCCGGTGACCGACTGGATCGAGTACTGGCTGGTGGCGTCGGTCGCGGCGAGGCCCGGCGCCGTGATCGTCGTCGCCGTGCTTGCCGTGATGATCGCCGAAGATCCCACGCCCTGCCCGGCCGTGATCGTCACCCGATGGTAGAGCGTCGGGCTCGGCGCGAGCGCGCCGAATGCGGCACCACCGTCCGTCAGGCTGCCGCCGATGGCGCTCGCGGTCGCCGTGCCGCTCGTGATCGCGGTCGCGACCGTCGTGGCGGGCGGAAGGGCCAGCGTCGAGTAGGTGAAGAAGTTGGCCGCCAGCTCGCTGCCGAACGAATTGCTGCGGTTGTAGGCGTTGTTGACCACCGAGGCGACCTGATTGGCGATCGCGTCGATCTGGTTGGTGAACTTGCGCAGCCCGCCGTCCGCAGGATCCGCCGACGTCATGACCGTCTGGGAAAAGGTCGAGTTGTCGCCGTAGCCCGCGCGCAGCTTCAGCAGCGCGTCGAGCTGGCCCGACTGGAACGCCGTCGACTGGACGGGCGACGAGACGCCGTTGATCGTGATCTGCACCTGATTGGTGGTGGCATTGAAGCTGAAGGACGGCGGCACGTTGCCGGCGACCAGCGTCTGGCCGCCCGACGTGATGATCTGGACGGCGGCCGTTCCGGTACCGAGGACCTGGACCTTCGCGATCTTCGCCATCTGGCGGACGATCGAATCCATCTGGTCCTGCAGGTCGCCGATCGGCTGGCCGGTCGAGGACTGGCTGATGAGCTGCTGGTTGATCGAGTAGGCCTGCGTGACGAGGCCGTTCAGCGTCGTCAGGTTCGCGCCGATGTCCGTCAGGATCTGGGTGTCGATCTGCGGCGGCGAGGCCGAAAGCTGGTTGAGCGAAATGGCCAGCTGCTGGCCCTGGATGATGATGTTGCGCGACAGGTTGGCGTTTTCCGGGCTCGCCTCGAAATCCGTCCAGGCCTGCTGGAACGCCTGCAGCTGCTGCGTGATCGCGGGCTTGCCCTGGTCGACGTCGAGCAGCGTGCCGATGCGCTCGAGATAGTTCGACTTCACCGACTGCGACGCCGCATCGGAGGTCCGGGCGAGCAGGTCGTTCTGCAGGGTCGCGTTCACCGTGCGCGTGATCGAGGCGATGTTGACGCCCGTCGGCAGTCCGCCCACGGCCGGCGTCACGAGGTTCGCGATCTTGCGGGTGTATTCCGGCGTCTGCGCGTTGGCGACGTTCGCCGAGACCAGGCGCGACTGCTGCTGCAGCGTGAGCAGCGAGCTGAGCGAGGAGTTGAGGGCGGCGGACAACGACATCTGAGTGGCTCCGGTTGAGGGTCGATCGGCTTCGACCCCTTTCCGGAAGACATTCGCAACCGCCGTGCCACCGGCTGGTCGGGGCTTAGTCTTTGGATCTATTGGATTATTTCAAACCGACGTGGATGCGGGCGAGACCCGGAACGCCCTTCCCGGCATGTTCGACCCGGCAGGAATTGCCGGTCCCGGAACGCAAAGGGCCGCCGGCGCGGTTGCGACGGCGGCCCCGATGGCGCGCTAAGGAGGGGCGATCAGCCCGAGACGGAAAGCCCGGAGCCGACCGGACGGCCGCCAGGGGCCACCGCCGGCGCCTGCGCCGGACGGGCGGCTGCCGCAGTCGGCTGCGGAGCGAGGCCTTCCATGATGGTCCGGTTGACGTTGATCAGCGCGTCGATGTCGCCGGTGCCGTCGAGCACCTGGATCGTCTCGCGACCCACCCACAGGCCGAGGCCGATGATCTGGGCGCGCAATTCCTTGGGAAGCTGGTTGCCTTCACTCGACAGGTCGATGATGAACGCGTCCCAGACCTTCTTGTTCCACAGGAGCGCGTCGACGAACTCGGACGTTCCGCGCTTGCCGTCTCGAGCGCGCGTCAGCGCGCCGCAGACCTGCGCGAGCAACCGGTACTCCGTCGAACGCGGGCTCTCGGTTGTGTTCTGGGCACGACCGTAGGCTTGATAACCGCTCATTCTAGCTCCCTCATGGGACTTCCAGTCCGTCGTCGACGCAGGCCATCGCGAATCGCAGAAAGCCATTATGCGCGAAAACATTAACGGATAGTTTAATCCAGTCCCTGCCCGCTTGCACGCCGCAATTCGGCTATGGGCGGGGAAGCGCTAAACTCGGCGCCGACATGCCGGATTCTCCGCTCGCACAGGCACTCGCCCACCATCAGGCCGGCCGCCTCGGCCCCGCCGAGATGGCCTATGCAGCACACCTTGCGGCCGCCCCCGGCGACAGCGAAGCCCGCCACCTGCTTGGCGTCTTGCGCCATCAGCAGGGCCGGACCGCCGAGGGGCGCGAACTGATCCGCGCGGCCATCGCGCTTGCGCCGTCGGTCGGCGCGTATCATGCCAATCTCGGCATCCTCGAGGCCGCATTGGGCGACAGTGCCGCAGCGGTTGCCGCCTTCGACCGGGCATGCGCCCTGGCGGCGGCAATCACCGAGCAGATCCGCTCGATGCGGGCGGCCGCCAATCTGGCGGCCGGCGATCATGCACGCGCCGAGGCGGACTACAGCGAACTTGTTTCCACCGCCCCGGAAGACGGATCAGCCTGGCGCGGCCTTGCTCTGGCCCGCCACGCGCGCGGCGATGCAGGCGGCGCGCTGCCGGCCTATCGGCGCGCGGTCGCACTTATGCCTGAGGATGTGGCGGCGACGAACGGGCTCGGGGCGGCACTGCTCGACACCGGATCGGCAGGCGAAGCGCTTGCCGTGCTCGAACGCGCCGCGGCTTCGGCACCGCCATGGGGGCCCCTGCTGGCCAATCTGGGCAACGCGCGCCGGGCGACCGGCGATGCGCGCGGTGCGGTGGAAGCGCTTCGACGCGCGCTCGCCTGCGATCCGGAAAATGCGACGACACTCGCCAATCTGGCGGCCGTCCTGTCGGAAGAGGGCGTTCTGGGCGAAGCGGCCGACCTCTGTCGGCAGGCGCTTCGCATCGCCCCGGACGATGCGGCGGCGCGCAGCAATCTCGCGGCATGTCATTTCGATGCCGGCGACGTCGCGGCGGCAGTCGGCATGTGGCGCGAAAATGCCGGAGACCCGCGCGCCGGATCGAACGCGCTCTACGCGCTGAACTTCCTGCCGGCCTCGTCGCGGGCTTCGCTGCATGCCGCCGCGCGCGAATGGGCAGCGCTTCACGCGCACGCCGGCCCGGCCACGCATCCGGCGGCGTTCGCCAACACGCGCGACCGGGACAGGCGCCTTCGGGTGGGGCTCGTGTCGCCCGACCTGCGGTCCCATTCGGTCGCATGGTTCCTGCTGCCGGTCCTCGAAGCGCTCGACGGCGCGGCGGTCGAGATCCATGCCTTCGCCGAATTGCCGGTCGAGGACCCGATCACGGCCCGCATCCGCGAACACGTCGCCGCCTGGCATCCGACCGCGGGCCAAAGCGACGGCGCGATGACGGAGGCGATCCGGGCGGCCGGGATCGACGTGCTCGTCGACCTTGCCGGCCATACGGCGGGCAGTCGCCTTGCTCCCTTCGCGCGGCGCGCGGCACCCGTCCAGATGAGCTGGCTCGGCTATCCGGAAGTCACGGGCATCGACGCGATCGACTGGCGCATCACCGACAATGCCGTCGATCCGCCCGGAACCGAGGCGCCCGGGCCGGCCGGCGAACGCCCGCTGCGGCTTGCATCCGGGTTCCATGCCTATCGTCTGCCGGAGGGCGCGCCGGACGTGCAGCCGCGAACGGGGTCCGGCATCGTCTTCGGCTCTTTCAACAACTGGCCCAAGCATTCGCCAGACTGCCTGTCGGCGTGGGCGGAGATCCTGGGTCGCGTGCCGGACGCGCGCCTCATCCTCAAGAACAAGGCGATGGGCGATCCGGCGACGCGCGCGGCGATGCGCGCGTTCTTTGCCGGGCGTGGCGTCGATCCGGACCGGATCGACGCGATGGTCCGCGTGTCCGATCCGCGCGGCCATCTGGCGCTCTACGGACTGGTCGACATCGCCCTCGATCCGTTTCCCTACAACGGCGTGACGACGACGTGCGAAGCACTGTCGATGGGCGTGCCCGTCGTGGCCCTTCGCGGCACGACGTCGGCCGGACGAGTCGGTTCGGCCCTGCTCGAGCGCGTCGGTTGTCCCGAACTCGTCGCCGACACGCGCGCGGCCTATATAGCCCGCGCCGTCGAGCTTGCCGGCGACAGGCGCAGGCTTGCCACCTACCGGGTCACGCTTCGCGACCGCGTTGCCGGTTCGCCGCTCGGCGATCCGGCAAAGGTCGCGCAGGAGCTGGTCGCGGCGATCCGGATGGCCTGGACCGCGTGGTGCCGGGAAAATCCTGCCGGGTGAAACTTGCCGGCAGGCGATTGTGCCGATGCCGCGAACGGCCGAAAACGAACGAAATCAGCAGCTTGGGAACTGGCCCCGGCCTTGCTGAGACAAGCGGGACTTCACACGAAGAACGAGCCCCGCACATGTCAATCAACGCGATCGACCAGCTCTTCCGCTCCGAACAGGCCGGCGCCTCGGCAGCACGTCGTGCGCCGGAATCGTCGGACAAGCGGTTCTCCAATCTGCTCGAAGCGCATTCCGCGCGGACCCGCGTCGATCGCCAGGTGCCGCGCCAGCCCGAAACGGCCCGGCGCGACGATGCCGCCAATTCCAAGCCCGACCATGTCGAGCGTGCCGAAGCCGCCGACCGTGCCGATCGCGCGGAAAAGTCCGAGCGTGCCGAGCGCCGCGAGAAAGGCGAGCGGCCGGACCGCGCCGAGCGCGCATCGAACGAGCGTCGCGATCCGCGCACCCGGAAGGCCGATGCCGAAAATGCCGCCGCCGGAAAGACCGACGGCGAGAATTCCGAAGGCGCCCAGAAGGTCGCGCTTGACGAGCCGGCCGACGCGGCTCTCCAGGGCGAGGCCGCGCAGAAGGCCGAAGCGGACAAGATCGTCGACGAAGCACTGATTGCCGCCGCCGCAGTCCAAGACGATGCGGCGCCAGCCGATCCCGCTGCCGCCCTCGCGCTCGCAAAGCTCGACACGCCCGAAGCCCTCGCGGCACTTGTCGCCGCCCCCGTCGAAGTGCCTGTCGACGGCGAGACCGCCGATGCCGCCGACCCGAAGGCCGCTTCGGCCACCGTCGGGGCGGGTTCCGCTTCCGACACGGCACCGGATCCGTCCAAGGTCGCCATCGACGCGAAGGCCGCCAAGGGCCCCGCGCCGTCGGAAATCGCGTTGCCGACGTCGACCCTGGCCGACGCCGCCAAGCAGGCCGAGCCGGCAACCGAAGCCTATGCCGACTTCCTTCTGCGCAATCCGGTGGCGCCCTCCGCCCTGCCCGTCGCCGATGCCGGCAAGGAAGCCATGAAGGCCGAAAGCGATGCCAAGGAAGGCAAGCTGATCGTCACGATCGCGCAGCCTGCCGCGATCGCGGCACCTGTGGCACCGGTAACCGCCTTCGCGGTGCAGGCCGTCGTCAGCAACGACAACGCTTCGCTCGACGCGAACCTGACCGCCGCGCGCATGCCGGTCGAGGCCGAGGACGCCAAGGCCCCCGCCAAGCCGGCCGAGCCGACGCATGTTTTCGCCCAGAACCTCGACGCCGCGCGCGCCGCGCACGCGACCGAGGCGCCCAAGCCCGCCGCCCGCATGCCTCTCCTGCCGCCGCACGAACAGGTCGCCGTCCATATCCGCAAGGCGGTCGAGGACGGTCTCGACCGGATCAGCATCCTCCTCAACCCCGCCGAACTCGGGCGCATCGACATCAAGCTGGATGTGCGGGCGGACGGCTCGCTGCGCGCGGCCTTCGCGGCCGACCGCCAGCAGACGCTCGAAATGCTCAAGAACGACTCCCGCCAGCTCGAGAACGCCCTTTCCGAGGCCGGCCTTCGCGCCGATGCCGGCGGGCTCAACTTCTCGCTTCGCGGCGACAATCGCGAAAACGCCCAAGCCTTCCGCGACATGGGCGCCCGCTTCGCCGAACGTCGCGACGCCGACACGACCGGCGAAACCGCAGCGCCCGCGATCTCCGCAGGCTATGTCCGCCCGCGCGCCGCCAACGGCCGCATCGACCTCAACGCCTGATCCGGAAGCCACGGAGAAACGCCATGTCATCCTCTCTCGCCGCAACCCAAGCCGCCGGTGGAACGAACCTGACCACCGGCTCGGCCGCCAGCGGCTCGGCCGCCGCGGCCAAGGCCACCTTCGGATCGAACTTCGACACGTTCCTAAAGCTGCTCACCACGCAGCTGCAGAACCAGGATCCGCTGTCGCCGATGGACACCACGCAGTTCACGCAGCAGCTCGTCCAGTTCTCGTCGGTCGAGCAGTCGATCCGGCAGAACCAGAACCTCGAGACGCTGATCTCGATGCAGCGCAACTCGCAGTCGGCCAATGCGGTGAACTACATCGGCAAGACCGTCGAGATGACCGGCAGCACCGTCGGGCTCTACGGCGGGACCGGAACGATCACCTACACGCTGCCCGAAGCCGCCGCGCGCGTCGTCGTCAGCATCTACAACAAGGACGGCCAGCTCGTCGCGCGCACCGAAGGCGACACGGACGCCGGCGACCATGCGCTGAACTGGAACGGCATGTCGGACAGCGGCGTCAAGCTTGCCGACGGCGACTACGAGGTCGAGATCTCGGCGATGAACTCGACCGGCGGGGCCATCCAGACCTCCAGCAAGGTCATCGGCACCGTTACCCAGGTCGACTACGCGAACGGGACGGTGCTGCTCACCGTCAACGGCAACAAGCTGCCGCTGTCGCAGCTCTCGACCGTGCGCGGCACGCCGCTCGACCTCTGATGCAACTCGCCGCCCCCGCGGCCGAGCGCGGCGAGCAGCACCCGCAGACGGACATCGATGCCCCCGCCCCGCGCGCGGGCATCGCGTCCTTCGCGCTGCTGCTCGGCACGGCCGGACCGCGCGACCGTCCGGGGCCGGTCGGCATCTGGCGCGCAGACGCGCAGTTCCATGTCTATGTCCCCGAGCGCGCCGAGCCGCATGTCCTGACGTGGCGCGCGCAGCCCGGCCGTCGCGCGGTTTTCGCCGACCCGGTGGCGTTGGCCGATCTGCACGCCGGCACGGCCTGGCGCGCAACCCTGCTTCCCCTGCCCGGCATGGCCGATCGGCCGGCGCCCGTCAGCGGGCTGGCCGTCATCGCCGGCGACGGCATGCGGGCGCGCTACGAGTTCGTCTGGTCGCGCGGTCCGTCGGGATGGCGTGCGGAAGACCCGCCCGACCCGCCAACCTTCTGGGAAACCAGAGACAAGCCCGTCGGCCCGGCAGCCCTCGAACCGGTTGCACCCGTCGCGCGCGCCATGTGGGCCGAAAGCTGCGGGCGCTGCCTTCGCTATCCGCTCGGTCGGCGGCCGGGGACACCGAACATTTCACTGTGCCGGCGCGACTGCCTGTCGACCGTTTCCGCATTCTGAGTCTGGAGGCCTTAACCCAATGTTTAAGAACGAAGCCGTAGATTTCGGACCAAGCGCATTCGAAGGATTCAGCTTGGCCATGGATGCCGAACGGCAGACACCCGACTTGCCCGCCCGCCTTTCGCCCACGTCACGCGAAGTCCTGGGGGGCATCCTGCCGGCGCCGGGGACCAAGCGCTGGGTCATCCGTCGCAAGGCCGCCGTGGTCGATGCCGTGCGCAAAGGCATGCTGACGCTCGACGAAGCCTGCCGGCACTACAATCTGTCGCCCGAGGAATTCAATTCCTGGCAGCGCCTGATCGACCGGCACGGCCCGAGGGGCCTTCGGGCGACCCGGGTGAAGGAATATCGCGAAGTTCCTGCGGCGCCTGAACCTGGCGAAAAGCGCCGCTAAACCTCAGATTTGAATCGAAGATTTGCTCTAAACCCACGCAGACTCGGCAATTATTTCCCGGTAACCGGGAAAAATCTGCCGGGTATTAATCTTTCGTTCACTCCTCTTCCCTACGATACGTATCAAGTTTTGGATAAAATTGCGTGAATTAGGGCGCGATTTGAATCTAAAACCGGGTCGATTTTTCAGGACTGGGGTCTTAGCCCCGAGGGAAGGTCCACGTGAATAGTTTTATGGATACGCTCCGCCAGCTGGGGCCGATGCGTCTGGGCCTTCTGGGCGCCGTCGCCGTCGGCCTGCTTGGATTTTTCTTTTTCTTTTCAATGCGTTTATCCCAGCCACCGATGGCGCTGCTCTATAGCGAGCTGTCGCCGACCGACGCCGGCCAGATCACCGCCCGCCTCGAGCAGCAGCAGGTCCCGTTCGAACTGCGCAATGGCGGCAATACCGTCATGGTCCCCGAGGACCGCGTGCTGCGCCTGCGCCTGAGCTTCGCGGAAGCGGGCATCCCGCGCGGCGGCTCGATCGGCTACGAGATCTTCGACCGCGGCGACGTGCTCGGCCAGACCAACTTCATGCAGCAGATCAACCAGACGCGCGCCATGGAAGGCGAACTCGCGCGCACGGTCAGCGCGCTGCAGCCGGTCGCGGGGGCACGCGTCCATCTCGTCATCCCGCGGCGCGACCTGTTCAACCGCGAACGCCAGGAGCCGACCGCGTCGGTCATCCTGCGCATGCGCGATCCCAACAACCGCCTGCCCCGCCAGCAGGTCCAGGCGATCCAGTCGCTCGTCGCGGCCGCCGTGCCCAACATGCGGCCGGTGCGCGTTTCGGTCGTCGATGACCGCGGAAACCTGCTCGCCAAGGGCCAGGCCGAAGGCGACGATCCGACGGCGACGAGCACCTCGGCCGAGGAACTGCGCCGCGCCTACGAGCAGCGGCTCGCGCGCACCGTCGAAGGCATCATCGAGCGCACGATCGGACCGGGCAAGGTCCGCGCCGAAGTCGCCGTCGATCTCGACTTCGACCGCATCGTCACCAACCAGGAACTCTACGATCCCGACGGCCAGGTCGTGCGTTCGACGCAGACCGTGACCGAGACGAACGAAGCCTCGGAGGCCGCCGCCCAGGTCTCGGTCCAGAACAACCTGCCCGACGCGACTGCGGATTCGGGCGGTGCGCCGAAGACGACGAACCGCGGCAACCGGTCGGAGGAAACGACCAACTTCGAGATCAGCAAGACCGTACGCCAGCACGTGCGCGAATCGGGCGTCGTGCGCAAGCTCTCGGTCGCGGTGGTCGTCGACGGCAACGTGACCGGAACGGGTGCCGAGAAGCAGTACCAGCCGCGCTCGGAAGAGGAAATGCAGCGCCTGACCGCGATCGTGCGCTCGGCGATCGGCTTCGACCAGCGCCGCGGCGATACCCTCGAAGTCGTCAACCTGCGCTTCTACGCGCCCGAGGAGATCATCGTCGACACGACCGAGCCCGGCCTGTTCGACTTCACGCGCGCCGACCTGCTGCGCCTGGCCGAAGTCTTCGTGATGGCGATCGTCGCCCTGCTCGTGATCCTGCTGGTCGCGCGCCCGATCATCAACCACGTGCTGAAGTCGGCCCAGGAACGTCGCGAACAGGAACGCATGGCCGCCGACCAGGCCGCCCAGCAGGCGCAGCTGATGCCCGGCGCCGCACCGGGCAGCCTTGCCCTGCCCGGCGGCCCGTCGCCCGGCATGGAAGGTCCCAGCGAGATCGAGCAGATGATCGACATCGCCCAGGTCGAGGGCCGCGTGCGCGCGTCCTCGATCAAGAAGATCGGCGAGATCGTCGAGAAGCATCCGGAAGAGGCCGTGGCGATCCTGCGGACCTGGATGTACCAGGAAACCTAAGCGTCGACGGACCGGAGCAAAGAGAGCACCATGGAACCCGCCAGCACACGCCAGCCGCCCGCCCACCATCTCGACGGCCGCCGCAAGGCCGCCATCCTGATGCTGGCGCTCGGCGAAGACGCCGCCGCAAGGCTCTGCGCCGAACTCGACGATCGCGACATCACGACGCTTGCGGTCGGCTTCGCCGATCTCGGCCGTCTCGATGCCCGGGAAGTCGAGCGTCTGATCGAGGAATTCGCCACACACGTCTCGCTTTCGATCGCCGCCTGAAGCAAGGGACCGACACCCGATGCCAGCCATCAGCAAGTTCCTCTTCCAGGAAGAGTTCGCCCAGCCCGGCGTCGGGCCGGACGGCGAGCCGATGCCCGTGATCCTGCGGCGCAAGCCGAAGAACTACACGGAAGTCGAGATGGAGATGGCCAAGCAGAACGCCCACGCGGCCGGGCGCGCCGAAGGCTTCGATGCCGGGCGCGCCGAAGCGTTGGGCGATGCCGCGCATCTTGCCGCGCAGGCGCTGGCACAGATGGAAGCCACCCTTCCCCAGGCGCTGGCTGCCGCCGACCGCGCTCGCGCCGAAGCCGACGCCGGTGCCGTGCAGGCGATGGGCGCCATCGCGCGCAAGCTGCTGCCCGCGATGGCCGCCACGCGCGGCGTGGAAGAGATCGAGGCCCTGATGCGCGAATGCATCGAACGGCTTGCCGAGCAGCCGCGTTTCGTCGCGAGGGTGAATCCCGCCGTCGCCGACCTGATCCGCGAAAAATTCGAGGCGCTGGGTGCGGTCCTTGGCTATGCCGGGCGCATCGTCGTGCTGCCCGATCCGAACCTGCCGGCGACGGACGCCCGCATCGAGTGGCTGAACGGCGGCGTCGAGCGCAATCTCGCCGACGTCTGGAAGGAAATCGAAGACGCGATCGAACGCTATCTGGCGATGCAGCCGGGCAGCGGCGACAACAACTGAATCCTGGAAGGAGTCGACAGATGGCCGACGAGAAAGTGAATTTCGACGACCTCGACATGGCCAAGGCCATGGCGGGCGATCCGCAGATGGGTGCCGGCGGCGGTGGCGGCGGCGGCGGCGGCGACAACCGCCAGGCGCGCACGGCCAAGGAGCTGGAAGCCGTCTACGACATTCCGGTCACCGTCTCGGCGGTGCTCGGCAAGGCGACCATGCAGGTCAACCAGCTCCTGAAGCTCGGCCGCGGCGCCGTCGTCGAACTCGACCGCAAGGTCGGCGAGGCGATCGACATCTACGTCAACAACCGTCTCGTGGCACGCGGCGAAGTCGTCGTCGTGGACGAGCGCCTCGGCGTGACCATGACGGAAATCGTCAAGGTCGACCGTAGCTGACACGCCAAAGACGCCGGAGTTCCCGAGCATGCGCCTTTTGATTATCGGTTCCCTGAGCGGCCAGGTCTCGACCGCGGCGAAGATCGCCATCGCGCGCGGCGCGAAAGTCAGCCAGGTCGACGACGTCGAACGTGGTCTCGACGCGCTGCGCGGCGGCAAGGGCGCCGATCTGGTGATGATCGACGTGGGCCTGGACATCGGCGGCCTGGTCGATGCGCTGCGCAACGAACGCATCCACATCCCGGTCATCGCATGCGGCATCGGGACGGATTCGGCGGCGGCGGTGCGCGCGATCAAGGCCGGGGCGAAGGAGTACATCCCCCTGCCGCCCGAGCCCGAGCTGATCGCCGCGGTGCTCGCCGCGGTGACCGAGGAAAGTGCCGCGATCGTCTTCAAGGATCCGGCGATGGCAGACACGCTGCGCCTCGCCGACCGGGTGGCCGCGTCGGACGCCTCGATCCTGATCACCGGCGAATCCGGGACCGGCAAGGAGCTGATGGCCCGCTACATCCACGCGAAGAGCAGGCGTTCGGGTGCGCCCATCATCTGCGTGAACTGCGCGGCGATCCCCGACAACCTGCTCGAAAGCGAACTGTTCGGGCACGAGAAGGGCGCCTTCACCGGTGCCGTCGCAAGGCGCATCGGCAAGTTCGAGGAAGCCAACGGCGGCACGCTGTTCCTCGACGAACTCGGCGAGATGGACATGCGCCTGCAGGCCAAGCTCCTGCGCGCGATCCAGGAACGCGTCATCGACCGCGTGGGCGGCACGCAGCCCATCAAGGTGGACATCCGCATCCTCGCCTCGACCAACCGCGAACTGGAAGGCGAAGTGCGCGCCGGCCGCTTCCGCGAAGATCTCTATTTCCGCCTGAACGTCGTCACCGTGCGCCTGCCGCCGCTGCGCGCGCGCCCGCTCGACATCGACGTGCTGGCCGAGCACTTCATGCGCAAGTACGCCGAAGCCAACGGAACCGACGCGCGCGCCTTCGCCCCCGAGGCGATGGCGATGCTGCGCGGCCACACCTGGCGCGGCAACGTGCGCGAACTCGAGAACACCGTCCATCGCGCCGTCCTGCTCGCCAAGAGCCCGGTCGTGGGTCCCGAGGCCATCGTCCTGCAGGGCGCCACGCGCCCCGAAGACCGGCCGGGCGCTCCCGCCGCCAGCGGCGGTTCCGCCGCAAGCGGTGCCGCCAAGGCCGGTCTCGTCGGCCGGACGGTCGACGACGTCGAGCGCGAGCTGATCCTCGATACGCTGACGCACTGCCTTGGCAACCGCACGCACGCGGCGAACATTCTGGGCATCTCGATCCGCACGCTGCGCAACAAGCTGAAGATCTACAACGACCAGGGCTTCGCGCCCCCGCCGCCGCCCTCGGGCAGCGAGCCGCGCCCCGCATTCTGAAGACCCGAGAAACGAGCTAGGCGAACATGGCCGAACCGGCAGCTGGCCAGGAAGCAGCAAGACAGGGATTCGACCCGATCGAGAGCCTCCGGGCACTCGGCCGGCAAGGCGAAGTGCTGCTGGCACTGGGCGTCTTCGGCATCCTGCTCGTGCTGCTCGTCCCGCTGCCGACCTGGCTCGTCGACATCCTGCTGGCCCTCTCCATCACGATCTCGGTGCTGATCCTGCTCGTCTCGCTGTTCATCCAGCGGCCGCTCGATTTCAGCTCCTTCCCGACCATCCTGCTGATCGCCACGCTGATGCGTCTGGCGCTAAACCTCGCGACGACGCGCCTGATCCTGTCGCACGGCCACGAGGGCATCGGGGCGGCCGGCGAGGTCGTGCGCGCCTTCGGCGGCCTGCTGATGGGCGGCAACTTCGTCATCGGCGTCATCATCTTCGCGATCCTCGTGATCGTGAACTTCGTCGTCATAACCAAGGGCTCCGGGCGCATCGCCGAGGTTTCGGCGCGCTTCAACCTCGACGCGATGCCCGGCAAGCAGATGGCCATCGACGCCGACCTGTCGGCCGGCCTGATCGACGAGGCGACGGCGCGCAAGCGGCGCACGGACCTCGAGGACGAAAGCACGTTCTTCGGCTCGATGGACGGTGCGGCGAAGTTCGTGCGCGGCGACGCCGTCGCGGGCCTGCTCATCACGTTCATCAACGTCATCGCCGGCATCATCATCGGCACGACCAGCCACGGACTTACCATCGCCCAAGCGGCTAATTACTACACGTTGCTGACCGTCGGCGACGGCCTCGTCAGCCAGGTCCCCGCCCTGATCACGTCGGTCGCGGCAGGCCTGCTCGTGACCAAGGCCGGCATCCGCGGCTCGGCCGACAAGGCGATGTTCGGCCAGCTCGGCGGCTATCCCAAGGCGCTCGTGCTCTGCTCGGTGCTGACCGGCGCGCTTGCGGTCGTCCCGGGCCTGCCCTTCATTCCGTTCGCCATACTCGCGGCTATGAGCGGCTACGCCGCGTTCGAGATGTTCAAGCAGCAGGACGCGCTGATCGCCGCCGAGGCCGCCCAGAAGATCATCGCCGAGACGCCGCCCCCGCCGGCCGAAGAGCCGATCCAGGCTTCGCTGCACATCGATCTCATCCGTCTCGAGCTCGGCTACGGCCTGCTGCCGCTGATCAACGCCGACAAGGGCCAGCGCCTGACCGACCAGATCAAGGCCCTGCGCCGCCAGCTTGCCGGCGACATGGGCTTCGTCATGCCGTCGGTGCGCATCCAGGACAACATGCAGCTGCCCTCGACCGAGTATGCGCTGCGCATCAAGGAGATCATTGCCGGCCGCGGCGACCTGCGCCCCGGCCTGCTGCTGGTCATGGATCCGCGCGGCGAGGCGATCTCGATGGCGGGCGAACCCACGAAGGAGCCGACCTTCGGCCTTCCCGCGATGTGGGTCGACGAATCGATGCGCGAGGAAGCGCTGTTCAAGGGCATGACCGTCGTCGATCCGCAGACCGTGATCACGACGCACCTGACCGAGATCATCAAGGACAACATGGCCGAGCTGCTCTCGTACACCGAGACGCAGAAACTGCTCGACGAGCTGGGCAAGGACCACAAGAAGCTCGTCGACGAGATCGTGCCCACCCAGATCACCGTCGGCGGCCTGCAGCGCGTGCTGCAGAACCTGCTCGCCGAGCGCATCTCGATCCGCGATCTGCCGGCGATCCTCGAGGGCGTGTCGGAAGCCACGAGCCAGACCCGCAACATCACCGCCATCACCGAGCACGTCCGCACGCGCCTTGCGCGCCAGATCTGCGAACAGAACTCGGTCGACGGCGGCTTCATCCCGCTCGTCACGCTCGGGCCGGAATGGGAGCAGACCTTCGCCGAGTCGATCGTCGGCCAGGGCGAGGACCGCCAGCTTTCCATGCAGCCCTCGCGCCTGCAGGAGTTCATCCAGGGCGTGCGCAGCACGTTCGAGCGCCATGCGCTGATGGGCGAGAACCCGGTGCTGCTGACCAGCCCGCTGGCCCGCCCGTTCGTGCGCTCGATCGTCGAGCGCTTCCGCCCGTCGACCGCGATCATGTCGCAGAACGAAATCCACCCGAAGGCACGCATCAAGACCGTGGGGACGATCTAAGCCATGCGCCTGAAGGCCTATCACGCCGCGACCGCAGAGGACGCGATCCGCCAGATCCAGCGCGAGCTGGGCGACGACGCGCTCGTCGTCGCGACCGAAACCGACGGCGCCGGCGTGCGCGTCGTCGTCGCCATCGAAAGCGGGCCCGAGATCCCCGAGCCCGTATTCGAGCCGCAGCTCGTCGACGACGACGCCGACGACGATCTGCGCGACGCCCCGATCCCGCGCTTCGGGCGCGGCGGCACACCGCCGGAGAGCGACCCGCTCGCCAAGGTGCTGTCCTTCCACGGCCTGCCGCCGATGCTCGCGGCCCGCCTCGAGGAAGGCGGACGGCTCGGCAGGCGCACGCCTTCCGACAGCATCGGCAGCACGCTTGCCCGCCGCCTTGCGGGCACCTTCCGCTTTGCGCCCCTCGGCGGCCGCGCCACGGCGACGCCGCTGCTGCTGGTCGGGCCGCCGGCGTCGGGCAAGACGCTCGCCGTCGCCAAGATCGCGGCACAGGCGACACTCGAAGGCATGACGGTGCGCATCGTGTCGACCGACCGCACGTCGGCCGGCGGCGTGCCGGCCCTTTCGGCCTTCGCCCAGATCCTCGGCGTTCCTTTCGACGTGGCCGAACGGCCGGAGGACCTGCAGCGCTTCGCGCTCGGCAAACTGCGCGGCGCCATCCTGCTGGTCGATACCGCGGCCGCCAATCCCAACAACCCGGCCGACATCGCCGCACTCGGGCGCCTGGCCGTCGCCGTCGGCGGCGAGCCGGTGCTGACGCTACCCGCCGGCCTCGACGTGGCCGAGAGCGCGGAGACCGCCGAAGCCTTCGCGCGTGCCGGCTGCACGCGGCTGATCCCTACCCGTCTCGACATCGCCCGGCGCATGGGTGGCCTGATGGCCGCCGCCGCAGCCGGGACCTACGCGTTCGCGGAAGCTTCGGTCTCCGGCAGTCCTGCCGACCCGCTCGAAGCGCTCGACGCCGAACGCTTCGCCCGAATTCTCGTCGCCGCCGCCGGTACGCGCGCGGCACGCAACACGGAGGCCGTATCGTGAGCCAGATCCACACTCTTCCCTACGCCGAGGCGCATACGCGCGCGGTGGTGGAGACCGGACAGGACACGCGGCCGGCGAACTCGCTGGGCCTCATCGCCGTCGCCTCGGGCAAGGGCGGCGTGGGCAAGACCTGGTTCTCGGTCACGCTCGCCTGCGCGCTCGCGCGCCGCGGCCTCAAGACCCTGCTGTTCGACGGCGATCTGGGGCTTGCCAACGTCGATATCCAGCTCGGCCTGTTCCCCAAGCGCGACCTCGGCCACTATTTCGCGGGCGCCCATCCGCTCGGCGAGTGCGTGACGCCCTATCCCGTCGGCGGGTTCGACATCCTCGCCGGGCGCTCGGGCTCGGGCAATCTCGCCAGCCTCGCCCAGCCGCGCTTCGCCCAGCTCATCCGCGACCTCTACGAACTGTCGGCCGACTACGAGGCGACGATCGTCGATCTGGGTGCGGGCATCGAAGCGCACACGCGCGGCCTTGCCGCCCTGTCGCGCACCTGCATCGTGGTCACCAACGACGAGCCGACGGCGCTGACCGACGCCTATGCCTTCATCAAGGTGCTGACGACCAACCGCCAGCGTACCGACCTTCGCATCGTCATCAACAGCGCCGGCAATCCCACGCAGGGCCAGCGCATCCACGAGACGTTGAGCAAGGCCTGCCGCGAGTTCCTGCGCTTCGAGCCCCCGCTGCTTGGCGTGGTCCGCCGCGACGGCCGCGTGCGCGATTCGATCCATGCGCAGACGCCGTTGCTGGTCCGCCATCCCGGCGCCCACGCGGCGATGGATGTCGAGGCGATCGCCGCGCGCCTCGCCGGCAAGGCGTGAGCGGATCCATCACACCGCCCGGCGGCGGCGCGGCCAACCCGCCGCCGATCCAGAACTTTGCGCAGGCCATCGCCCAGGTAACC
>JBIKWI010000154.1:0-8369 GCA_044356395.1 Tagaea sp. | reverse complement strand
GGAGGCCCGGCGGGGCTAAAGTACCGTCCGATTCGCCAGTTCTCCCCGAAAGTCGATGTCCGCCATGTTTTCCGGTCCCGCATCCCCCGCCGTCGTCCGATGAAGCGCAGCCGCACCGCCGCCGCCGTCGCGGCGAGCGAATTCAAGAACGCCATGCGCCGGCTCGCCGCCGGCGTCACGATCGTGGCCACAGCCGGGCGCAAGGGCGAGCGGTCGGGGCTCACGGCGACCGCCGTCTGCTCGCTGTCGGCGGAGCCGCCGCGCATTCTTGTCTGCGTCAATCGGGATTCGACTCCCAACGCAGCGATTTCGCGGGCGGGGCGGTTCTCGGTCAACGTGCTCGGCACGCGCCACAAGGCGCTGGCGTTGCGCTTTGCCGGTGCGACCGGCGTGCAGGGCGAGGAGCGCTTCGGACGCGGGGAGTGGATCTCGGCGGCGACCGGCGCACCGGTCCTTGCCGACGCGCTCGCCTATTTCGACTGCACGCTCGTCGACGCGATCCAGTCGGGCACGCACACGGTGTTCATCGGCGAGGTTCGCGCGGCACACGCGCGCAAGAACGGCGCGCCGCTCGTCTATGCGGCGGGTGCCTTCCAGGCGTTGGCCAAGAAGGCCGCGCGCGCGACCGGCAGGTGAGGGCGCTCGCCCCTCTCGGGAATCCGGTCATCGCCCGGCTCTGGGTGGCCTTGAGCGTGTTCACGATGGGCGACGAACTCTATCGCGTGGCGCTCGTGTGGCTCGCGGTCGGCATCGTCGGCAGGCAGGCCGGCTATCTGGGCGCCATGCAGTCCGCCTGCATGCTGCTGGGCGCCGCGTTCGGCGGCGCGCTTGCCGCGGCGGCAAGCCAGCGCCGCGCGATGTCGATCTTCCTGGTGGTGGGTGCGGTCTGCGTGCTTGTTCCGCCGGTCGCCTGGGAGGCGGGATATCCGTCTTTCGCCGCCTTGATGGTGCCCGCGGTGGCGGTTTCCCTGATGCGGGCCCAGCTCGAACCGGCGATCCAGGGACACCTGCCCGTGCTGGTCGCCAGCCGCGACCTGCTGTTCGCGACCAACGGCCTGATCGACGGCGTGCGCCGCATGGCGCGCATCACCGGCCCGTTGATCGCCGCCGCGCTCGCGGCGGTCTTCGCGGTGCACGACCTCTTCTTCGTCTACGCGGCCGCCCTGCTGCTGGCGGCCTACCTGCTGCTGCGCGTGGGCGACGCACTCCCGGTGCGCGAAGGCCGCAGCGACGGCGGCTTCGTGCTCGGCGTGCGCATCGTGCGCAGCGAGCGGGCACTGCGCGGCGTGTTGGGCCTGAAAAGCGTGACCGACGGCTGCTGGGTCGTGGTCATCGGGCACGCGCTTCCCCTGACGATCGAACAGAGCGGTGCCAGCTGGCTCGGCATCTCGGGCGTGGCGGCGTACGGTACCGGTCTTGCCGCCTACGGGATCTCCAACATCTTCTCGAACATCGTCATCGTGTCGATCGCGCCCTCGCTGTCGGCGCCGCGGATGGTCGCGGGGCTGGTCCTGATGGGAACGGGGCTCGGCGCGATGGGGCTCGGCGCGCTCCTCGCTCCCGAGCCGCTGCTCCTGCCCGCGCTCTATGCCGGGCTGGCGCTGGCGGCCCTTGGCGGCCCGATGTGCGACATCCCGCTTGCCATGCGCATCCAGCTGGCCGGCGGACCGTCGGCACCGCGTGCCGCCGCGGCCTCGGTGCATCGCGTGCGCATGTTCATGACCTTCGGCGGAATCATGATCGCAAGCCTGTTGTCGCCGGGCCTGTTCGGCGTCTTCGGCGTGGCGCAGACGATGCTGGGCACCGGCATCCTTTGTACCGGCATCAGCCTGGCGGCACTCGTCCTCGTGCGCCGCGCGCAGATCTGATGCATCTTCGACGGGAGTGAGACGGGCATGATCTCGACACCGCTATGGCCGGCACGGCTCGACCATATCCGCCGGGACTCCGACGCGCCCGACAGGCTCGTCGCGTTCTACCGCGACGCGTTGGGCATGGCGGCGCGCGATCTGGGTGCCGGGCTGTGGCTGCTCGAAGGCTTCAATCGCCGTCTGCTGGTGGGACCGGGCGAAAAAGGCGGACAGAACCTGTCGGCTTTCCGCGTGGCCGACCCGGCGCAACTGGCGGCACTGCGCGCGCACTGCGCGGCACGGGGGCTTGAAGCGCTGCCCAATGCCACGCCGCTGTTCGCCGAAGGCTTCGCGCTCGCCGACCCCGACGGCCGCATCCTCGCTTTCGGCCTGCCCGACCCGAAATTTCCGGTGCCGCCGCCCGGAACGGGTGCGCAAGCCCTGCCCGGACGCCTGCAGCATGTCGTCCATGCAACGACCGATCTCCCGCGCCTCGTCGATTTCTATGTCGGCAAGCTCGGCTTCCGCACGTCGGACGACGTGATGCAGGGCAACGAGGTGACCGCGACCTTCTGGCGCTCGGATGCCGAGCACCATTCGCTGGCGGCATTCCGCGCACCCAAGGCGGGCGGCGACCACCATGCCTACGAGACCACGGGGTGGGGCGACATCAAGCTGTGGGCCGACCACATGGCGGGCCTGCATATCAAGCTGTGGTGGGGGCCGGGCCGGCACGGACCGGGCAACAACCTGTTCTTCATGGTCGAAGACCCCGACGGCTACAAGGTCGAGATCTCGGCCGAGCTCGAGACGATGGCTCCCGATTTCAAGGCGCGGCGCTGGGAACATGGCGAACGCGCGCTCAACCTGTGGGGCGGTGCCTGGATGCGCAGCTAGGCGGCCAGCATGTACTCGGCCTCGGGCGTGTAGATCGAGCCGGAGGACTGGCGGAAGCTGGAATAGAGCACGAACTGGTCGACGGTCAGCGGGCCGGCGCGGAACAGCGAATTGACCGCGAGCCATTCCTGGATTTTCGGCAGGTTGGCGTCGCGCAGCTTGGCGAGCGTCACGTGCGGCGTGAAGCGGCGCTGCTCGTCGGGAAGGCCCAGCCTGCGCAGCGTGTTGTCGACGCGCTCGCGCAGCGCCAGCAGCTCGGGCGACTTGCGCACGCCCGCCCACAGCACGCGCACCTCGTTGCCGCTGGAGAAGTGTCCGACGCCCGAAAGCTCGATGTCGAAGCGCTTCGGGCGCACATGGGCGAGCGCGTAACCGACCTCCTCGGCCATGTCGCCCGGCACCTCGCCGATGAAGCGCAGCGTGATGTGGAAGTTCTCGTCCGGAATCCAGCGCGCCCCCGGCACGCCGCCGCACATCGCGTCCAGCCGCAGCCGGACGTCTTCGGGCAAGGGTATGCCGACGAACAGGCGGTACATCGCATCTCCCGACGCGAATCTCGATCCTTCGAGGCGTAGACCGATTCGCGCGGGCTTACAAGCCGCGGTCCGTTACGAACACGGGTTCGGACTGGACGCGTGTATCCGTTCGATCGCCGCAAGCACGTCGGGCGGAAGCTTCACGTCGATCGACGCGATGTCCGCCGCGAGCTGTGCCGGCGTCGTCGCCCCGATGATCGTCGCGGCGAGAAACGGCCGACCGGTCACGAAGGCCAGCGCCATCTGGGCCGGGTCGAGGCCCGCCTCGCGCGCGATGCGCACGTATTCGGCGGCCGCCGGTTCGGCGCGCGGCGTGGAATAGCGCTTGAAGCGGTCGTAGAGCATCAGGCGACTGCCCGCCGGACGCGCGCCGTTCAGGTACTTGCCCGCGAGCACGCCCATGGCGAGCGGCGAATAGGCCAGCAGGCCCACCTCCTCGCGCAGCGCGATTTCCGAATGTCCGATGTCGAAGCAGCGGTTGAGCAGGTTGTAGGCGTTCTGGATCGACACGATGCGCGGACCCTTGCCCGAGGCAGCGAGTTCGAGATGCTTCATCATTCCCCACGGCGTCTCGTTCGAGATCCCGAAGTGGCGGATCTTCCCTTCCTTCACGAGGGCCGCCATCGTCTCGAGCGTCTCTTCCAGCGGCGTGCCGGGATTCGCGTCGGGCCGGTGCACGAAGTCCATGGTGCCGAAGAAATTTGCCGGCCGGTCGGGCGAGTGGGATTGGTAGACGTCGATATAGTCCGTCTGCAGGCGCCGGAGCGATCCTTCGACGGCAATGCGGATGCTTCCGGCGTCGAGACGGGCGCCGTCGCGCACGTGCCTGATGTTGTTCGAGCCGCCGGTCACCTTCGTCGCGACGATCACGTCCTTGCGGCGCGACCGGTTCTTCGCGAGCCATGTGCCGAGGATCTCTTCGGTGCGCCCGAAGGTTTCGGGCTTCGGCGGGACCGGGTACATCTCCGCGACATCGATGAAGTTGACGCCCCTGGACAGCGCATGGTCGATCTGCGCGTGGCCTTCGGCCTCGGTGTTCTGCTCGCCCCACGTCATCGTGCCAAGGCAGATCGCCGAAACGGACAGGCCGCTCCGCCCGAGCTTGCGGTATTGCATCTTCAGGGGTCTCCGGAGTGTGAGGTCAGACGAACAGCGCGAGGACGCCGGTATAGCCGTAGAGCCTGGCGTTGGAAATCTCGCCGTTGCAGAACATGCCGATGATCGGGATGTCGCCGAGCGCCTCGCGGATGAGACGGCGCTCTTCCGAGCCCGGCCCGAACAGGTGGGGTCCGCGCGCCAGGCACGAGAAATAGATGCCGGCCTTGGCGCGCGGCGCGCGACGGCGCAGACCTTCGAGCATCTCGACCATGTCCTGCGTGGCGGCCGCCCGGTCGCGGCGCACGAACATGATGCGGTCGCCAGGCTCGACCGAAGCGCCTACCGCGACCAGCCCCTCGTCCGGATCGATGCCGGTGAGATTGCGCACCAGATAGTCGGCCGAATCGGAGCCGGGCACGGGCAAGGCCGCATGGATGAGGCCGGCGACCTGGCGCAGGTCGCGGCCCAGCATCTCGCCGATGTCGTCCTTGAAGACGTCGAGTGCGCGCTGTCCGTCGATCGCGATCAGCACGTTGCCGTCGGCCGCCGTCACGCGGTGCATCGGCCCGATGGGCGAGCAGCCTTGCGTGATGCCGGTGGCGACGGCCACTTGGTGTGCGAAGAGCACGCCCGACACGCCGCCTTCGACGACCTTGCCGGCGATCTGCGCGGTCGCCCGCTCGCCCGAAGACAGCCCGCCGACGAGAAACGCGTCGCTCGCCTCGGCAACGCCGCCGATCATGTCGGCAAGCTCCGGGCAGCGCGGATCGGCATGCACGACGCCGAAGGCCGGCCGCTTTGCGGCGATCCACGGGCCGAACGGGGCGAGAAGCGTCAGGTCGTCGGTGAGGTTGGGAAGTATCCGGTAGGAATCGGCAGGCAGGTCGAGGGCGATGGCCGCGATCGCGGCGGTGTCGAATACCTCCTCGTCCCCCAGCACGCCCATGCCGACCGAGCCCACCCAGTCCTGGATGCCCGAGACGCGGCGCACGACGGCGAGCACTTCTTCCAGCCGGTCGGCGAGCGCGTCGGTCGCGTAGAGAAAGCCGAGCCGCGCGGTCGGCAGGCTGCGCGACAGGGATTCGCCGATCTCGACGGCAAGCTTGCCCCAGTTGAGGGGGTCGGCATTGCGCGCCTGGGCGAAGGCGATCTGGGGAGCGATCTGCGGCATGGCTGCGACATCCTGACGGAAACCCGATGCGAACGCCAACCGCATTTCCGGTGACCGCTCCCCCGTTCGACCCTCCGTCAGTCCATGCAGACGGCTTCCACGTTGTTGCCGTCCGGATCGTGGACGAAGCCGGCGTAGTAGGTCGGGCTGTAATCCGCGCGCAGGCCGGGGGCACCGTTGTCCGTGCCGCCGGCCTTCAGGGCGGCGGCATGGAAGGCGGCGACCGCCTTGCGGTCCTTGGCCTTGAACGCCACGTGCGTGCCGCCGTGCGCGTCCTTGGATTCGTAGAGCCAGAGCGCCGGCGCACCCGGCGGGCCGAAGCCCGCACCCGACTCGTCCGCAACGAAGCCCAGCGGCCTCAGCACCGCCTTGTAGAAGGCGCCGCTGGCGGCGAGGCTTTTCACTTTCAGTCCGATATGATCGTACATGCATGTTCCTCCGTCGATGGAGGAACACTGACTAGGCGAGGGTGCCTGCCCGTTCTTGGAGAATCTTGCTGTTTTTCGTGCGCGCCGCGCGACGGAACTGGCGCGGCGTGACGCCGGCCGCCCGGCGGAAGCTGCGCATGAAATTGGAAAGGTCGGCGAAGCCGGACTCGTAGGCAATGTCGGTGACGGGGGCGTCGGCCTCGATCAGCAGGCGCGCCGCCCGGCGCAGGCGCGCGCGGACCAGATACTGGTGCGGCGTGACGCCCAGCACGCGCGTGAAGACGCGCAGGAAGTGGAACGGGCTCAACCGCGCTTCGGCGGCGGCGGCGGCAAGGTCGATCTCGCGGTCGGCATGGGCGTCGATCCACATTGCCGTTTCGACGGCGCGGCGCCGGTCGCGCGGCGTGCCGTCGGGTGCCGGCGCCTTGCGGCCGGCGACGAGTTCGACGAACCGCGCGGCGAACACATGTCCGATCTCGTCGAGACCGATGTCGCTGTTGCCGTCGGCGGCACCCTGCGCCAGTTCGCCCAGCACCATCATGCCGGGCAGCGGCGGCAGGGCGCCGCTGCGCCACAGCTCCGCGCGATCGCCGAGGCCGGCCAGCGCTTCGCGCGACAGGCGGAAGGACAGGCACTCGTCGCCGCACGCGTGATGGTCGTGAGTACAGACATATTCGTCGCCCGGATGGCCGGCCAGCACGGCACCGGCCACCAGCTCGTGCGTGCGGCCGCGATAGCGATAGCCGAAGCTGCCCCGGCGCACATAGGCGAGCGACAGGCCGCGATGCTGCTCGGCGAACGGCCGGGCACCGGGCCCCGCGTCGCAGCGATAGTCGCCCACCGTCACGAGCCCGGTCTCGATGAGGGTGCGGACCTGCATGTCAGGACGCCGCGAGGAACCGGCGCAGATGCGGCAGCAGGCTCGCGACGATCTTGTCGACGCCGGCGGGATTGGGGTGGATGCCGTCGGCCTGGTTCAGCGCCGGGTCGGCCGCAACGCCTTCGAGGAAGAAGGGGTAGAGGTCCGCCTTGTGCTTCTGCGCCACGCGCGGATAGACGGCCTTGAAGCGCCCGGCATAGTCGCTGCCCATGTTGGGCGGGGCGAGCATGCCGGCCAGCATCACGCGGCTGCCGCGCGCAGCTAGCTTCTCGACGATGCGGTCGAGATTGCGCTCCATCGCGTCCACGTCGAGGCCGCGCAGACCGTCATTGGCCCCCAGTGCCACGAACGCGAATTCCGGTGCCTTGTCGCCGATCGCCCAGTCGAGGCGTGCCAGCCCTCCGGCGCTCGTGTCACCCGATACGCCCGCATTGACGATCTCGACGGCGATTCCCGCCTCGCGCAGGGCGGCTTCGAGCCTTGCCGGAAACGCCAGCGAGGCCGGCAGGCCGTAGCCGGCGGTCAGGCTGTCGCCGAGGAGCAGCAGGCGCCGGCGCGCCTGCGCTTGCACGCGAATCGCCCAAGACGCGCAAAGGGTTGCCGCACTCGCGTTGAAAAGCAGCCGACGGCGACCATATGTTGGAGACCCCGGCACCCACCCTGAAAGCGAACGCATGTCCGTTGCTCCTGACGTCCCGATCGTCGAATTGCGCGACGTCCACCTGAAGTTGGCGAGCCAGGCGGGTGAGGTCAATATCCTGCGCGGGGTCGATCTTGCAATGATGCCGGGCGAAAGCCTTGCGGTCGTCGGCCCGTCGGGCTCGGGCAAGTCGACGATGATGATGATCGTCGCCGGCCTCGAGCGGCCCACGCATGGCAGCGTGCGCATCGCCGGACAGGATCTTGGCTCCCTCGACGAAGACGGCCTTGCCCTGTTCCGCCGGCGCAATGTCGGCATCGTCTTCCAGGCCTTCCACCTGATCCCGACGATGACCGCACTCGAGAACGTCGCGATCCCGCTGGAGTTCGCCGGCGATGCCGACGCATGGGACAAGGCGCGCGCCGCCCTCGATTCGGTCGGGCTTTCCCACCGCACGACCCACTATCCCGGCCAGATGTCGGGCGGCGAGCAGCAGCGCACGGCGCTCGCGCGCGCCTTCGTGGCCGAGCCCGCCCTGCTGCTGGCCGACGAACCCACCGGCAATCTGGATGCCACGACCGGCCATTCGATCGTCGACCTGATGTTCGACCTCAAAGATCGGCTCGGCACCGCCCTGCTGCTGATCACGCATGACGCGAAGCTCGCCGCCCGCTGCGGGCGGGCCGTTCGCATGGACGACGGCAAGCTTTCGCCGGCACCCGCACTGTTGTCGGCCGCCCAGTGACGCAGGCTGCCGACCGCTATCCGCTCGCGTGGACGCTTGCCGGGCGCGAACTGCGCGGCGGCATCAAGGGATTCCGCGTGTTCATGGCCTGCCTGATGCTGGGCGTGGCCGCCATCGCGGGCGT
>JBIKWI010000153.1:0-8496 GCA_044356395.1 Tagaea sp. | reverse complement strand
GCGACTACATGCGCAAGACGACGCTGTCGGAATACGGCTTCCGCCTGCCGTCGTGCATCGACAACCGTCCGCTCAAGTTCGAGGAGTGGGACGCGATGCGCCCACAGACGGTGTTCGTTTCCGCGACACCGGGTCCGTGGGAACTGGAGCGCACCAAGGGCGTGTTCGTCGAACAGGTCATCCGGCCGACCGGCCTCGTCGACCCGCCGTGCGAGATCCGCCCGACCGACAAGCAGGTGGACGACCTGCTGGGCGAACT
Source organism: Tagaea sp. (assembly GCA_044356395.1). Classification (GTDB taxonomy): domain Bacteria; phylum Pseudomonadota; class Alphaproteobacteria; order CACIAM-22H2; family CACIAM-22H2; genus Tagaea. Next base: position 8,237 of record JBIKWI010000153.1, on the reverse strand, counting down.
GCGCGCGCTTTCGAAGAAGGGCATGCGCGCGCTGGTCACGACGCTGACCAAGCGGATGGCCGAGGACCTGACCGAGTACCTGCACGAGAACGGCGTGCGCGTGCGCTACATGCATTCGGACGTCGAGACGCTCGAGCGCATCGAGATCATCCGCGACCTGCGGCTCGGCGCATTCGACGCGCTGATCGGCATCAACCTGCTGCGCGAAGGCCTCGATATCCCCGAGTGCGGGCTCGTCGCGATCCTCGACGCCGACAAGGAAGGTTATCTGCGCTCGCGCACGTCGCTGATCCAGACGATCGGGCGTGCGGCGCGCAACGTCGACGGCCGCGTTATCCTCTATGCCGACACGATGACGGATTCGCTGAAGGCGGCACTGGCCGAGACCGACCGTCGGCGGACCAAGCAGGTCGCCTACAACAAGGAACACGGCATCACGCCGGAATCGATCCGCAAGGGCATCGGCGACATCCTCGGCAGCGTCTACGAGCGCGACCGCGTGACGGTCGGTACCGGCGACGACGGCACGCCGCATCTGGTGGGCCACAATCTGCGGGCCCACATCGCGTCGCTCGAAGGGCGCATGCGCGAGGCGGCCGCCAATCTCGAGTTCGAGGAAGCCGCACGCCTGCGCGACGAGATCAAGCGCCTCGAGGCGATGGAGATGGAACTGCCCGGCGCCCCCAACGGCAAGGGCGGCTACAACCCGACGGAAGGGGCCGCACGCCCGCGCTCGACCGGCGGTGCGGTGAATTCGCGCAAGGGCCGCGCGCGGCGGCCCCAGCGGGGCGGTGCGCGCAAGTGAAGCCGATCTTCCTGCCGCTCGGCACGACGCTGGCGGTGCAGGTGCTGGCAAGCGGGGCAAGCCTGACCGCCGCGGTGCTGGCACCGCTCGTCAGCGCCGACCTCGGCGTGCCGGCGTCGAGCGTGGGGTTCTATGTGGCGCTGCTCTATGCCGGAGCGGCCGTGTCCGGTCTCGCGAGCGGCGGAATCATCGCGCGCTTCGGCCCGCTACGCACGTTGCAGAGCGGTCTCGTGTTCGGCGCCCTTGCCGCCCTGTCGCTGGCCCATGCCTCGCTTCCCGGCGCCCTGCTCGCCGCCCTGTTCGGCGGTTTCAGTCTCGGCCCCACGACGCCCGCCTCGTCGGCGATCCTCGCGCGCACGACCGATCCCGCGAACCGCAATCTCGTCTTTTCGATCAAGCAGACCGGCGTGCCGGCCGGTTTCATGGTGGCCGCCCTCGGCCTGCCGCAGCTTGCCATCGCCTTCGGCTGGCGGGGCGCATGCCTGTGCGTGGCGGCGCTGCTCGCTTCGGCGGCGATCGCGCTGGCCCCGCTGCGCCGGCACTTCGACGACCGGCGCGAGGGCGCCTCGACCTTCTCGCCGCGCGCCCAGCTCGTCGATCCGCTGGTACGCGTCTGGCGACAGGTCGAGATGCGCGACATCTCGTTCGCGTCTTTCGCCTATTCGGGCCTGCAGGGATCGCTCGCAGGCTTCATGATCGTCTTCCTGCTGCACGACGCGAATCTCGACCTTGTCGCCGCCGCTGCCGTACTTGCCTGCGCGCAGGCCGCCGGTGTCGGCGGCCGCGTCGTCTGGGGATTCGTCGCCGACCGGCTTGGCAGGCCGGGCAGGGTGCTCGCGGCACTCGGCATCGCGATGGCGGGTTTCGCGGCCGTCATGGCGCTGGGTGCCTCGACGATGCCCTACGGCCTGCTGATCGCGACCAGTATCGCGTTCGGCGGCACGGCGATGGCCTGGAACGGCGTGTTCCTCGGCGAGGTGGCGCGCCTCGCCGCACCCGGACGCACCGGCGAGGCCACGGGTGCCACCGGCCTGTTCACGTTCGGCGGGGTCGCCATCGTGCCGGGGATATTCACCACGATCGTTTTCGCGACCGACAGCTATGCCGCAGCCTATCTTTTCGCCGGTGCGTTGCCGGGCCTCGTGGGCATCGCGCTGTTGCGCGGACGCACGCATGCGGGCATATCGGGAAGATGAATCTTCCACCCGCCCTTCCGCGCACGGCCCTCGTCACCGGCGGCGCGAAGCGTCTGGGGGCCGTCTTCGTGCGGGCCCTCGCCGCCGACGGCTTCGCGGTCGTCATCCATTATCGCGAAAGCCGCACCGAAGCCGAGGCGCTTGCCGACGAGATCGTGGCTGCCGGCGGGAGGGCGACGGCGCTGTCCGCGGATCTTGCCGTCGAGGCATCGGTCCTCGAACTGGCGGCAGCATCGAACGCGGCCTTCGGCCCGATCGGCGTGCTCGTCAACAACGCGTCGGTCTTCGAGCGCGACGAGGTGGCGAGCACGACGCGTGCGAGCTGGGACGCGCATATCGAAGCCAACCTGCGCGCGCCTTTCGTGCTGGGCCAGTCACTTGTTCGCAACCTTCCGGACGATGCCGAAGGCGCGATCGTCAACCTGATCGACCAGCGCGTCTGGAACCTGACGCCGCATTTCACCAGCTACACGGTATCCAAGGCCGGGCTGTGGACGCTGACCCAGACGATGGCGCTTGCCCTTGCGCCGCGCATCCGCGTCAATGCGATCGGGCCGGGCCCGACGATCGCCAGCGCCCGCCAGGACCCCGCGCAGTTCGCCCGTCAGGTCGCGAGCGTGCCCCTGCAGCGCGGCCCGACCCTCGACGAAGTGGCGGCAACCTTGCGCTTCATCCTGTCCGCGCGCTCGATGACCGGCCAGATGATCGCGCTCGACGGCGGCCAGCATCTCAACTGGGGTGCGCCCGGCCACCACCAGCCGGACGAATGAGCGTGCCGCCGAGCAAACGCCCGTCCGCCGTCCCGCCGGTCCGCAAGATCCTGATCCGCGATCTGGTGCTGGCGACGGAAATCGGCGTGTTCCGCCGCGAGAAGGGCAAACGCCAGCGCGTCCGCTTCAACATCGAGCTTGGCGTAATCGACCGGCCGCCGCGACGCGACCGCCGCGCCGAGGTGGTCTGCTACGACCGGATCGTCGTCGGCCTTCGCGCACTCGTCGCCGAGGGCCATGTGAACCTCGTCGAGACCCTCGCCGAGCGCGCGGCAACGGTCTGCCTGGCGGCACCGTCGGCGCTCTATGTGCGTGTTCGGATAGAGAAACTCGACGTCTACAAGGACGCAGCAGCCATCGGCATCGAGATCGAACGGCACTCCGCACGCGCCTGAGTTGCGCCAGTTGTGCACACCGCCGGTCCACTGTCGCAAAAATGGCGGAATTCTGCGGTTTCTTAAGAGAAGATGAAGCCTGTGTGACACATGGGGATACCAAAAATATTGTGAATCAATAGATTATCCGAGTCTGCCCAATTCGCGGGCAAGTTGGCCAAGATTGCGGTTAATGCCGGATTCGACTGGGTTCGGACTTGGTTCTCCACAAAGTTATCCACACGAATCGTGGATAGACGACAGGGCGATTCGGGCCGTTGCCCCGTCCCGGGCACGACGGTGGCAGAAGCGCCACAGCCTGCATGCGGGATTTTGTAGTACTTGCCAGCGCGATACCGGAAGCTTTACGCAATTTCAGCCATGAACGCGGCCGGCGACGACCAGAATTTCGATCTCGATGCGCCACCCGCGCTGGCGGCGGAGGGTGCGGCCGTCCTGCGGGCAGCGTTGCCGACGCTGCCGCTCACGCCGGGCGTTTACCGGATGCTCGACGCAAAAGGCGATGCGCTTTACGTCGGCAAGGCACGCGCGCTGCGCAAGCGGGTCGCCCAGTACCTCCAGTTCGACCGGATGCCGAACCGCCTGCTGCGGATGGTATCGGAAACGCGCCGGCTCGAGATCGTCACGACCCATACCGAGGTCGAAGCGCTGCTGCTCGAGAGCAATCTCATCAAGCGGCTCATGCCGCGTTACAATGTCCTGCTGCGCGACGACAAGTCGTTTCCCTATATCGCGCTGATCGAAGACCACGACTTCGCCCAGGTCGCCAAGCATCGCGGCAGCCGCGATCGCAAGGGGCGCTATTTCGGACCGTTCGCGTCCGCCGGTGCCGTCAACCAGACGCTGACGGCCATGCAGCGCGCTTTCCTGCTGCGCTCGTGTTCCGACGCGATCTTCAGTGCGCGGACGCGGCCCTGCCTCCTGTTCCAGATCAAGCGCTGCTCGGCTCCGTGCGTGGGGCGCATCTCGAAGGAAGACTACGCAAAACTTGTCGCCGAAGCCGTCGACTTCCTCGAAGGCCGCTCTCACGACGCGCAGGGCGAACTCGCGGCAAAGATGCAGGTTGCCGCCGATGCGATGGATTTCGAGACGGCCGCCATGTATCGCGACCGCATCCGGGCGCTAACGGCCGTGCAGGCCCGCCAGGACATCAATGTCGAGGGGCTCGGCGACAGCGATGTCGTGGCGATCCATGCCGAAGGCGGGCAAACCTGCATCCAGGTCTTCTTCTTCCGCGGCGGCCGCAACTACGGCAATCGCGCCTATTTCCCGCGCCACGACCGCAATCTTGCGACTGGCGACGTGCTCGCCGCGTTCCTCGGGCAGTTCTACGCCGACAAGCCGCCGCCGCCGACCGTGGCGCTGTCCGAGGACGTGCCGGAGCGCGAGTTGCTGGAACAGGCGCTGGGAACCCGCGCGGACACGCGCGTGCGCATCCTCGTGCCGGAACGCGGCGACAAGCGGAAGCCCGTCGACCATGCGCTGGCCAACGCGCGCGAGGCACTGGCCCGGCGGATGGCGGAGAGCGGCGCCCAGTCAAAGCTGCTTGACGGCGTCGCCGCCACGTTCGGCCTTGAAGCGCCGCCAAAGCGGATCGAGGTCTACGATAACAGCCATATCCAGGGGACCAACGCGATCGGCGGCATGATCGTCGCGGGGCCGGAAGGCTTCATGAAGGCGCAGTACCGGAAATTCAACATCCGCGGCCCGGGCAAGTCCGATACGGGTGCCGGTGGCGACGACTACGCGATGATGCGCGAGGTCTTCGAGCGCCGCTTCTCGCGTGCATTGCGCGAGGATGCGGGGCGCGACGGCGGAACCTGGCCGGACCTCGTCCTCGTCGATGGCGGACCCGGCCAGCTCAGCTCGGTGATGGGCGTGCTGGCCGAACTCGGCATCGACGACCTGAACGTCGTCGGGATCGCCAAGGGACCGGACCGCGATGCCGGGCGCGAGCGGTTCTTCATGCCCGGCCGCGAGCCTTTCCAGCTCGAGCCGCGCGACCCCGTCCTCTACTATCTGCAGCGATTGCGCGACGAGGCGCACCGTTTCGCCATCGGCGGCCACCGCGCGCGGCGCAGCAAGGGACTGGAGAAATCGGCGCTCGACGAAGTGCCGGGCATCGGTCCGCGCCGGAAGAAGGCGCTTTTGCTGCATTTCGGCTCCGCCGCGTCGGTCAAGCGCGCCGGATTGGCAGATCTCGAGGCCGTCGGGGGCGTCGGCAAGGCCGCCGCCAAAAAAATCTATGACCACTTCCATGGCGGCGGGTAAAATCGCCCGCGCACTCCCGAACTGAACCCGAGCCGGTCTCACATGGGCTTTTCCCTCCCGATGTGGCTCACGCTGAGCCGCATTGTCGCCATCCCGGTCATCGTCGCCCTTTTCTGGTTCGAAGGGGACGAGTGGCGCTATGTCGCGTGCGCGGTGTATGCGCTTGCCGCCGCGACCGATTGGCTCGACGGCTATCTTGCCCGCGCCTGGGCCCAGCAGTCGAAGCTCGGCCGCATCTTCGATCCGATTGCCGACAAGCTCCTCGTGTCCGCGACGATCCTGATGCTCGTCGCGTTCGGCCGCGTCGCCGGATTCTCGGTGCTTGCCGCCCTCGTGATCCTGCTGCGGGAAGTTCTGGTCTCGGGCCTGCGCGAATTCCTTGCGGAGATCCGGGTCGGCCTGCCGGTTTCCAAGCTCGCCAAGTGGAAGACCGCCATCCAGATGGGCGCCCTTGGAATCCTGATCGTCGGCGATGCGGGTCCGACGGCGTTCCTGCCCGTCACGACCGTCGGTGAGCTCGGCCTATGGATCGCGGCGGCGCTGACGCTCTACACCGGCTACGACTATCTCGCGACCGGGCTCAAGCATGTCGACGAAGAGGACGAGCCCGCCGCCGCAGCGACCGCGCCGCCGCCCGCGACAGCCGACGCCGCCCGTCGTTCGGCCTGATGGCCATGCGCATATTCGGACTGGCAGGCTGGAGCGGCAGCGGAAAGACGACGCTGGTCGTGAAACTTATCCCCGAACTCGTCCGGCGCGGCATCAGCGTCTCGACGATCAAGCACGCGCATCATGCATTCGACGTCGACCAGCCGGGCAAGGACAGCTTCGAGCATCGCCAGGCGGGCGCCAGCGAGGTGCTTGTCGCGTCGGCGAACCGGTTCGCGCTGATGCGCGAGCATCGCGGCGCGCCGGAGCCCGGGCTCGAGGCGCTGCTGGCACGGCTGGCGCCCGTCGATCTCGTGCTCGTCGAAGGCTTCAAGCGCGATCGCCACGACAAGCTCGAGATCCACCGTCCCTCGCTCGGCAAGCCGCTGCTGGCCGGCGACGATCCGAACATCGTCGCGGTCGCCAGCGACGTTCCCGTCGCCGGCCTGCGCGTGCCGCAGCTCGCCCTCGACGACATCCCGGCGATCGCCGAATTCGTGCTGGCCCGCACGCGTCTGGCCGGAGCGGCCTGATGGCGCAGCTGTCGAACGACTGCTTCGCGTACGGCGGCGAATTGATGCGGGCCGACGAGGCGCTTTCGATCCTTGCCGCGCGCGCCGTTCCGGTCGCGGGCATCGAACGGGCTGCCCTGCGGCAGGCTGCAGGCCGCATCCTTGCCGCCGACATCGTCGCCGCCCGCAGCGTGCCGCCGCACGACAATGCGGCCGTGGACGGCTACGCCGTCCATTTCGACGATCTCGTCCCCGACGGCGAGACGCGCCTGCCGGTACGCGGACGTGCCGCCGCCGGACATCCGATGGAAGGCGTCCAGCCGCGTGGAACTGCCGTACGCGTCTTCACGGGCGCGCTGATGCCCCAGGGCCCCGACACCGTCTTCATGCAGGAGGATGTCCGTCTGGACGGCGCGTTCGCGATCCTGCCACCCGGCCAGAAGCGCGGAGCCAACCGCCGCAAGGCGGGCGAGGACATCGTCGCCGGCAAGACCGTGCTTGCCGCCGGCCAGCGCCTGCGCGCGCAGGATGTCGGACTCATCGCGTCGCTCGGCATCGTCGAGATCACCTTGCGCGCGAAACTGCGTGTCGCCGTCTTCTCGACCGGCGACGAACTGCGCGAACCGGGTGCCGACGCCCCGCCCGGTTCGGTCTACGACGCCAACCGCTTCGCGCTGATGGCGCTGCTCGAGAAGTCCGGCTGCGCGGTCACCGATCTGGGCATCCTCGCCGACCGGCGCGACGTGGTGTCGGCCGCCCTTGCCGCTGCCGCCGCGAGCCACGACGCGATCGTCACGTCGGGCGGCATGTCGACCGGCGACGAGGACCATGTCCGCGCGGCGGTCGAAGCCAACGGCAAGATCCATTTCTGGCGGCTGGCGATCCGCCCCGGCCGGCCCGTTGCCTTCGGCACGATCGCGGGTAAGGCATTTGTCGGCCTTCCGGGAAACCCGGTCGCGATGGTCGTGACCTTCCTGCGGTTCGCCCGGCCCGTCCTGCTGCGTCTCGCGGGTGCGGCCGATGTCGCCCCGCTGTCGTTCCGCGTGCGGACCGGCTTCGACATCCGCAAGAAGGAAGGACGGCGCGAATGGCTGCGCGCGCGCCTGACGCTCGACACCGACGGCATGCAGCTCGCGCGCCGCTTCCCGCGCGACGGGGCGGGCATCCTCACGTCGCTCGTCGAATCCGACGGTCTCGTCGAGCTCGCGGAAAACGTGACGGACCTGCCGGCGGGCGCGATGGTGGACTTCTTGCCCTATTCGGAGCTCGCGTCGTGAAGGTTCTCTGGTTCGCATGGTTGCGCACGCGCGTGGGTACGGGCGCGGAGGAAGTCGATCCGCCACCGGCAGTCAACGACGTTGCCAAGCTGCTCGACTGGCTTGCCACACGTTCGCCCGGGCACGCCGAAGCACTGGCCAAGCGCGCGGTCGTGCGCGTGGCGGTCAACCAGGAATACGTGAAACTCGACCATCCCGTGAAGAAGGGCGACGAAGTCGCGATCTTCCCGCCGGTGACGGGAGGCTAGGCATGGCCGTGCGCGTGCAGCGCGAGGATTTCGACGTCGGCGCCGAACTGGCGGCGCTGACGGCCGGGCGCACCGACATCGGCGCGCTGACGAGCTTCGTCGGCCTCGTGCGCGA
>JBIKWI010000022.1:0-28967 GCA_044356395.1 Tagaea sp. | reverse complement strand
AACGTCGATGGCGATCGTGCCGGTCGTCGTGCCGCCCTTGCCGTCCGACACGGTATAGGTGAACGAGTCCGTGCCGTTGAAATTGGCATTCGGCGTGTAGGTGTACGAACCGTCTGCAGCAACCGTAACCGAACCGTTCTGCGGCGCACCGGAAGCTGGCACCGAGAAGGTCAGCGTATCCCCGTCAACGTCCGAACCGGCGAGCTGGCCGGTGATCGGCGCGTCTTCGCTGCCGGAGGCCGTGCCGCCTGCCGTCGTCGGGCCGTCATTGACCGCAGCGACGTCGATATTGATCGTGCCGGTCGTCGTGCCGCCCTTGCCGTCCGAGACGGTATAGGTGAACGAGTCCGTGCCGTTGAAGTTCGCATTCGGCGTGTAGGTGTACGAGCCGTCCGCAGCGACCGTCACCGAACCGTTCTGCGGCGCGCCCGAGAAAGGCACCGAGAAGGTCAGGCCATCGCCATCGACATCCGCGCCGACAAGCTGCCCGGTGATCGGCGCATCTTCGTTGCCTGCAGCCGCACCGCCCGACGTCGTCGGACCGTCATTGACCGAAGCCACATCGATGGCGATCGTGCCAGTCGTCGTGCCACCCTTGCCGTCCGAGACGGTGTAGGTGAACGAGTCCGTGCCGTTGAAGTTCGCATTCGGCGTGTAGGTGTACGAGCCGTCCGCAGCGACCGTCACCGAACCGTTCTGCGGCGCGCCCGAGACAGGCACGGAGAAAGTCAGACCATCTCCATCGATGTCCGCCCCGGCGAGCTGGCCCGTGATCGGCGCGTCTTCGCTGCCGGATGCCGTGCCGCCGTCCGTCGTCGGGCCATCGTTGACCGAAGCCACATCGATGGCGATCGTGCCGGTCGTCGTGCCGCCCTTGCCGTCGGAGACGGTGTAGGTGAACGAGTCCGTGCCGTTGAAATTGGCATTCGGCGTGTAGGTGTACGAACCGTCGGCTGCGACGGCGACCGTTCCGTGCTGCGGGGCGCCTGCTGCCGGCACCGAGAAGGTCAAAGCATCGCCATCGATATCCGCGCCGACGAGCTGGCCGGTGATCGTCGTATCTTCGTCGACCGAAGCGGCTCCGCCCGATGTGGTCGGGCCGTCATTGACCGATGCGACCGAGACCTGGACGGTGCCCGTCGCGGTCCCGCCCTTGCCGTCCGCGACCGTGTAGCTGAACGAGTCCGTGCCGTTGAAATTCGCGCCGGGCGTATAGGTGTACGAACCGTCGGCATTCATCGCGACCGTACCGTTCGCCGGGCCGCCATTCGCCGGAACGGCGTAGCTCAGCGTGTCGCCGTCCACGTCGTTCGCGACGATCTGTCCGGAAATGGCGCTGTCTTCGCTGCCCGAAGCGGTCGCGACCCCGGTCGTCGGCGCGTCGTTGACGGCGGCGACATTGACCGAGATCTGCGCCGTCGTCGTGCCGCCCTGGCCGTCCGACACCTGGTACGTGAACGTATCGGTGCCGTTGAAATCCGGGTTCGGCGCGTAGGTGAACGTGCCATCCGCGTTCATCGTCACGGTGCCGTTCGCCGGGCCGCCGTCGGCGGGGACCGAGAAGGTCAATGCATCGCCGTCGATGTCGCTGGCCGTGACGGCACCGGTGACCGAACCGTCTTCGTTGCCGGCCACGCTCGTCGCCGTCGCGACCGGGCGATCGTTGACCGGATCGACGGTGATCGTGACCGTCGCCGTCGAGAAGCCGCCGCGACCGTCCGCGACCTTGTAGGTGAAGCTGTCGGTCCCGTTGAAATCCGCATTCGGCACGTAGCTGTACGTGCCATTCGCATTCATCGTGACGGCACCGTGCTGCGGTGCGCCGGAAGCCAGGACCGTGAAGGCCAGCGCATCGCCGTTGGCGTCGGTCGCGACGGCCGTGCCGGTGACGGTGTTGTCTTCCGCACCCTGCGCCGCGCCGTTCTGCGCGACGGGTGCCGTGTTGACGTTGCCCACGCCGACCGTGATCGTGCCGGTGGTCACGCCACCGCGGCCGTCGACGATCCGGTACGTGAAGCTGTCGTTGCCGTTGTAGCCGTTCGCCGGAACGTAGTTGTAGGTCCCGTCCGGATTGATCGTCACGCTGCCGTGCGCGGGCGCGCCGTTCTGCGCGATGCTGAAGGTGAGCTTGTCGCCGTCGGCGTCCGTGCCCGCGAGCTGGCCCGTGATCGGCGCGTTGACCGCACCGACGACGCTGCCGCCGGGGGCGACGGGCGCGTCGTTCGCGACATCGACCGAAACGTTGCCCGAAGCCGACGCTGACGCGATCGATGTTCCGTCGGTCGAGACCGACACGACGTTGGCGGTGATCGGCCCGCTATAGCCGGCTGGAGTCGTGACCGTCAGGCCGGGAAGCTGTGCCGTCGTGAGCGCGTAGACGCCGTTCGAATTCGGCACGAGCGTGGCGCCCGAGGCGTCCTTCAGGATCGATCCGGTCGGCAGGCCCGAAACCTGGATCGACAGGCGCTCGGAACCGTCGGCGTCCGGCGTGCCTGTCGCGATGTTCAGCGGGATCGTCGCGCGGCCGTTGTTGTTCGATGTCCAGGCCGTGGCGACGTTCAGGTCGTTGAAGTCGCGGTCGCCGCCGCCGGCGAGATCTTCCCAGTTCTGGTCGCCGGTGTTGCCGGCATTGTCCTGGAGCTGGGCGTAGTTGCCGGCGTTGAGCGCCGGCTTGTCGAACAGCACGTTGGCGCCGTCGCCCGAGAAGCGGTTGCCCTGGGAGTCGACGACCGTCCACTGACCCTGCGCGTTCTTCTCGAAGCGGACGGATTCGCCGTCGGTGATCTTGCTGCCGTTGTTGGAAGCGCCGTCGGGAATGACGAAGAAGCCGACCTTCGTCGGATCGACGCCCGAAACCGTCGCGGTCTCTCCGACATGATTCTTGACGTTCGCCCAGACGATCTGGCCGGTCGACGGCAGGCCGTCGGCGCCGATCGTGTAGATGCCGTAGCTGCTGTTGTAGCCCGCCGAGCCGCTGTAGCCGGTCATCGACACGCTGCTCGTGCCCATGTTCACGACCGGCGTGCCGAGCGAAACCGTCAGCGACGGCTGGTCGGCGACGGGTGCCACGTTGACCGTGACCTGGCCGGTGGCCGTACCGCCGCGGCCGTCGGACACCTGGTAGCTGAACGCGTCGGTGCCGCTCCAGTTGGCGGTCGGCGCATAGGAATAGGACCCGTCGGCGTTGATCGTCAGCGTGCCGTTCGCCGGACCCGTGACGGGAGCGAAGACGAGCGTGTCGCCGTTGAGGTCGATGCCGGCAAGCCTGCCCGAAAGCGTCACGTCCTCGGGGCCGCCTATCGTCGTGTTCGCGGCGGAGGGTGCCACGTTGATCGCCCATTGGGTCGACACGATCGTGCCGTTGAAGTCGAGGAACTCGACGTTCTGGATGCGGTCGGTACCGGTGTCGCCGTTCGTCGGGTCGATGTCGACGATCTCGAAATTGCTCGGAATGCCCGTCAGGCGATAGCCGACGTAGGAACTCGTGAAGACCGCCGTATCGATGCCGGCACTGCCGTCGATCGTATCGCTGCCCGAGCCGCCCGAGATCGTGTCGTTGCCCACACCGGTCCAGATCCGGTCGTTGCCCGCACCGCCGAGCACGCTGTCGTTGCCGGCACTGGTCCACAGGATGTCGTTGCCGGCACCGCCGTCCACGATCACGTCGCCGACGGCGTATCGGGTGCTCGTCAGGTCGACCACGTCGTTGCCGTCGCCGGCGTCGATCGCCTCGATGCCGCGGATGCGGCCCCCCGGCGTGGGCTGCGGGCTGTAGCCGTCGTCGAGGAAGAGCGCGTCGTTGCCGCCGCTCAGCGAGATGCGGTCGAAACCCTCGCCGCCCTCGAACACGTCGTAGCTGCGGACCTGCCCCTGGATCGACACGGTCTCGCCGGTGCCGGCCGCACCCGGCGTACCGGCATTGAATGCCGACCAGCCGTTCGTGAACGTGGCGTCCGCGGATGCCACGAGCGTGTCGTCGCCCTCGCCGCCGTCGAGCAGATCGCTGCCCGTGCCGCCGTTCAGCACGTCGTTGCCGACGCCGCCGCCCAGCGTGTCGTTGCCGCCGCCGCCCGAGATCGTGTCGTTGCCGGCACCGCCGGAAATACTGTCGTTGCCGTTGCCGCCGCTGAGCGCGTCGTTGCCGGCACCGCCCGAGAACATGTCGTTGCCCGACGTGCCCGTAGCACCGGCATCGCTCGAGAACGTGGCCGAGAACTGGAATGCGTTGGCATAGCTACCGGAACCGCCGAGAAGGCTCGGCGCTTCGAAATTCGTCAGGCGAACACGGGTGTTCGAATTGGCGAACGTGATCAGCGTATCGCTGCCGACCTGCGTGACGGTGAGACTTGCCAGAGAAAGGCCAGGTCCTTCGAAGCGGAGCAGCGTGCTGCTCTTGAACCCGTCGACGACGAGATCCTGTCCAACCCGGATCGTGAAAGTCTCGCGCTCGGCCATTGTCGTTCCGTTCGCTACGCTGTCGATCTGCGGCAACGGACCGACGTCCATCGCGTAAGCATCTGTGCCGTTTGTATCCCTGTTGCTTTCGGGTACTCTCTGCCCAGATTCCGACCGGAATAAATTACGGCACCGGCATCAACACGTCAACATAAGTATTTCGTATAGATGAAATGCTGGATACTTCCGAAATAGCGCTTTATTTATAATATATTAACTATCTTACCGCATAAATTACCCTACAAACGAAGTTGGTCTATGACTTCCAGGAAGCAGTCTTGGCAGTGGCTATTATTTGAGCGTTTTTCCACTCATCGCAGAATGTTTTTATTTCAATCAGTTATTCTTAGGTCTTGAAGCCAATCCACCGAATACACCCGGCGAAGATCGGAGGCGGAAATGCCCGCCGATCACCCGAAGCGGAAGGGATCGAACTATTTCGTCGACGCTTTTCGTCCGGGCAGGCGTTCCAGCGCCGACTCGATCACGATTCCGTCCACGGCACGGTCTACCCGGATCGACGCGCATCGCCGACAAGCCATGCGGCGATACCGGCCTGCGGGCGAATGCGTGCGCGGGAAGCTTGACTTACATCAATGCGACCCGTCGGCGGTCCATGAAAAATCCGTCCATCGTCGCCAAAGGAGAATTCGAATGGACACGTCCGACATGCTCTTTCTGGGTCTGGTCTTCGTCGCGTTCGCGGCGTTCTTCGTCACGGTGATGTGGGTCCTGCACGACGACGTTCGCAACCGCGCGGCACGCGCCGCCCGCGGCGCCAACGCGAACCAGAAAACGTCCGTCGAAGCCCGCGCGGCCTAACCCCGGACGAACCCGGCGACCGGCACGTCCGGCGCGAACGCGTCCGCCGGGCACGGACGCAGCGGGAAACGCGCACGCGGCGGGCCATCGGCCTGGCCGTGCGCGGCCGCGACGACCGACGCGCACACGCGCCCCTGGCAGAGCCCCATGCCGATGCGCGTCGCCAACTTGATCGCGGCCGGCGATCCCAGATCGAGCGACAGGGCCGCATCGAGATCGCGCCGGGCGACATTCTCGCACCGGCAGACGATCGTGTCCGCCTCGGCACCGCTTTCGGGCACGCGTGCCCAAGCGCCAAGCGCGCGAGCAGCCCGCACGAACTTCATGCGCCGCGTGCGGGCAGCGCGCACCGCCGCGCGCAGTTCGGGCGACGGCGCGCGCCCCAGATGCCCGACGATCGCCTCCGCCGCGATCGTCGCATCGCACAACGCCGCTTCGACGCCGCGCACGCCGCACGCCTCGCCGATCGCGTAAAGCCCGTCGATACTCGTCGCACAGCCGCCGTCGACGACAGCGTGCCAGCCGCCGAGTGCCGGATCGTGGCCCAGTGCGGCACCTGCGACCTGCGCAAGCTCGATGTCCGGCCGCAGGCCGAAGCCCAGCCCCACGACGCCGACAGCGAACGAACGCGTCGGCCCCGGCCCGGCGACCGGCACGACCTTAGCTTGCCTGACGATGCCGTCGCCCTCGATGCGCGACACCTTGTGGCCGCGCAGGACCGGGATGCCGGCGCGGCGCAGGCGCCATTCGAATCCCAGCGCACGCGTCGCAAGTCCGGGTGCTTTTGCCAGCGAAACAAGGACCGGAAGCGACGGAAAATCCGACGCGTCGACGACGGCGGCGATCGTAACGCCCGCAGCGCGCATTTCGTCGGCGACGAGATAGAGCAGCGGGCCGCAGCCCGCGAGCAGGACGGGCACGCCGGGCACGATCCCCTGCCCCTTCGCCAATGCCTGCAGCCCGCCGAGATTGAGAACGCCCGGAAGGTTCCAACCCGGCAGCGCCACGTTGCGCTCGATGGCCCCCGACGCCATGACGATGGCGCGCGGACGCAGGATATGGCCGTGGCCGCGCCCGTCGAGCGCCCAGACCTCCCTGCCATCGCGAAGGTCCAGCACTTCGACGCCCGCCCGATGGTCGAGATGCTTCGCCTTCGCGACGCGCGCGCGAAGCCACGCGCCCGAACCTGCGTCGATGCCGGCGGGCTTGCGCCAGACCTGGCCGCCGGCGGCTTCGCTGTCGTCGAGCAGCGTCGTCGCTACGCCCTCGGCCGCAAGCGCGAGTGCGCAGGCCGCGCCCGCCGGTCCGGCGCCGATGACGACGACTTCGCCGCAGTCGATCTGCACGCGCCGTTCAGCTCCGCGCACGAAGTCCGCCGCGATGCCCGAGGTCACGCGCATGCCGGGTCGAACGGGTGTACGGCAGGTCCGGCGATCCGGGACGCCGTCGATCGTCGCGACGCACTGGTAGCAGCGCCCGACGGAGCAAAGCACGTTGCACGAACCGCCGGCAAGCATCGCCGCCGCGACGGTTTCGCCAAGCCGCGCCGGCACGCGCCTGCCGTCGACGGTGATCTCGGTGTCGGGTGCCGGTCCGAGGCGCTGGAAGGATGATTCGGTCATTTGCAGAGGTTGGCGAACCGTGCCACGAAAGCCGCGAGGGAGCAATTTGCGATGCGCCGCATCGAAACCGAAATCGCCGTCTTCGGCGCCGGCATCATCGGCGCCGCCTGCGCGTACGAGCTCGCCAAGGCGGGCCGGCGCGTCGTGCTCGTCGACCGGAACCAGCCCAACGCCGGCAGTTCGGGCGCATGCGACGGATACGTGTCGGTCTCGACGAAGACGCCGGGGCCGGCCCTCGAACTCGCCCGCGCCGGCCAGCTCCTCTACGCCGATCTCGCCGCCGAACTCGGCATCGCGCGCATCGAGTATGTGCGGCGCGGCGGCATGATGCTGATCGAGACGCCCGACGACATCGGGAAGATGGAAGCGCATGCCATGCTGCTGCGGGCGGCCGGCGTCGAGGCGGAATTGATCGACCGGAAGGCCCTGCTCGAACGCGAGCCGGCATTGTCGCCCGCGCTGCAGGGCGGCCTCGACTGCCCGGGCGAAGCGCAGGTGACGCCCTATCTCGTCACGCTCGCCCTCGTCGAGGCGGCGTTTTCGCGGGGTGCTCGCACGCTCTGGCGCGCGCGGCCGGTCGCGTTCGACGTGGCGGGATCGCGCATCGTGCGCGCCGGTCTCGAAGACGGTCTCGGCGGGACCGTCGATCTCGTTGCCGAGCACTACGTCTTCTGCGCGGGCATCGGCAGCCGCGAGCTGGGCGCCCTGGTCGGCCTCGATCTGCCGGTCGTGCCAAGGCGCGGCGAACTGCTGGTCACGGCGCGCGGCCGACAGCTTGCCTCGCGCTTCCTCGTTTCGGCGCGCTATCTGACGGCGAAGCTCGATCCGGAAGCGACGAAGACGTCGGACGATCCGCTGCTGCGCCTGGGATACGGCTTCACGCTGGAGACGACGCCGCACGGCCAGCACGTGATCGGCAGCACGCGCACGTTCGTCGGCGACGACCGCAGCGTGTCGCGCGAGGGATACCGCACGATCCTTGCGGAAGGTGCCAGACGGCTGCCGGCGCTCGCCTCGCTCGAGATACTGCGCGCCTTCGCCGGTCTGCGCCCGTTCGTTCCCGACAAGCGGCCGCTGATCGGGCGCTCGGCGCTGCGCACCAATCTCTTCGTCGCGGCGGGCCACGAAGGCGACGGCATCACGCTTGCGCCGATCACGGCGCGGATCGTCGCCGACCTCGTGCGGGGCCGGACACCGGCCGTCCCGCTCGACGGTCTCGATCCGGACCGCTTCACTAAGGCCGGCACCGGCGCGGCCTAAATCCGCCGCAATTCGTTGCCATCATTGCGAAATCGCCGTCACTTGCCGTCCGTGGGGAAGCGGGCGACAATCGTTCACTGTCGACTCCCGGAGGTTCGCGATGTCCGCCCTGGTCAATCCGGACGATATCCACCGCCGTCGCGCGATGGACCAGCGCGAGTGCGATCTCGCCGTGCGCAAGCACGAGCTTTTCGTCCTCGGCCGCGCGGGTGGACAGCGCGCGAACTTCTCGTACCGGAACCTCACCGGACTCAATCTCGCCTGCAAGAACCTGTCGGAAGCCGACTTCACCGGCGCCATCATGGTGGAGTGCGACCTTTCGGGCACGAACCTGCAGCGCGCCCTGCTGTTCTGCTGCAACCTGACCAAGGCGAAGATGGTGCGCGCGAATCTGACGCGCGCCGACCTGCGCGGGGCCGTCCTGAAGGGCGCGGACCTCACGGCTGCCGAACTCTTCAACGCGGACCTGCGCGAAGGCGCCATCTTCACCAAGCGGATGGCGAGCGACCTGCAGGGCGTGACGGTCGATTCCGATCCGTCCGATATGTCGCGCGCCAAGATGGTCAACGCCAACCTGAGCCATGCGAACATGTCGGGCGCCGTCGCGATGATGGTGGATTTCACCGACGCGATCCTCAAGGGCGCCAATCTCGCGAAGGCCAACCTCAAGAACGCGACGCTCGAGGGCGCCGATCTGGAAGGTGCGGACCTTTCCCGCGCCGACCTGCGCGGTGCGATCCTGCGCAACGCGAATCTCTACGGCGCCACGATGATCGCCGCCGACCGTACGGGCTGCGACGAGACCGGCGCGCTGACCGACCTGCCGCGCGGCAAGCCGATGACCATGCTGCGGGAGTCGCTGCACACGCTGGTGCGCGATCACGGCACCTGGATCGAGACCGGCGGCGCTTCCGGCCATCTGCTCGACATTTCCGGTTTCGACCTACGCGACGTCGAGTGGCCCGACCATGTGCTGCTCACGTCGATGAAGGCGAAGGACGCGTGCATCGCGCACGCGAAATTCAGCGGCGCGTGGCTGCAGGCGAGCCTTTTCGAAGGGGCGGATCTGCGCGGTGCCGACTTCCGCACCGCCGACCTGCGCGGCGCCAACCTCAAGGGCGCCAACCTCGTCCGGGCCAATTTCGACAGCTGCAATCTGGCACCGATGGTCGTCCAGTCCGGCAAGTCGCTCGCGACGCGGCTGGACGGCGCCAACCTGCGCCACGCCCGCTTCCAGCGCTGCCAGCTCGTGCAGACCTCGTTCCGCGGCGCCGACCTGCGCTGGGCGACGATCGTCGACTGCGACACGACCGGCGGCGATTTCGAAGGGGCGATCGGGCTACAGCTGCTGGCGCGCGTCGACCAGCCGTTGCCGGATCCGCCGAAGGTCTAGAGCGGCGGTTCCGCCCGGCGGAATCAGAATCTCAGTTCGGCCCGGGGCTTCGCGTCCGGATTTTCTTCCACGACGGGCCTGCATTCGAAGATGCGGGCCGCGTCGATCCTGTCGTTCTCTACCAGCCTGCGCTTGATCGCCTCGCCCCGCGCCGCGGCAAGCCGGCGCAGCGCGTTCTCGTCGACGGGACCGCGTGCGCCCGGCCGGCGCGGCAGCGCCTCGATGTCGGCCGGACCGGCGAAGCCGCAAACCTCGAGGCGGGCCGCAGGCCGCGCGATCAGGAGCTTGGCGAGCCCCGCGACAACCTCCCCCGTCGCCGTGTCGAACGTGTTCGATCCGGGCGGAAACGCGATGACCGGAAGCGCCACACCGGTCCCGCGCCGTTCGGCATCCATCACCGACGAGAAGAACGTGCCGATCGGAAAGAGCACGGTCAGCGTCGTCGACAAGGCGCCGCGCAGCGCGCCGCCGACGGCCTGGCGGACCGCGTCGGCCGTGTCGAACGACGGGTCGTAGAGTTCGCCGGCGACGGGGATCTCCAGTTCGATGTTGTTGTCGTCGTCGGACAGGAGGGACAGCACGGTGCCGACCGGCGCTCCGGCCTGTTCGGCAAGCGCGCCGGCACCCGCCTCGCGCTCGTCGAGCCGGACATTCGCCAGACGCCATTTCGTCGTGCCTTCGAGCTTCTCTTCGCGGGCGACGATGCGCCCCTCGATGGAAGCCGTCCCCGTCCGCACGTCGACGCCGAGCGCGTCGTCGGCATAGGCCGAAATCGGCGGCAGGTCGATCGAGCGTGCGGCGAACTCGATGTCGATCGACAGGCGGGGTGCGAACGGAAACGCGGTTCCGCTCGCCTTGGCGCTGCCGAAACTGCCGACGCGGGCATCGAGCGTGACGCTGCTCGGCCGCTCCGGGCGACGGTCGTCGATGTCGGAAACCGCCAGCGCGAGCCGTTCGAACGGCACGCGGACGACGTTGTGCGGCGTGCGGTCCTCGAAGGTCCCGCGGCCATCGGCGATCTCGACGCGGCCGAGCGAAAGTCCCGGCGACGGCGCAACCGGGCCGGCGGCGCCGGGTACCGGCGGAGCGCCGCGTTCGAAACTGAGAAATCCGCTCTTGGTCCGCGTGATCCGTATCGTCGGCCGGTCGAAGCGGAGCAAGGCGACCGCGATCCCGCCTTCGGGCGAGATCCGCGCATCCTCGATCGACGCGGCCGGTGCCCGCAGCCGCCAGCCGAACGCTTCGCGCCCCGCCATCGCCTTCTCGCGTCGCAGCACCCGCGGCTCGACGACCGTCGTCCGCCGTGCACTCGTTCCCGCCTCGTCGAAAGCGAACCCGACGAGATCGACCGACGCGGCGGCGAAAAGCTCGCGTGCGGTGCCGTCGACGACGCGCACGCCGCCCATCCTGACCCGTCCTTCGGCGGTTGCAGGTGCCGGTCCCGCAGCCACGCTGCCGTCGTATCCGGCCGTCTCCAGCGACGCCACGATATCGGCAGCAGGCACGGCGAGACGAAGCTTGCCGGCTTCGAACATTCCGCCGGCCGCCGCGCCGTCGGCGCGCAGGTCGATCGCCCCGTCATACCTGACGTTCGCCGCCGCGAGGTCGATGTCGGCCGTCCGCGCAGCCGCCCCGTCGATCGAGATCGCGCCGCGAACGCTCCCGATCCCGTCCGCGAGACCGATCCGGAGGCTCTCGACCCCGATACGCTCGGCGGCAAAGCGTTCGCCGGCACGCTCGAAGACCGATGCCACGACGGACAGATCGCCTTCGAACGTCTGCGCCCGTGCGTGGACAGAGGCGATCCCCTGCATCCCGAGCGTGTCCGTGCGAACCGTCCCCGCCGCCGACTTGCCGGCAATCGACGCCGCCGCAAGCTTGAACCGGCCATCGACCTTGCCGTCCACCGCAAGACGCAGTTGCGCCAGATCGACCTGCACGGTCCGGACCGAGGCTTCGCCCGAGCCGTTCATGGTCACGGCGACATCGCCTAGGTCGAGCAATCCGGAAATGGCGGCGGATCCGCCGATCGCCGCGTCGAACGTGCCGTCGAAGCGCAGCGAGCCGAGCATCGCGCGCACGGCGTCTTCGGCGAACGTCATGCCGGCCGCATCGAGAACGCCCTTGCCCCGGATCCGCCGGACATCGGGCACCGTCAGGCTGCCGGTCCAGGAAGCGGACGCGGCCGCCAGGCCGGCGATCGAGAACGCGCGGATCGCGATCCTTCCTTTGGCCGCCGTGCTTCCGGTCGCGTCGCGCTCGATCTCGAGTGCTGCATCGAGCGTTCCGGCAAGTGCCGGAGCAAGCAGTGCCGAAAGCGGTTCGAGCGACAGGGCATCGGCATCCAGGCGCACGGAAAATGTCGGGACGGGCGCAAACGGCATCGCCGTCCCGACGATCTTCAGCGGACGGCCGCCGACCGTCGCGTCAAGCTCGTAGCCGACCTGCGATGACGGATTGCCGATCGCGAGGTCGGACATCGTAAGCCGGGCGATCTCGACGGCGATGCGTGTGGCCCCGCTTCGCAGCGTGACCCGCGATTCCGTCAGTTCGAGATTTCCGATTCCGAGGGCCAGCGCCGGCTTGTCGGTTTTGGACGTGGCGAGCGGCGGTGCGGCCGCGACCGGGAAGCCGGCGATGCGCAGATCGCCGTCGGGGCCGCGCACGATCTCGATCGCCAGCCCGGAAATCCTTGCGCGCGGCACGACGATCCGGCCGTCGAACAGGGCTGCCGGCGAGATGCTGAGGTCCGCCAGATCGAGGTGGACGGTCCCCCCGCCCGGCTGCTCGAGTTCGATGCGCCCGATATCGATGCGCCGCCCGAGGAGCGAGACGGACGCTTCGCCCATGTCGATCACGCGATAGCCCAGCGTCGCGAAGCTGCGATCCAGCGCGAAGCGCAGGCCCGCACTCGGCCCCCACCAGAGAGCCGCGGCGATTGCTGCGGCACCCAGTGTCATTGCCAGCCAAAAGACGGGTCTGGAACGCATGTAGGTGTGCGACCGTTCCGGAGATTCCATGGCAAGCCCTAACTCTATGATATTCCATATAAATGGAACAGCCCAAAACAACGCTGGCGAGGGGGGGCGCTATTCGGATATCGTTTTGAGATTAGAAGTGATTATCCAACGGGAGAAACCCAATGGCTTTGACCATCTCAAGCGTTGCAGGCGATTCGGCCATATCGGCGCTTGCCGGTGCGAACTCCAGCGTGAAGCAGGCTGCGGCGATTTCGTCGTTCAAGGCCGCGAATGACGCGCAGGAAGCTCTCGTCGGCCTCGTCGCCTCGATCAAGCCGCCGGAAAGTTCCGGCCGCGGTCGCACGGTCGACGTCCAGGCCTGAATTCGGATTTTGTCGTCCTGACGACCCCGCCCGCAGATCGCGCAGAGGGGCTCGACGCGTTTTACTCAGCCGACCGGACGTATGAAGGCTGGATCGATCCGGGCATCCGTCAGGTCGCTGCCGACAAAGTTCGTGCCATCCACCACGCATTCGCGAAGGTCGGCCGCACCGAGATTCGCGTGGCCGAAATCGGCGCCGGACAGGATGGCCCGGCGAAGGTCCGATCTCGAAAGGTCGGCATTCCATAGTCGGGTACGCTCGAGGTTGGCCGCCATGATCTGCCCGTCCGGCCCACCGATCCGGACCGGCTGCAGGTTGGTGCCGACGAGTTTCGCGTGCGCAAGGAACCCGCGTTTCAGTGTCGCGGCGCGCATGTCGGCGCCCGACAGGTCCGCCGCATTGAGATCGGCCAGCGAAAAGTCGGTCAAGACGAGCGTGGCACCCCGGAAGCTGGCGCCGCCCGCATAGGCATTGCGCAACAGCGCGCCGGACATGTCCTGCCCGTCGAAGTTCAGCCCCGTCAGATCCACATTCGAAAGATCGAGCCGCTTGCCGGCGCCGCCTTGCGTGGCGATCCAGCGCGCGTGCAGGATCATGGAGTCTTCGATCCGCTCGCTGAGGACACGGAGCCGGATCGAGGGATTTCCGGCGATCTCGAAGGCCTTGCGCACGCTCGCGTCGAGAATGGCGCCGCTGGCATCCGCATCGCCCAGCGTCACGCCTTCGAATTCGGCACCGATCGCGACCGCGCCGCGCAGATTGGCTCCGGAAAGATTGCAGTTCCGGATCCCCGCTTCGCGCAGGTCGGCGCCGGTGAAATTCGCGTTGCGGAAATCGACCCCGTCGAGCTGCGCGCCGACCAGCCGGGCGTCCGAAAGATCGACCTGCATGGCGATCGTCCGCGTCAGCCGGGCGCCGGTGAGATTGACGCCCCGGAACGTGGCGGTCGCGGCATCGACGGCACCGCCTTGCGTATCTTCGGAATGGCCTTGCGATCCCTGGCGGGCGAGCGCGCCCTCGCGCATGTCCGCCTCGACCATGTTCGCCGCCGTGAGATCGGCCCCGCGCAGGTTGGCGCCGCGCAGGTCGGCATGCGTGAGCACGGCGCCCTGCAGGCGGGCGAAACGCAGATCGGCGCAGAAAAGCGTGGCACCTGTGAAGTTCGTACCGCGTGCCGAGCAGCCCTTCAGCCGCGCGCCGGTGAAATCGGCCCCCGCGAAGTCGAGGCCGTCGATCTCCAGTTCGGAGAGATCGAAAAACGCCAGCTTCGCGCGACGTCCTTCCGGAAGCCGCTGGTTGTAACGCTGGTTTGCGGCGGCGATGTCGCGCAACGTCGCGCGGTCGATACGGGTCAGCGGGCGGGCGCTCATGCGTGCGCGTCCTCCGCCGGCCTGCCCGATACGGACCGCATCGCCATGCGGCAGAACATGTCTTCGGCGTGCACTACCTGCTCCACTCGTCGCTCGACATCACCGACCCGGATTTTGCCACATCCTGCAGGCGTTTTCCGCTCTCACGTCCGTTCGTGCACTCCGGCTCGGGGATGCCGCATCCGGCCTTGCGAGCCGCTCGCTGGAAATTTTCTCTCCACGAGGATCAAAGCCTGCTCCACCCGTACTCGTGACCCGATCCGACACTAGCTGCGGGTGGTGAATTATTGCTTAATTCCTAGACTTCCGAAGCGTCCTCGACCTGGAGTTGGACGCGCGCCGTGCCACGATATGTATCGAGCTTGAGCCGGCCAAGAACGTGAAGGCTCGCGCCGTCCCGTCGCAGCAAAATTTCTCCCAAGGGTGTTTCGACCGCGCGGAACGCGATCGCCGACAGCCGGGCACCGCGCGAATCCTGAAGGAAACACCGTACATGACGTTCGCCGACGATGTCGGCCTTCGCCACGCGGATCGCCGGGAACACGAAACGGGGCTCGGGATTGCCCATTCCGTACGGGCCGACCTTGTCGAGTTCGCCGATCAGTTCGGCGTTCGCAGCGGCAAGCGACAGGGTTCCGTCGTATTCGACCACGGTACGCCGCTCGGCCGATTTCAGGTGCTCGGCAAGTCGTCGGGCAAGAAACGCCCGCAAGGGACCGATCGCGTCGCGCGCGACCGTCAGGCCGGCGGCATTGGCATGACCGCCCCCGTTGATCAGCAGGCCCGCCTCGCGCGCCGCGATGACCGACGCGCCGAGATCCCAGCCGAAGCCCGAGCGCGCGGAGCCTTTGCCGGTCTCGCCGTCGATCGCGATGACGAGTGCAGGCCTTTCGAACCTGTCCTTGAGCCGGCTTGCGACGATGCCGATCACGCCGGGATGCCACCCTTCGCCTGCGACGACGAGCAGGTCGTCCTGCGACTGCGCTTCGGCGGCGGCCGTCGCGGCCCCCAGGACTTCCGCCTCGATGCGCTGGCGCTCGCGGTTGTAGCCGTCGAGGCGGCGGGCGAGATCGGCAGCTTCGCCGGGATCCACGCTGGTGAGCAGGCGCACGCCGAGATCCGCCTCGCCGACACGCCCGCCGGCATTGACGCGCGGGCCGAGCAGGAAGCCGAGATGGAAGGCCTGCGCCCGCTCCTGCAGGCCGGCGACATCCGCCAGGGCGGCGATACCGATGCGCGAACGCGCTTGGATCGCCTTCAGGCCCTGCGCCACGAACGCGCGGTTGAGACCGCTGAGCGGCACCACGTCGCAAACCGTGCCGAGCGCCACCAGATCGAGATAGGCAAGGAGATCGGCCTGCGGCTTTCCGGCAAGGCGGAGCGCGCGATTGACCGCAACCGCCAGCAGGAACGCCACGCCCACCGCGGCCAGCTGGCCATGCGCGCTGGCCTCGTCCATCCGGTTGGGATTCACGATGGCGAAAGCCGCCGGCAGACGGGCTTCGGCGGCATGGTGGTCGACGACGATCACGTCGAGACCCGCCTCGCGTGCCGCATCGAGCGGCGCGTGCGCGGTCGTCCCGCAATCGACCGTGACGACGACGCCGGCCCCCTCCGCGCGCAGTTTCAGCAGCGCCGGCGCGTTCGGGCCGTAGCCTTCCTTCATCCGGTCCGGAATGTAATGACGAACGTCGCCGCCGGCGGCCGTCAGGACGCCGTGCAGGAGTGCCGCCGACGTCGCGCCGTCCACGTCGTAGTCGCCGAAGATCGCGATGGGTTCGCGCGCGTCGAGCGCCGCCACCAGCCGGGCGACGGCCTTGTCCATGTCCTTGAGGTGCGAGGGATCCGGCAGCAGGTCGCGCAGCTTCGGATCGAGAAAGCCGGCGGCCGACTCCTCCGGAATTCCGCGACCGACGAGGATGCGTGCGACGGTCTCGCTGACCCCGAGACGCTGGGCGAGGCCAAGGATGCGGCTCGTCTCGCCGCTTCGGGGCTGCCAGCGCCGGCCGAGGGCCGAACGCTCGATGCCCGCGAAGGCCGCGCTCACGGCCCCGGCTTGACCCGATAGTTGTGGGTCGCCTCGACGACGCGCACGGTGCCCGTCTTGGACCGCATGATGATCGAATGCGTCGACGCACCGCCCGGAAAGCGACGGATGCCCTTCAGCATCGAGCCGTCCGTCACGCCGGTCGCCGCGAACATGACGTCGCCCTTGGCCAGATCGAGGATCCCGTACTTGCGGTTCAGATCCTTGATCCCGAGGCGCGTGGCCCGGCCCTTCTCGTCGTCGTTGCGGAACAGCAGGCGCCCCTGGATGTGGCCGCCGATGCAGCGAAGGGCCGCGGCAGCCAGCACGCCCTCGGGCGCACCGCCCGACCCCATGTAGATGTCGACGCCCGAGTCCGGACGCGATGTCGCGATCACGCCGGATACGTCGCCGTCGGAGATCAGCATGATGCGCGTGCCGGTCTCGCGGACCTTGGCGATGAGTTCGGCATGGCGCGGCCGGTCGAGAATGCACACCACGAGATCCGAAAGATCGACGCCCTTTGCCTTGGCGAGGTTCTTGAGATTCTCCTCGGGCTTCATGTCGAGATCGACCACGCCGTCGGGAAGGCCGCCGCCGACCGCGATCTTGTCCATGTAGACGTCGGGCGCGTTGAGGAAGCCGCCCTGCTCGGCCATCGCGATGACCGCGAGCGCGTTCGGTCCGCCCTTCGCCGTGATCGTGGTGCCTTCGAGCGGGTCGAGCGCGATATCCACCTTGGGGCCGCCCTGCCCGACCTTCTCGCCGATATAGAGCATCGGCGCTTCGTCGCGTTCGCCCTCGCCGATGACGACCGTGCCGTCGATGGCAAGCGAGTTGAGCGCGCGGCGCATCGCGTCGACGGCAGCCTGGTCGGCCGCCTTCTCGTCGCCGCGCCCCATCAGGCGCGACGCCGCGAGGGCCGCGGCCTCGGTCACGCGCACGACCTCGAGGGCGAGGTTGCGATCGAGCGAAATGGGCGTGGTGGACATGGGATGCTCCGTCTTCTTCATCGTGTCAGAGGCTCTCGATGCGCACGACGACGGGCGCTTCGAGCACCGCACCGAGTTTGGCGATGCGTCCGAGGGCCCGCGACATCGCGGCCTCGTGGGTTTCGTGCGTGACGAGGACGACCGGCACGCGCTCGTCCGGCGCGCGTCCGCGCTGCAGCATCGATGCGAGACTGACCGATTCGTCGCGCAGGGCGGCCGTCACGTCGGCGATCACGCCGGGCCGGTCGATCACGTCGAGGCGGATATAGTAGCCGCCGCGCCGTTCGGAAATGCCGAGGCGCGTGGGCACCGAAAGCTCGCCGGCGGGAAGCTGGAAGGTCATCGGACGGCGGCCGTGCGCGATGTCGACGAGGTCCGCGACCACCGCGGAGGCCGTGGGACCCGCACCCGCCCCGCGCCCTTCGGCGACGACACGGCCGACGAAATCGCCTTCGGCGACGACGGCGTTGTAGACGTCCTCGACATGGGCGATGGGCGTCTCGAGCGGCACCATGCAGGGATGGACGCGCTGCATCAGGCCGGCTTCGCCGAGTTCCGCGATGCCCAGCAGCTTGATCCGGAAGCCGAGTTCGCGCGCGAACTGGATGTCGACCGC
Organism: Tagaea sp.; assembly: GCA_044356395.1. GTDB lineage: Bacteria > Pseudomonadota > Alphaproteobacteria > CACIAM-22H2 > CACIAM-22H2 > Tagaea. Next base: position 11,068 of record JBIKWI010000022.1, on the reverse strand, counting down.
GCCGATGCGGCGGATGCCCTCGATATGGACGGAAGCGATGTCGATGCGCGTGCCGAACGCCACGCCGGCGAGGATCGCGAGCTTGTGCGCGGCATCCACACCGTCGACGTCGAAGCTCGGGTCTGCCTCGGCATAGCCGAGCTTCTGGGCATCGGCGAGCACGTCGGCGAAGGCGCGGCCGGACTTGCGCATCTGCGTGAGGATGTAGTTGCAGGTGCCGTTCAGGATCCCGTAGACGCGATGGATGCGGTTGGCCGCGAGCCCCTCGCGGATCGACTTGATGATCGGGATGCCGCCGGCGACCGCCGCCTCGTAGGCGATCGTCAGCCCCCGGGCCTCGGCCTGCGCAGCGAGCGCCGTACCATGATGGGCGAGCAGCGCCTTGTTCGCCGTGACGACGTGCCGGCCTTTGGAAAGGGCCGTCTCGCATACGCGACGCGCGATTCCTTCGGCCCCGCCGATCAGTTCGACGACCACGTCGCAGTCCGCATCGGCGGCCATCTTCGCCGCGTCGTCGAACCACGCGATGCCCGAAAGATCGACCCCGCGCGCCTTGGCGCGGTCGCGCGCGGACACGGCGACGATCTCGAGCGGCCGCCCGCCGCGTCGCGCGATCAGCGCGCCGTTCTTCGCGACGACCTGCAGCACGCCCGCGCCGACCGTACCCAGGCCCGCGATCGCGATCCGGATCGGCTGGCTCATGCCGGGGCTTTTTGCTTCTGCGTCGGCGGATCGGGCAACCGGTCCGCAGCCGACATGAACTGCTTGATGTGGCGGACCGCCTGCCGGATGCGCTGGACGTTCTCGACGAGCGCCAGACGGACATGCCCGTCGCCGTATTCGCCGAAGCCGATGCCCGGCGATACCGCGACCTTCGCCTCGCGCATCAGGAGCTTGGCGAACTCCAGCGAGCCCAAGGCCGCGAACTGCGGCGGGATCGGCGCCCACGCGAACATCGAAGCCGGCGGGCTCGGCACGTTCCATCCGGCCTGCGCCAGTCCCTGGATCAGCACGTCGCGGCGCTGGCGATAGGTCTCGCGCGCCTCGGCCACGCAATCCTGCGGACCGTTGAGCGCGGCAGCGGCGGCGACCTGCACAGGCGTGAACGCGCCATAGTCGAGATACGACTTGATGCGCGCGAGCGCCTTGATCAGCGTCCTGTTGCCGGCCGCGAAACCGACGCGCCAGCCGGCCATCGAATAGGTCTTGCTCATCGACGTGAACTCGACCGCGACGTCCTTCGCCCCCGGCACCTGCAGGATTGACGGCGGCGGGGTGCCGTCGAAATAGATCTCGGCATAGGCGACGTCGGACAGGATCCAGATGCCGTGCTCGCGGCAGAAGGCGACGCAGCGCTCGTAGAACGACAGGTCGACGACCTGCGCCGTCGGGTTCGACGGATAGTTGAGGATCAGCGCAAGCGGCTTGGGCACCGAATGGCGGACGGCGCGCTCCATCGCCGAGAAGAACGCTTCCACGCCCTCGGGCGTCGACACGTCGGTAGGCAGATGGCGGATCGAAGCCCCTGCCATGATGAACCCGTAGGGATGGATCGGGTAGCTCGGATTCGGCACGAGGATCACGTCGCCGGGGCTGGTGATCGCCTGTGCGAGGTTGGCAAGACCTTCCTTCGAGCCCAGCGTGACGATCGTCTCCGTCTCGGGATCGAGATCGACGCCGAAGCGGCGGCCGTAATAGGCCGCATGCGCCTTGCGCAGCCCCGGAATGCCCCGCGACATCGAATAGCGGTGCGTGCGGGGATCGGCGACGGCCTCGGTCAGCTTGGCCACGATGTGCGCCGGCGTGGGCAGGTCGGGATTGCCCATGCCAAGGTCGATCACGTCGTCGCCGACGGCCCGCGCCTTGGCCTTCTGCATGTTCACTTCCGCGAACACGTAGGGGGGCAAGCGCTTGATGCGATAGAAGTCGTCCTGCATGGCCATCTCGTCGGATCTGATTCTCGCGCGGGAATCGGGCGCCCAGAGCCCTTGCGCAGGCCCCTATCTACAATGCGGGCCCGCGCCATGCATCCGGAAAAACCGGCAAGGCCAAAGGTTTGGCGGGCAACGGCTTTATCGAGCATTGCCGGAAACGGGAGCAGTGCCTAAAAGAACCGCGAAACGAACCCGGGATCCGATGCCCAACCCCCCGACCAGTCCGCACGCCGTCGCACCACCAGCCACGTGGGCAGGCTTCAAGCGCGGCTTCATTCCGGCTTCAGCGCTCGCGCCGGGCAATTTCATTTTCGGCGTGACCTTCGGCCTGCTCGCGCGGCAGGAAACGCTGTCGGCTCTCGAAGCCATGCTGATGAGTGTCCTCGTCTTCTCCGGCACTGCGCAGATCGCGGCCGTCAGCGCGATGGGTCACGGCTATGTCGGCTTCGATGCGATCGCGTCGATCACGACGGCGATTCTGCTGCTGAACGCGCGCTACCTCCTCTACGGGGCGGCAATGTGGCCGTGGCTCGGGGCAGCACCGGCGCATCAGGTCGTGCCGACGCTCTTCTATCTCGGCGATGCGAGCTGGGTCATCTCGATGCGCGCGCACGCCGCCGGCGAGCGGGACATCTACTATGTCCTCGGCGCCGGTGCGGCCTCCATCGCGCCCTGGCTGTTGGGAACGCTGGCGGGGTCGACCGCCGGCGGCCTCCTCGCGAACCCGAAGGCGCTCGGTCTCGATTTCCTGCTCGTCGCGTTCGCGGCCGCCATGGGTTTGGGCATGCTCCGCTCGCGACCGGACTGGGCGGGCCCGACTGCGGCACTCGTCGTGGCTCTCGTCGTCGACCGGCTTGCGCCCGGCGGATGGACGATCGTCGCGGCCGGTATCGCCGGCGGCCTCGTCACCTATTTCAGATACGAGCCGAAATGACGATCCGCCCCGACTTCCTGCCGTTCCTGTTCGCGATCGCGGCCGCTTCGTTCGTCTGTCGCATGGGCGGGTTCTGGTTCATGCACTTCGTGCCCGTCACGCCGCGCATCGAAGCCGCACTGAAGGCCACGCCGCTCGCGGTGATGATCGGGATCGTGGCACCGGTCGCCGCGCGCGGAAATCCGGCCGAGCTGGCCGCACTCGCCGCGATCGCGGTGATCATGCGCTGGTCGTCGAGCGACCTGGTCGCCGCGATGGGCGGAGTTGCCGTCGTCGCCGCCGCCAGGTTCCTGTCCGGCTAGAACTCGACCGCCACGCGCGCCGAACGCAGCGCGCCCGGATCCATCAAGATGCGCGCACGCTCGAGACCGAGGGCCTCGAGTTCGCCCGCCGCGGCAGCCGCCCGCCGCGGCGACAGCGCCTGCTCGGGCGGCGACAGCGTCCGGCCTGCGGACGGCGTGATGCGCACGCGCCCGCCGCGTTCCTGGGCGGCGACGACGGCCTCGCGCAACGTGCCGCGTGCCTCGCGCGACAGCAATGCCGACCCGTCGGCGAAATCGATGTCGCCGATGATCCAGGCGTTTCGCGCGCCGACGCCTTGTGCGACGGGCACCGCCGGAGGCGGCGCCGGACGCACGACCGGTGCGGCCGCCCGGACGGGTGGCGGCGGGGCCGGCATGGTGGGCGGCGGAACATAGGCCGGCACATCCACGACGGCGGCCGGCGGGGTCGCCGGGACGACGCGCGGCGCCTCGGGCCGGATGGCCGGCGGCGCGGCCGTCGCGACCGGAACGGGAACGGGAACCGGCGCCTGTCCGGTACGCGGTTGCCCCGCCAGATCGGGCGGCTCGGGCGGCCGGGCGGCGGGGTCGAGAACGGGATCGATCTCGCGCAGGCGCGCATCGAACGCCCGCGCCGCATCGCGTTGGCTGACGAGCTGCCGCTGTTCGGCTTCGCGCGTGGCTGCAGGAACACGGACGGGCACGGGCGGAAAAGTCCCCAGATTGGGATATGGCCGGTCTCCGGGATCGGCCGCATCGGCCCGGGGGTCTTGCCGTGCGGACTCCGAGCACGCGGCCAGAACCAGAAAAGCTAGCCCGATCAGCGCGATACGCATCTTTAGGAATTGCAACATCGAACCCGTTATAATCCGAAGCCAGCACGGCGTCCAAGTCCCTGATCGGGACACCGAATACCGAAGTGGAGTGGGAGTATGGCCGACAAGCCGGATCGCGACGTGAAACTCCCCGACCCGGTCGAGATGTCGCGGATGATGACGCACATCGCCGAGCAGAGCCAGCATCTGGTTTCCGAGTTCATCTCCCGCCAGACGCCCATGCAGTTCGGCAACCCCGACCCGCTCAACCTCGGGCAGGCCTTCTTCGACATGACTGCCCGCATGATGGCCAATCCGGCCAAGCTGATGCAGGCGCAGTTCTCGCTCTGGCAGGACTATATGGCGCTGTGGCAGTCGACCACGCGCAAGATGCTGGGCGAACCCTCCGAGCCCGTCGTGAGCCCGACATCCGAGGACCGGCGGTTCAAGGATTCGCTGTGGGACGAGAACTACGTCTTCGACTTCATCAAGCAGTCGTACCTGCTGTCCGCGCGCTGGCTGCAGGGCACGGTCAAGGAAGTCGAAGGACTCGATGACAAGACCGCGCGCAAGGTCGATTTCTATACCCGCCAATTCGTCGACGCGATGGCGCCGTCGAATTTCGCGATGACCAATCCCGAGGTCCTGCGCGAGACGCTGGAGACCGGCGGCGAAAATCTGGTCAAGGGCCTGTCGAACCTGCTGGGCGATCTCGAACGCGGCAAGGGCAAGCTGCAGATCCGAATGACCGATATGGCGGCGTTCAAGGTCGGCGAGAACATCGCCGTCACGCCCGGCTCTGTCGTGTACCAGAACGACCTCATGCAGCTCATCCAGTACGCGCCGACGACCGAGACCGTCGCCCGGGCGCCGCTGCTGATCGTGCCGCCGTGGATCAACAAGTTCTACATTCTCGACCTGCGCGAGAAGAATTCGTTCATCAAATGGGCCGTCGGACAGGGCCACACCGTGTTCGTCGTGTCGTGGGTAAATCCTGACAGCGAGCTCGCCGAGAAATCGTTCGACGACTACATGAGCGAAGGCCCGCTGGCCGCCCTCGACGCGATCGAAAAGGCGACGGGCGAGAAATCCGTCAACGTCATCGGCTACTGCCTTGGCGGCACGCTGATGGCGTCCACCCTCGCCTACATGGCCGCCAAGGGCGACAAGCGCGTGCTGTCCGCGACGTTCTTCACGACGATGGTCGATTTCGAGGAAGCCGGCGAACTCTCGGTCTTCATCGACGAGGAGCAGCTTGCCGCCCTCGAGGAGAAGATGCACCAGCGCGGCTATCTCGACGGCGCCGACATGGCCACCACGTTCAACATGCTGCGCGCGAACGACCTGATCTGGTCCTTCGTCGTGAACAACTACCTGATGGGCAAGGAGCCCTTCCCGTTCGACCTGCTCTACTGGAACTCGGATTCCACGCGCATGCCGGCGGCGATGCACTCGTTCTACCTGCGCCAGATGTACCAGGAGAACCGGCTGTCGCGCGGCAAGATAAAGCTGCTCGGCAGCAAGATCGATCTCACCAAGATCAACGTCCCGGTCTTCATCCTGTCGACGCGCGAGGACCATATCGCGCCGTGGAAATCGACCTACATCGCGACGCAGCTCTATTCCGGACCGACGACCTTCTGCCTTGCGGCCTCCGGGCACATCGCCGGCGTGGTCAATCCGCCTGCTGCCGGAAAATACTGTCACTGGACGAACGACAAGCTGCCGCACAAGCCCGACCAGTGGCTCGAGACCGCGACCCAGCACGCCGGCTCGTGGTGGCCGCTGTGGGACAGCTGGGCGAAAAGCCATGCCGGCGAGCAGGTTCCGGCACGTAAGCCGGGTGACGGCAAGCTCGCGGTGATCGAAGCGGCACCGGGCAGCTACGTGAAAGTGAAAGCCCAGTAGAATTTCACCACGCAACTTGCTAGCGTTTCCGAAGCTCGACGTCGGTCGAGAACGTGCGATGCCCCTGCCCCGCCGGCAGGGGCATTTTCATTCGGGGAAACGGATGCGCGGTTTTTGGGCAGGCATTGGCGTTTCGGCAACACTGATGCTGGGCTGTCTCGGCCTTGCCGGCGGCGCGGCCGCGCTTGCGCCCGAGGACGCGCGCCATCTGCTCGTGCGGACCGGCTTCGGCGCCACGGCCGCGGAGGTCGAGGAACTGGCGCCGCTCGACCGGGCCGCATCGGTCGACCGCCTGCTCGCCCGCATGCAGCGCGAGCCGCTGCTGCCGCGACCGGCCTTCCTTGCGCAGACGTGGCCGCCCTACCGCGACTTCCCGGCGATGCAGGAAGAGCAGCGCCAGCCCTTCATCCAGGCGCGGCGCGACGAGCTGCAGCAGCTGAAGGCGTGGTGGTACGCCGAGATGATCGCGACGCCGACGCCGCTGACCGAGCGGATGACGCTCTTCTGGCACAACCACTTCGTCTCGGGATTCGAAGGTGTGGGCTTCAACGTCCATCGCATGTGGGACCAGCATGCGAGCTTCCGCCGCGAGGCCGGCGGCAACTTCGCCAAACTCCTCTACGCGATGCTCGCCGATCCCATCCTGCTGCGCTATCTCGACAACCAGACCAACCGCAAGGGACGTCCGAACGAGAATCTCGCGCGCGAGCTTCTCGAGCTTTTCACGCTCGGCGAGGGCCACTACACCGAAACGGACATCAAGGAGATCGCGCGCGCCCTTACCGGCCGCACGATCGAGCGCTCGACCGATTTCGGTTACCGTTTCGTGCCGGGCATGCACGACGAAGGCGGCAAGACGTTCCTGGGCGCCATCGGTCTTCATGGCGACGACGTGGCGCGCGTCCTGCTCGCCCAGAAGCGTACCGCGCAGTTCGTCGTCGAGAAGCTCTGGCGCGAGTTCGTCGATGCGGAGTTGCCGGACAACGCCGAGATCGAACGCGTGGCTTCGGTCCTGCGCGATTCCGGCTACGAGATGAAGCCGGCCCTGCGGGCCCTGTTCTTGTCGGACGCATTCTGGGCGACGGCAGGCCGCGGCGCGCTGATCAAGTCGCCCGTGGCGCTGATCGTCGGCGTGCATCGCGATCTCGGCCTTCCGGTCGTCGATCTGGCTGCCTTGCCCGTGCACGGGCGGCGCCTCGGCCAGGACCTGTTCGAGCCGCCGAACGTCAAGGGCTGGCCCGGCGGCACGCTGTGGATCACGCCGGCGAGCCTCGTCGCGCGCTACGACGTGCTCGCGCGCCTGATCGCAAACCGCACGCTCGTGGCCCCGCGACCGGCGCCGGGCCGGCGCGACATCGCCCTGCGCCTTGCCGCGGATTCATGGCAGGGCGGCCCGCGCTTCGTGCTGCGCGTCAACGACAGCCGCGTCGTGGCCACGCACGAGATCGATTTCGGCATCGATACCGCACGCTTCGGCAGCATGCCCGACCGGCTCGACTGGAACTGGCGGGTCGTCCGCTTTCCGGTCGACGAGCCGGTCCGGAAGGTATCGGTCGAGTTCGTCAACGATGCCGGCGCGCCGCCCGACGCCAACGGCGTGCGCCGCGGTGACCGCAACATGTTCGTCGACTGGCTCGAGGTCGACGGCGAGACCTATCGCGCGCTCGACGGCGAACAGACGACGGCGAACCAGGCCTGCCGCGCATCCCGCCCGGGCGACCTCCATTGCAACGGCACGCTCACGTTCGACATCGCGAAGCTGAAGGCCGGCGGAAAGGCGCGTCCGCGCGCGACGACCGAAGACATGATGGCGATGCCCGCCGGGGCGAGCGGCAACGCGATGGGCATGATGGCGCCCGCCATGAACCCGACGGCACCGGAAGTCGCGCGGGCGGTGCATCTCGATGCCGACGCGTGGCTTGCAACGCTGCCGGCATCGTGGCGCCGGCCGGACACGATGTGGCGTGCGCTCGCACCTGTCGCACCGGTCGCGGACGCCATCCGGCCAGACGCCGAGGCGTCGATGCGCGCCATAATCTTCGACCCCGTCTACCAGTTGATGTGAGGCAGGAACGCATGGACCGACGCCGATTTCTGTCTGCCGCCTCGAGCCTCGCCGTTGCCGGCCTGCTGCCGGCCTGCGCCGGGCCGACGGGCGCGCCTGCAACCGGCGCCGTCGCGCCGCAGGTCGCCCGCGCCGCCGTCCCCCGGTCGAGCGGCCTTCCCGGCCCCGTCGACCGGCGCATTCTCGTGCTGGTCGAACTGCAAGGCGGCAACGACGGTCTCAACACGATCATCCCGTACGCGCATCCGCTCTATCGCCGGCTTCGGCCGGGCCTCGCCATCGATGCCGCGGAAATCCGCAACCTGACCGCCGACCAGGGATTCCATCCGGCCCTCGACCAGCTCCTCGATCCGTTCGAGCGCGGCGAGCTCGCCGTCGTCAATTCGGTCGGCTATCCCAAGCCCAACCGCTCGCACTTCCGCTCGATCGAGATCTGGGAACAGGCGACCGCCAGCGACCAGTACGCCAACGAAGGCTGGATCACGCATGCGCTGGCCGAACATCCGGTCTTCGGCAGGCGCACGGCCGATGCCGACGGCATCGTCGTGGGCACCGGGAACATCGGGCCGCTCGCGGGGCCCGGCACGCGGCTCGTGAACATGCGCGAGCCGCGCCAGTTCCTCGCACAGAGCGAATCCATGGCGGCCCTTGCGGCGCGCGCGCGCGTGCCGGATGCGCTGCGCCACCTCGTGCGCACGCAGAACGAGGCCGTCTCGGCGGCCGACGCGGTCAAGCGCAAGCTGACCGGGCGCGACCGGTTCCCGCGCCGCTTCGCCGGCGACCTGCTCGCCCGCAGCCTGTCCGTCGCGGCCAACCTGATCGCCGACGGCGTGGATGTTCCGGTCTGGAAGGTCACCCTCGGCAGCTTCGACACGCATGCCGAGCAGCGCCAGCGCCACGCCCGGCTGCTCGGCAATCTGGCTGGCGCGCTCGCCGCGTTCCGCGGGGCGATGACCGATCTCGGCCGCTGGAACGACACGCTCGTCGTCACATACTCGGAGTTCGGCCGCCGTGCGGGGGAGAACCTGTCGCGCGGCACGGATCACGGCACGGCGGCACCGCTGCTGGCGCTCGGCGGTTCGGTGCAGGGTGGCTTCCGGGGAGCGGCTCCCGATCTGGGCGACCTCGATCAGGGCGACATCAAGGCCAAGATCGATTTCCGCCAGGTCTATGCCGGCATCGTCGCCGACTGGTGGAACCAGCCCGACAATTTCCTCGTGAAGCAGGGGCACGCGCCCTTGCCGCTGCTGCGGCGCGCTGTCGCAAACTCTGGTGCGGCGCAGCATTTGCCCGTATAGTCCCGCTCCCTGTTTTTCGAAGAGGAGTGCGGGACTATGAACGACGTACGCGGCCATTCGGTCGCCGTCGTCGGCGCCACCGGCGCCGTCGGCATCGAGATGGTGAAGGTGCTTCACGACCGGCGATTCCCGGTCGCAGAGCTGAAGCTGTTCGCTTCCGCCCGCTCCGCGTCGAAAAAAGTCGCGACTCCCTACGGCGAGAAGACGATCGAGGAATTCAAGCCGGAAGCGCTCAAGGGAATCGACTTCGTCCTGATGGCCGTGTCGGGCGACTTCGCCAAGGAACACGCGCCCACGCTTGCGCGGCAGGGCTCCATCGTGATCGACAACTCGTCGGCCTTCCGCTACGAGCCGGAAATCCCGCTGGTCGTGCCGGAGATCAACGCGGCGGCGGCACAGGGCCACAACCTGATCGCCAATCCGAACTGCACGACGGCGATCCTCGTCATGGCGCTGTGGCCGCTCCATCAGGCGTTCGGCCTGAAGCGCGTCATCGTGTCGTCCTACCAGGCGGCGTCGGGAGCCGGTGCCGAAGGCATGGCCGAGCTCGAAGACGAGACGCGCAAGTGGGCCGGCGGCGGCAAGATCGGCAACAAGGTGTTCGCGCATCCCCTCGCCTTCAACGTCATCCCGCATATCGACGTCTTCCAGCCCAACGGCTACACGAAGGAAGAAATGAAGGTGACGTGGGAGAGCCGGAAGATCATGGGCCTGCCCGACCTGAAGGCGAGCTGCACCGCCGTGCGCGTTCCCACGCTGCGCGCCCATGCCGAAGCGGTGACGATCGAGACCGAAAAGCCCGTCACGCCGGCTGCCGCGCGCGAGGCGCTGCGCCGCGCCCCGGGTGTCGTCGTCGTCGACGATCCCGCCGCCAAGCTCTATCCGATGCCGGTCACGGCTTCGGGCAAATACGACATCGAAGTCGGCCGCATCCGCGAGAGCCTCGTGTTCGGACCCAACGGGCTCGACTTCTTCTGCGTGGGCGACCAGCTCCTGAAGGGCGCCGCCCTCAACGCGGTGCAGATCGCCGAGTGCGTTCTCCCGGGCCTGCGCAAGGCGGCATGAATCGGCTTCGTGCCCTCGCTTTCCTGGCATGCCTGCATGCCGGGACGGCGGGGGCGCAGGTTGCACCGCCCGTCGCCGTCGATCTCGCCGACGCCCTCTCCCGGATAAAGGCGGATGTCGCCACGCCGCTGGTCGCGCGCCAGTTCGGCGAAGCGTATGTGCGCGACTGGTGGACGGCGAGCGAGACGATCCTTGCCGACGCCGTGCGGCTGGCGACCTATCTGGGCGAACAAGGCCCGGCCTGCCAGGCGATCCGCGAAACCGAAGGCGACAAGTCCGCCGCCTGGGCGACCTGCACGCTCGGACTGGAAGAGTCCGCCAAGCTTCTTTCGACCGGCCTCGGCCAGATCGCGACGATACTGCCCGACTGGGAACGCATGGCCCGGCAGATCGACGGCGCGAATGCGACGGTCACGCCGCTCGTCGACCTGGCTCTCGCCGCCATTGGCCGGGCGGACAAGCTGCTGCAAGAAAAGCGCTATTGACGCTCCCGTCCGCCGGAACGGCGGGGCATGGGTATATTCCGACGCTTGTGCGTCCGGTGCGCGTTCGCCAGTGTCCCCGCTTCATCGAGAGTCCAGCACGAATGCCGCATCGAATTCCCGAAGTCCGGAACGCGCACATTCGCGTCGGACGCTTCACGCGCGGCATCGAGGGCAACCGGGAATGAGTTCGAACGACGACAAGACCGCGGATGACGCGACGCAAGACCGGGTCGAATCCCTCATGGCCACGCCGGATCTTGCCAGCGCCCTCGAGAGCGAGCAG
>JBIKWI010000152.1:0-8554 GCA_044356395.1 Tagaea sp. | reverse complement strand
TGATGTAGCTGAAGAACTTCAGCTTGTTCTCGAGATACTTCGGCGCGAAGAGCGTGCCGTCGCGCAGTTTCCCGACGTCCTTCGCCCGGTCGATGATCTTGAGATGGCCGTCCTTGTCGAAATAGCCGGCATCCCCGGTGAAGTAGTAGCCGTCGCGATCCTTGGCCGACGCGGTCGCCAGATCGTTCTTGTAGTAGCTCTGGAAGATGCCGGGCGAGCGCACCAGCACCTCGCCGTTCTCGGCGATCTTGATCTCGACCTCGGGCGCGGGCACGCCGACCGTATCGGACTTTATCTGGCCGTCGGGCTGCATGCAGATGAAGACCGAGGTTTCGGTGGCGCCGTAGAGCTGCTTCAGGTTCAGCCCCAGCGACCGGTAGAAGTCGAAGATGTCGGGGCCGATCGCCTCGCCCGCGGTGTAGCCGATGCGCATGCGCGCCAGACCCAGCGCGTTCTTGAGCGGGCCGTAGACGAGACGTTCGCCGACGGCATAGAGCAGCCGGTCGACGGCGGACACGGGCCTGCCGTCCATCATCGGGATGCCGACGCGCTTCGCGATGCCCATGAAGTAGTGGAACATGTTGCGCTTGACCGTGCCGGCATCCTCCATGCGGATGGCGACCTGCGTCAGGATGTTCTCGAAGATGCGCGGAGGCGCGAAGAAAAAGCTCGGCCCGATCTCCTTGAGGTCCGTCATCACCGTGGCGCCGGATTCCGGACAGCTCACGCAGAAGCCGGCGACGTAGGCTTCGGCATACGAGAAGATGTGGTCGCCGACCCACGCCATCGGCAGGTAGGCGAGGATCTCGTCGGTCTCGTCGAGGCCGTCGAAGCGGATCGCGTTCTCGGCCGTGCGGATCACGTTGTCGAAACTCAGCAGCACGCCCTTGGGCTGCCCGGTGGTGCCCGACGTGTAGAGCATGACCGACGCGTCCGACCCCTTGCCCTTGGCGATCTCGGCGTCGAGGAAGCCCGGATGGGCCAGGGCGTGCGCGTCGCCCGCCTCGACCAGCCGGTCGACGGACAGGAGACCCTCGTCGGTGTAGTTGCGCATGCCGCGCGGATCGTCATAGACGATCGTCTTGGGCAGGCCGGTGCGGGCCCGGATGGCGAGCAGCTTGTCGACCTGCTCCTGATCCTCGGCGATGGCCACGCGCGCCTCGGCGTGGTCGACGACATAGGCCATCTCGTCGGCGACCGCGTCCTGGTAGACGGGCACGGGAACGGCACCCAGGCATTGGGCCGCGCATATCGACCAGTAGAGTTTCGGGCGGTTGTCGCCGACCAGCACGATCTTGTCGCCGCGTGCCACGCCCAGCTCCGCAAGACCGCCGGCGATGCGCCGTATTTCCGCCGCACTCCGGGTCCAGTTCCAGCTCTGCCAGATGCCCAGTTCCTTCTCGCGCATGGCCGGGCGGTTGCCGCGCACGCGCACGTTATGCGCGAGCAGCTTGGGAAACGTGTCGAGCGACGGATCGCGGGTCGGGCCTGGAGCCATGGTCGGTCGTCCGTTTCTCCCTGTCGCCACGTGCCCCTTCCTGCGGCCACGCCGACGGTTGTAGAACCCGTCGTTCGCGGCAGGACATCGCGCCGGTCCACTTAAGTCGAAAGGTCGATCTTGGTCAAGCAGGGCACGCCGTTCTTCATCCCTCTGGAAGGCAGGAAGCTGCATGCCGTGCGCATCGACGGGCCGGGCGTGCCGCCGCTCGTGTTCCTGCACGAGGGCCTCGGCTCGATCGCGCAGTGGCGCGACTTTCCCGCCGCACTGTGCGCCGCCGCCAACCGGCCGGGGATCGTCTACGAACGCTTCGGCCACGGCCGCTCCTCGCCGCCGGCGGCCTTGCGCACGCCCGCCTATCTGCACGGCGAGGCCGCCACGCTTCTGGCGGTCCTCGACGCGCTCGCGGTCCCGAAGGCCGATCTCGTCGGCCATTCCGACGGCGGCTCGATAGCACTGCTGGCCGGCGCCCGCCAGCCGGCGCGGTTCGGGCGCATCGTCACGATGGCGGCCCACGTGCTGGTCGAGGACGTGACGCTCGCCGGCATCCGGGCCGCCCAGCTCACCTATGCCGGCACGGATCTGCGCGCGCGCCTGATGCGCTATCACGGCGAGGGCACCGACGCGCTGTTCCGCGCGTGGGCCGATACGTGGCTCTCGGCGCCCTTCCGTGCCTGGAATATCGAGGGCGAACTGCGCACGCTGACGGCCCCGGTCCTGGCCGTGCAGGGCGAAGGGGACGAATACGGCACGCTCGACCAGCTTGCGCGCATCAAGGCGGCGGTCGGGGGCCCTTGCGCCACCTGGGCCGTGCCCAAGGCCTCGCACCATCCCCATTTCCAGGCGCGCGCCGAAGTGCTCGACCGGCTGGCGGCGTTCCTCAGGGTCTAGCGGCTCACGCGGCATCCTTCGTGGCGACGCGCCCGATCGCCAGCCAGACCGTCGCCGTGGTGCCCTTGCCGGGCGCGCTCTCGATCTCGAGCCGGCCGTCGTGCAACTCGACCAGATGCTTGGTGATCGACAGGCCGAGCCCGGTGCCGCCGTACTGCGCGGCCGTTCCGGGCGACTGGCGGAACGGTTCGGTCACGTGCGGCAGCTCGGCCGACGGGATGCCCACGCCGGTATCGGCGACCGCGATGGCCACGCCGTCGGGCGACCGCCAGCCGCGCACCTCGACCCGGCCGCCCTGCGGCGTGAACTTGATCGCGTTGGACAGCAGGTTGAGCAGCACCTGGCGCATCGCCCGCGCGTCGACCCACAGGGCCGTCTCGGAGAGCCCGGCGGTTTCCTGGGTGAGGCGCACGCCGCGCGCCACGGCATCGCCGCGCACGAGGGCGACGGCGCTCTCGATGACGCCGAGCGGATCGACGTGCGATTCCTCGAGCTCGAGACGCCCCGCCTCGATCTTCGACATGTCGAGCACGTCGCCGATCAGCGACACGAGATGGCGGCCGGAATCCGCGATGTCGCGCGCGTACTCGACGTAGCGCGGGTGGCCGGCCGGACCGAAGATCTGGCCCTCGATGATCTCGGAGAAGCCGATGATGGCGTTGAGCGGCGTGCGCAGCTCGTGGCTCATGTTGGCGAGGAACTGCGACTTGGCGCGGTTGGCCGCCTCCGCCTGGTCGCGCGCGAGGCGCAGCTCGGCCTCGGTCTCCATGAGCCGCGTGACGTCGGTGCGGACCCCGACGAGCCCGACGCCGGGCACGCGCTGCTCGGCGACCGATATCCAGCGGCCGCCGCCGATCTTGAGCAGGATCGGGGTCGACTTCGGCTCGCGATGCCGGCGCACGCGCTCGGCGACCCACGATTCGATGTCGTAGCCTTCCTCCGGCGTCTCGCCGTTGCGGATGGATTCGCGCACCAGCGCCTCGAACGTCTCGCCGTGGAGCCGGGCGGGATCGTCGTGCCCGCAGAACATCCGCGCATACGGCTCGTTGGCGACGGCCAGGCGGTCCTGTTCGTCGAAGATCGCGAAACCCTCGGGGATCGAATCGAGCGCGGCGCGCAGCCGGGCTTCGGCCGCGCGGGCCTTCTGCTCGACCGATTTCATCGCCGACACGTCGGTCGCCACCGACACGATCTGGCGCGCGATCCCGTCGGGATCGACGATCGGCACCTTGCTGGCAAGGAAGCTGCGCGGCACGCCGTCGATCACGAACGTGTCCTCCACGCCGTGCGACGTGGTGCGCGTGCGCATCGCCACGCGCTCGCGCACCTCGACCTCGCGCGCGAACTCGGGGTCGGTGAAGTCCGCCAGCCGCCGGCCGATCGCCTGGTCGGGCGTGGTGCCGAAGACGCGCGCCTGGAACGCGTTCATCAGGGTATAGCGCCCGTGCTCGTCCTTGGCGTTGATGATGCCGGGGATCGCGTCGATCACGCCGCGCAGCTGGCGCTGGGACTGGGCGACGCGGTCGCGGTCGGCGCGGTAGGCCGCATCGACGCGGGCGAGACGGCCGAGCTGGACATAGACCAGCACCGCCAGGGCGAGGACGAGGACGGCGCCCGCGGCGGCGGCGGTCGATTGCTGGCGCACTGCGGCGAGCAGGCCGCCCCTGTAGTCGGCGGTCGCCAGCGCCACGGATGCCGCGACCGGCACGTCGGCCAGCCGGCGCCAGGCCAACCGCCGCTCGATCCCGTCGATCTGCGACACGACGAGTGCCGCGCCCCCGGTCTCGCCGTCGCGCAGGGCGTCCGGCATCGGTCCGGGAAAGACATGGCCGATCTGCCCGGCGATCATCGGCTGCCGGCCGAGCAGCATGCCGTCGGTGCGCCACAGGCCGATCGTGCCGTTCGGCCCCACGTCGAGCGTCGCGTAGAAGTCGTTGAAGCTTCCCAGATCGATCGTCATCGCCACGATGCCGCCGAAATACCCGTCCTTGTCCGAATAGCGCCGTGCCAGGAAGACGTGCGGCGCCGGCATGCCCGGCTCGCGCAGCGGCGGCGAGATCCAGGTCACGTCCTCGGGCGCGTCGCGCATGCCGGCGAAGAAGGCCGCACTCGCCGGATCCGAGTTCAGGTCGGTGCCCAGCGCCGTGTCGATGCGCACCCGTCCTTCGGGATCGACGGTGAAGGCGGCAAGCGCGCCCGGAACGAGATCGCGCCGCTCGCGGAACATGGTGAGCAGGCTCCGGCGTTCGCCGGCGGCACCGTTCGCCACCTGCTTGACGAGCGAGGCCAGCGTCCGGTCGGCGGCGCCGAAGCTCTTGCCGGCATGTTCCTCGATCGCGCGGGCGAGCGTGGCGGCCTGGCGGGCGGCGGCTTCCTCGTTGCGCCCGTAGGCGCTCTTGACCGCGTTGAAAAAGACACCCGCGACGACGAAGCCGATCAGGGCCACGAGGGCGAGGACCCACATGCGCACGCGCAGCGGGTCGAGGCCGGGCTGAAGGGCCTCGTCCTGCCCGTCCCGTGACTGCGGGCTTTGCGTGTTCGGCGGGGCCGTCAACTTCCTGTCCTCGGCGTGGGGCATGGCTGCCCGGAACGCCTCCAATATGGACGGAAGACCGTTAACAAGTGTTTGACGGGACGACATCCGGGCGCGTCGCTGCGCACTTCAATGCGCCGGGCGGGCGTGCTATCCAAGGCCCCGTGTTTTCTTTCGCATCAGGGATATAGGGGAGATCGACCGTGCCCACTTTCGGCCAAGACACGATGAAGACCCGCCGGACCCTCACGGTCGACGGCAAAAACTACACGTACTACAGCCTTGAGGCCGCTGCGGCGGCGGGCATGAAGGGCATCGAGCGCCTGCCGTTCTCGCTGAAGGTCCTGCTCGAGAACCTGCTGCGCTGGGAAGACGGGCGCACGGTCACGGTCGACGACGTCAAGGCGATGTCGGGCTGGCTCGCCGAGCGCCGGTCCAGCCGCGAGATCGCCTATCGTCCGGCGCGCGTGCTGATGCAGGACTTCACCGGCGTTCCCGCCGTGGTCGATCTCGCCGCGATGCGCGACGCGATGGTCGCCATGGGCGGCGATCCCAAGAAGATCAACCCGCTCTCGCCGGTCGATCTGGTCATCGACCATTCGGTGATGATCGACAATTTCGGCAAGGCCGACAGCTTCGGCAAGAACGTGGCGCTCGAATACGAGCGCAACGGCGAACGCTACGCCTTCCTGCGCTGGGGCGCGTCCGCGTTCTCGAACTTCCGCGTCGTGCCGCCGGGCACGGGCATCTGCCACCAGGTCAATCTCGAATATCTCGCCCAGACGGTGTGGACGCAGGACGGCGACGGCACGACCTACGCCTATCCCGACACGCTGGTGGGCACCGACAGCCACACCACGATGGTCAACGGCATGGCCGTGCTGGGCTGGGGCGTGGGCGGCATCGAGGCGGAAGCCGCGATGCTCGGCCAGCCCGTGTCGATGCTGATCCCCGAGGTCGTCGGCTTCAAGCTCAACGGCAAACTGCGCGAAGGCATGACGGCGACCGACCTCGTGCTCAACGTCACGCAGATGCTGCGCAAGAAGGGCGTGGTCAACAAGTTCGTCGAGTTCTACGGCCCCGGCCTCGACACGCTGTCGCTTGCCGACCGCGCGACGATCGCCAACATGGCGCCGGAATACGGCGCCACGTGCGGCTTCTTCCCGATCGACAAGGAGACGATCAACTACCTCACCTTCACGAGCCGCGAGCCTGCGCGCGTCAAGCTGGTCGAGGCCTACGCGAAGGCGCAGGGCATGTGGCGCGACGAGAACACGCCCGATCCGGTCTTCACCGACTCGCTCGAACTCGACATGTCGTCGGTCGAGCCGGCGCTGGCCGGCCCGAAGCGCCCGCAGGACCGCGTGCTGCTCTCGGCCGCCAAGGCCGGCTTCGAGAAGGCGCTGCCCGAACTGGTCGGCCCGAAGAACGCCAAGGACGGCGTGCCGGTCGCGGCCAACGGCGGCTACACGCTGAAGAACGGCGACGTCGTGATCGCGGCGATCACGTCGTGCACCAACACGTCGAACCCGGCCGTGCTCGTCGCGGCGGGCCTGCTGGCGCGCAACGCGGCGGCCAAGGGCCTCAAGACCAAGCCGTGGGTCAAGACGTCGTTCGCCCCCGGCAGCCAGGTCGTCACGGACTACATGGTGGCGGCCGACCTGCAGAAGCATCTCGACGCGCTCGGCTTCACGCTCGCCGGCTACGGCTGCACGACCTGCATCGGCAACTCCGGCCCGCTGCCCGACGAGGTCGCCGCGGCGATCGACGCGGGCGACCTCACGGTCACGGCCGTGCTGTCGGGCAACCGCAACTTCGAAGGCCGCGTCCATGCGCAGGTGAAGGCGAACTATCTCGCCTCGCCGCCGCTCGTGGTCGCCTACGCGCTGGCGGGCTCGCTGCTCAAGGACATCACGACCGAGCCGCTGGGCATGGGCAAGGACGGCCCGGTCTATCTCAAGGACGTGTGGCCGTCGAACCAGGAGATCACCGACACGATCCGCAAGACGCTGACGGCCAAGATGTTCAAGGACCGTTACGCCAACGTCTTCAAGGGCGACGCCAACTGGCAGAAGATGGGGACCAGTGCCGGCATGACGTACAAGTGGCAGCCCGGCTCGACCTACGTGAAGCTCGCCCCCTATTTCGAGGAACTGCCCAAGGAAGCGGGCACGTTCGCCGACATCTCGGGTGCGCGTCCGCTCGCCATCCTCGGCGACTCGATCACGACCGACCACATCAGCCCGGCCGGTTCGATCAAGAAGGACGGGCCTGCCGGCAACTACCTGATCGAGCACCAGGTGCGTCCGGACGACTTCAACTCGTTCGGCGCGCGTCGCGGCAATCACGAGATCATGATGCGCGGCACGTTCGCCAACATCCGCCTCAAGAACGAGGTGGCCCCCGGAACGTCGGGCGGCATGACGCGCCTGATGCCGGAAGGCGAGGTCACGTCGATCTACGAGGCCGCGATGAAGTACAAGGCGCGCGGCACCCCGCTCGTCATCTTCGGCGGCAAGGAATACGGCACGGGTTCGTCGCGCGACTGGGCGGCCAAGGGCACCATGCTGCTGGGCGTCAAGGCCGTGGTCGTCGAGAGCTTCGAGCGCATCCACCGCTCGAACCTCGTGGGCATGGGCGTGCTGCCGCTCCAGTTCCCCGAGGGCACGACGCGCCAGACGCTGAAGCTCGACGGCTCCGAGCTGATCGACATCTCGGGCATTTCGGGTGGCATCAAGCCGCGCATGCCGGTGAAGATGACGATCCGGCGCGCGTCGGGCGCCACCGAGACGGTCGAACTCCTCTGCCGCATCGATACGGTCGACGAGGTCGAATACTATCGCCACGGCGGGATCCTGCCCTATGTCCTTCGCGGCCTGCTGAAGGCGGCGTAAGGAACGCTCCGGACCGGAGAAAACCCCGCCGGGCGACCGGCGGGGTTTTTCGTTTCGGGGGTCCCGATGGCGCTTGAAATCGTACCGGTCTACGCGGCCCTGCTCGGGCTGCTCTATCTCTTCCTCACCGTGCGCGCGATCGGCGCCCGCCGCGCCGGACGCAAGGCGATCGGCCCGCTGGGCGAAGAGCGGCTCGACCGGCGTGTGCGCGCGCACGCGAACTTCGCCGAGTACGCGCCGCTCGTCCTGCTGCTGCTCGCGTTCGCCGAACTGCGCGGGGCGCCGCCGGTCTTCCTGCACGCGACCTGCGCGATGCTCGCCGCCGGGCGCTGCGCGCATGCCTTCGGCGTGTCGCGCATGCCCGAGAATTTCCGCTGGCGGGTCGCCGGCATGGCCGGAACGCTGACGGCGCTGGGCCTGGCGGCCATGCTGCTGCTGGCCGGCTATCTCTAGGTCAGAGCGTCAAGCCGGGCTCTTTGGGGGCGGGCTTGGCCGCCCCGTTGCGCTGCGGGTTGAGCCGGCGGATCGTGATGTTGCCGTCGGCATCCATCTCGGGTGCGGCGTATTGCGGCAGGTTCGCGATCACGCCCTGCAGCGCCTCGATCATCTTGCCGATGGCCTCGCGCGCCAGCGTTTCCGGCGGCACGGTACCCGACTGGGCGAAAGCCGGCGTGGCGAGAAGAAGGCCCGCAAGGGCCAGTGCCTTGATCTGCATGGGAACCTCCACTTGTCTGCCGC
>JBIKWI010000151.1:0-8761 GCA_044356395.1 Tagaea sp. | reverse complement strand
CGGCACTTTCGCGCACGCGCTGGAAAACCTGCGCGAAGGTCTCGGGCGGCTGCGCGCCGGAGACCATGAATTTCCGGTCGACGACGAAGCACGGCACGCCGTGGATGCCGATCTTGCGCGCGAACGCGTCTTCCTCGCGGATCAGCGCGTCGTCCTCGTCCGACACCAGATAGTCGCGCACCCAGGCCGCATCGAGGCCGCAGCCGGCCGCCACGTCGACCAGCACGTCGACATCGCCCACGTCGAGCGCCTTGACGAAATAGGCGAGGAACAGCGCCTCGACGACCGCGTCCTGCTTGCCCGCGCGCTCGGCGAACCGGTTGAGCCGATGGGCGCGCACCGTGTTGGGCGTGCGCTGCATGCGGTCGAAGGCGAAGGGGATGCCTTCCTCGAGACCCGCCGCGATCACGTGCCGGTAGCGGTCGCCGCCGTCGGACTCGCCGAACTTGGCGCGAAGATAGTCCTTGCGCGACATGCCCTCGGCCGGCATCTCGGGATTGAGCTGGAAGGGCCGCCAGCCGACCTCGAAGCTGCCCGGCGGCTCGGCGGCGAGTGCGCGTTCCAGCCGGCGCTTGCCGATATAGCACCACGGGCAGATCACGTCGGAGACGATGTCGATCCGGATCATCGGTCGAATCCTAGCATCTGGATCGTTGACGGGGTAGCGCGGTCTGCCGACAATCGTAGCTCGCCAGTCCGGGAGGAAACGACTTGGTCGCCAGACGAAAAACGAAATCGGCCGCAACGCCGATGTACGAGACCGATCTCGGCAAGGTGGCGGCGAACCACGAGCCGCTGACGCCCATCTCGTTCCTGTTCCGCTCGGCCGCCGTCTACCCGCGCAAGGTGGCGGTCGTGCACGGGCGCACCCGCCTGACCTATGCGCAGTTCGCCGCCCGCGTGCGCCGGTTCGCCGACGCATTGGTGAAGAGCGGCCTGAAGCGCGGCGAGACGGTCGCGGTGATGGCGCCCAACGTGCCGGCGATGCTCGAGGCGCACTATGCCGTCCCGCTGGCCGGCGGGGTGCTCAACGCCCTCAATTACCGGCTCGATGCGACGACGATCGCCTTCATCCTCGAACATGGGGCCGCGAAGATCCTGCTCGTCGACCGCGAATTCGCGCCCACGGTCCAGGCGGCACTGGAGAAGGTGAAGAAGAAGCCGCTCGTCATCGACATCGACGACCGCGAATACAAGGGCGAGGGGCCGCGCCTGAGCGCGGTCGAATACGAGGATTTCCTCAAGCAGGGGCGCCCGGACTACGAGGGGCGCTGGCCGACCGACGAATGGCAGGCGATCTGCCTGCTCTACACGTCGGGCACCACGGGCGATCCCAAGGGCGTCGTCTACCATCACCGCGGCGCTTACCTCAACGCGCTGGGCAATGCGCTGGCCTTCGGCGTGCGGCCCGACAGCGTCTATCTCTGGACGCTGCCGATGTTCCACTGCTCGGGCTGGAGCTATACGTGGGCGGTCACATCGGTTGGCGGCACGCATGTGTGCCTGCGCCGGGTCGATCCGGCCCTCATCTTCGCGTCGATCCGCGACAATGGTGTCACGCACATGTGCGGCGCGCCCATCGTGCTCAATACGCTGGCGAATGCATCCGCCGACGTGAAGGTCGCGCTGCCGCATCGGGTGGAAGTGATGACCGGCGGGGCGGCCCCGCCGTCCGCGATCATCGCGTCGATGGAGGCGATGGGCTTCCGCGTCACGCACGCCTACGGCCTGACCGAAAGCTACGGCCCCGCGACCTTGTGCGAGTGGCAGCCGGGATGGGCGGAACTGGATCTCGACGGACGTGCGCGGCTGATGGCGCGGCAGGGCGTCGGCTATCCCACGCTGGGCGCACTTGCCGTGCTCGACGCGAAATCGAGGCCTGTCCCCGCCGACGGGCAGACGATGGGCGAGATCGCGTTGCGTGGCAACACGGTGATGAAGGGCTATCTCAAGAACGCGAAGGCGACGCGCAAGGCGTTCAAGGGCGGCTGGTTCCGAACCGGCGATCTCGCCGTCCGGCACAAGGACGGCTATGTCGAGGTCAAGGACCGCTCGAAGGACGTGATTATTTCCGGTGGCGAGAATATTTCTTCCCTCGAGGTCGAGGAAGCGCTCTACCGCCATCCGGCCGTCATGGAGGCCGCCGTTGTCGCCAGACCGGACGAGAAATGGGGCGAGACGCCGTGCGCCTTCGTCACGCTGAAGCCCGGCGTGACGGGCATCAGCGGTGCCGAGATGATCGACTGGCTGCGCGGGCGCATCGCGCGGTACAAGTGTCCGCGCTACGTCGTGTTCGGCCCGCTGCCGAAGACGTCGACCGGCAAGATCCAGAAATACGCGCTGCGCGCGCGGGCCAAGGAGATCGTTTGAGTTCCATTTTCGACCTGACCGGCAAGGTCGCTCTCGTCACGGGGGCCTCGTCCGGCCTTGGCCGGCACATGGCGCTGACGCTGGCGCGGGCAGGGGCCCGCGTGGCACTTGCCGCCCGCCGGGTCGACCGGCTGGAAGAACTCGCCGCCGAGATCGCCGCTTTCGACGGCCGCGCCCTTCCCGTGGCGATGGA
Organism: Tagaea sp.; assembly: GCA_044356395.1. Taxonomy (GTDB): domain Bacteria; phylum Pseudomonadota; class Alphaproteobacteria; order CACIAM-22H2; family CACIAM-22H2; genus Tagaea. Next base: position 6,198 of record JBIKWI010000151.1, on the reverse strand, counting down.
CGTGACCGACGGTGCCAGCGTCACGCGCGCGATCGCGGAGGCGGAGACCGAACTCGGCGGGCTTTCGATCTGCATCAACAACGCCGGGATCGCGCTGAAGGAGAATCTCGCCGACATCGACGATCCGGCCTGGGCGCAGACGATGGCGACCAATCTCGACGGCGCCAACCGCGTGGCGCGCGCTGCTGCGGCGGCGATGACGGCGCACGGCCACGGCGGATCGGTCGTCAACATCGCGTCGATCCTGGGCTTGCGGACAAGCGTGCGGGTGCCCGCCTATGCGGCGGCGAAGGCCGCCATCATCAGCCTGACGCAGACGATGGCGCTGGGCCACGCGAAGGCCGGCATCCGGGTCAACGCGATCGCCCCCGGCTACATCGAGACCGATCTCAATCGCGCCTACCTGCAGACCCCCGCCGGTGCCAAGATGGTCGGGCGCGTGGCACTGGGGCGATTCGGCCAGCCGGCCGATCTCGACGGCGCGCTTCTCCTCCTCGCCTCGGACGCCGGACGGTACATGACGGGTACCGTGCTCGTCGTCGACGGCGGCCACACGCTCGCGTTTCTCTGACCGGAGTCCCCACGATGATCGTCGACGTCCGCACCTACACCGCGTTTCCCGGCAAGCTGCCGTCCTATTTCGCCGAGTATCCGGTGGAAGCGTTCGAGGTCCAGAAGCGCCATCTGGGCGCGCCGCTGGGCTACTACCATGTCGATGTCGGCACGGTGAACACGATCGTCCATCTCTGGGGCTACAAGGACATCGCCGACCGCCAGACGCGCCGCGACGCGATGGCCGCCGATCCGGCCTGGAAGGCGTGGCTTGCCCAGAGTCAGGGCCGCTTCGCGTCGCAGGCGAACATGATCATGAAGCCGGCGCCGTTCTGGCCGATGCCCGGCCAGCCGTCCGGCGGCTACGGGCTCGTCGATTTCCGCCTCTACACCACGTTCCACGGCAAGGTGCCGGAGCTGATGAAGGTCTACGAGACCAAGGGCCTCCAGACCCAGCTCAAGCATCTGGGCAACTGCGTGGGCTGGTACCAGTCCGACATCGGCGGCCTCAACCAGATCCTCCATCTCTGGGGCTACAAGGACGCGGCCGACCGCGCGGCACGCCGCGCCGCGATGGCGGCCGATCCCGCGTGGGGCGAGTACCTGAAGCTCTCCACGCCGCTCCTGGCACGGATGGAAAACCAGCTCCTGCTCAACGCGCCCTTCTTCAAGCCGTAACGGAAACACGCGATGGATTTCACGCTTTCCCCCGCCGTCGAGAAGACACGCAGCGCCGTCCGCGATTTCGTCGACCGCGAGCTGATCCCGCTCGAGGCCCACGACATCAACTGGGGCGACGGCGAGAACGTGCGCCTCGACCTTCTGCAGAAGCTGCGCGCGAAGGCGAAGAAGGCGAAGCTCTGGTCGCTGCAGATGCCCAAATCGATGGGCGGCGGCGGGCTCGACACGGTCGGCATGGCCGCCTGCTACGAGGAGATGGGCCGCGCCCTTTTCGGGCCCGTCGTGTTCAACTCTGCCGCCCCCGACGACGGCAACATGATGATCCTGGGCAAGGTCGCGACCGCGGCCCAGCGCCGGAAGTGGCTCGCACCCATTGTCGAGGGCAAGGTGCGCTCGTCCTTCGCGATGACCGAGCCGGATCCGGGTGCCGGGTCCGATCCCGGCATGATGCTGACCACGGCCACGAAGAAGCGCGGCAAGTGGACGGTCAAGGGCCGCAAATGGTTCATCACCGGTGCCGGCGAAGCCAGGCACTTCATCCTGATCGCGCGCACGTCGGACGATGCGCGCAAGGGCCTCAGCGCCTTCATGTTCCATGCCGACCAGCCGGGCTGGCGCATCGTTCGGCGCATCCCGATCATGGGCCCGGAGGAACATGGCGGCCACTGCGAGATCGAGTTCGACGGACTGGAGATCGACGACGCGGACCGGCTGATGGAAGTCGGCGACGGGCTGAAGCTGACGCAGATCCGGCTGGGGACCGCGCGGCTGACGCACTGCATGCGCTGGCTGGGCATGGCGCGCCGCGCGATGGAGATCGCGTTGCCCTATGTCGAGGCGCGCAAGAGCTTCGGCAAGAAGCTGATCGACCGCGAAGGCGTGCAATGGCTGCTGGGCGAGGCGGCGATGCAGATCGAGATCGGCCGGCTCTTGACGATGCGTGCGGCCTGGAAGCTCGACCAGGGCGATTTCGCGCGCAAGGAAGTGTCGATGGCGAAGGTCGCCGTCGCCGACGTGCTGCACAAGGCGGTCGATACCGCCATCCAGCTTCTGGGCGCGCGCGGCTATTCGCGCGACGTGCCGCTCGAATGGATGTACCGCTACGCGCGCCAGGCGCGGCTGGTCGACGGCGCTTCGGAAGTCCACAAGATGGTGCTCGCCCGCTTCCTTGCGCAGGAGCGCACGGAGTTCTGGGCGTGGCGCTGAGGCCCAATGCCCCGCCGCCCGCACTTGCCGGCTGGCTGATCGGCACGCTCGCGGCCGACCAGGTCCAGATCACGGCGTGGCGCAAGCTGTCGGGCGGGGCGATCCAGGAGAACTGGGCCTTCACGGCGCGGATCCGCGGCGGACGCCATGCCGGCACGCTGGATGCGGTCCTGCGGACCGACGCGCCGACGGGCGTCGCCGTCAGCCTCGGCCGTGCCGATGAATTCGCGATCCTGTCGGCGGCGCACGGGGCCGGCGTGCGCGTGCCCGAACCGCTCGGCCTGTGCGCGGACGCCGGTGTGCTCGGCAAGCCGTTCTACGTGATGCGGCGCGTCGAGGGCACGGCGCTGGGCCACGTGCTGGCCAACGACGCCAAATGGACCGGCGATCGCGTGGCGCTTGCCGAAACGCTGGGCCGCGAGCTTGCGAAGATCCACACGATCCGGCCGCCGCGTGCGGATCTTTCGTTCCTGCCGGTTCCCGAGGGCAAGCCGGCACTTGCAGCGATCGCCGGCTATCGCGCCTGGCTCGACGGCTACCGGATGCCGAGACCGGCACTGGAACTCGGTCTGCGCTGGCTCGAACTCAATGCGCCGGCGCGCGGCACGGTCGTGCTCTGCCATCGCGATTTTCGCACCGGCAACTACATGGCCGATTCGGGCGGGCTCACCGGCATCCTCGACTGGGAGTTCGCCGGCTGGGGCGATCCCGACGAGGATATAGGCTGGTTCTGCGCCAAATGCTGGCGCTTCGGGCAGGTTGCGCGCGAGGCAGGCGGAATCGGGGCACGTGCGGACTTCCTGCGCGGCTATTCGCAGGTCGCGGGCCGCGCGGTCGACCCGGCCGCGATCCGCTACTGGGAGATCATGGCCCATGCGCGCTGGGCGGTGATCGCCCTCCAGCAGGGCGAGCGGTTCGTCGGCGGCGGCGAGATGTCGCTCGATCTTGCCCTGACCGGCCGGCGCATCGCCGAGTTGGAATACGAACTACTCGCCTCGATCGATCCCGCGTCCGGGCCGGGGCCGCTGCCGGCCGGGCTGCCGGTCGACCGGCCGGATGCCGGCGAGCTTGCCGCCCTTGCCGCACACGTCTTCGGGCGCGAAATGCTGCAGGCACTGGGCGACGACCGCCGGCTGGACGGCCTGATGCTGGCAAGCGCGCTGGGCACCGTCGCGCGCGAGGTCGCGGCACCGGCGACGGCGGCCGAACGCGCGACTGTCGACGCGATCCGCGCCGGCCGGCACGACGACGACACGGGCCTCTACGGCGCGCTGCGCGAGGAAGCCCGCACGCGCACCCGGATCGCCAACCCGAAATATCCGTTCTGACTACCAGCCGTTGACGCGGTCCCAGACGGCGACGATCTCGTCGCTGCCGTCGACCACGTGGTAACGCGGGTACATCGCCGACGTCATGCAGACGTGATTGGGCACCACGAGCACGCGCCGCCCGACCGGCCAGTCGGCGAACGGCAGGGGATCGATCGCGTCGAGCCCGCGCCGCGTCGACAGGATCCCGTGTTCCTGATGGACGTCGAGCACCGCCAGATCCTCGCGCGGGGACGCCTGTCCGGGATCGCGGATCAGCCCGTAGCCGACATTGTCGATGCGCCGGTTGGCACCGGTGTCCTTCGACAGCGCCAGGGCGCCCGCGTCAAGCAGCAGATGGTTGCGCCCGCGATGGTTGCCGATGACCGAGGCGAGCACGCCGACCGCGATGTCTTCGGCCGCGCACATGCCAAGGCCGTGCTGGAACAGGTCGAAGAACACGAAATTGCCGGGCCGCATCTCGGTGACGCCCTGAAGGTGGCGTGCATGCAGGGCCGTCGGCGTAGAGCCGACGCTGACATGATCGAACGCATGGCCCTTGGCGCGCAGGAACCCGGCCGCCTCGACGACGCCGGCCCGCTCGGCTTCGGCCACGTCCTCGATCTCGGCGACCCCGTCGCAGCCATAGGAATGTCCGGCATGCGCCATGACGCCCGCGAGCATCCCGGCGGGACCGAGCGCTTCGGCTATGGAGGCAAGCTCCGGCGATCGCGGATCGACCCCGGCCCGCCCGCCGCCCGTCTCGATCTCGACAACCGTGCGGAAGCGCACGCCGAGGGCCGCACCGCGCGCGACGATGGCGCGCGCGGCTTCGACATCGTCGGTCACGATCTTGAGGGCGGGGGCGGCATTCATCAGCGCCGCGACCCGGTCTAGCTTGGAGGGGGATATCGCGACCGCATAGAGCATGTCGGTGAAGCCGGCCTTGGCGAAATGCTCGGCCTCGGCCAGCGTCGAGACGGTGATCGGGCCGGGCCTGCCGCCATGCACGGCCAGGGCGACATCGACGGACTTCGCCGTCTTCATGTGCGGGCGCAGGATTACGCCCAGTTCCGCCGCCCGCGCGCGCATCCGCGCCACGTTGCGGATCATCCGCGAACGGTCGAGCACCAGGGACGGCGTGGGGAGATCGGCCAGACGCATCGGCCGGGCAGGGCCTAACGCTGCGGCGGGGCAGCCGGCATCATCGCGCGCATCAGCGCGTCGACATGCCAACCCTGGAACATGCGGATGCCCACCGCCTGGCCGAGCTCGAACGCCATCGGCGTCTCGCAGCGGCCCATGATGATGCGGTTGATGTCCGCTTCCGCCAGCATCGCCGCGAGGCCCTTCATGCGCCAGTCTTCCGCATGGTCCTTGAAGAAGAAGAGCTTGACCAGATCGGCGCGCAGTTCCGAGCGGCGGAAGAACGTCAGCGTGTCCGGCGTCAGCCCGTCGAGCAGCGAGCGGTAGCCGGCCTTCTGCAGCGTGTCGACGGCGCGGTTGTAGGCCTCGAAATCCGCGAACACGTCGTGGCGCGAGATCTCGATGATGATGTTGCCCTTGGCGATGAACGAGCCGATGCGCTGGTCGAACTCGCGGAAGCGGTCGGAAAGGATCGTGTCGACGTTGAGATTGATCGAGATGTTGCCCGCGGTCTTCGTCAGGAAACCTTCGGAAAGGGCCCGCAAAAGCCGGCTGTCGAACGTCCGCGTCAGCATCTGGAAGAGGCCGCGCTGTCCGCGCATGTTGACACGCGGCTGCAGCAGGTTGCGCACGTCGTTGACGCTGAAAAAGTACTCGCGGAAGATCGGGCGCAGCTGGTTTGCCGTCAGCGCGATCGAGATGGGCTGGTTGCGCAGCAGCGTCTTGGCGTCGGCCTTGGCGAACGCCTCTTCGAGCTGGCCGAGGACCGCCGGCGTCAGCGTCTGGAAGTTCTGGCCGTAGGCGGGGCCGGCGGCGGCGCCGGCACGCTGCATGGCGCGCAGCCGGGCTTCCTGCTGGCTCTTCTGTTCCTCGAGAGCGGCCTTCGCATAGTCGTAGAAATCGGGGAACTGCGTTTCGAAGCTGTACCAGGAGCAGGCTTCCTCGATGTTCTCGTCGGGCATACCGGTCGCCACGGAATGGCGGCGCAGCAGGTCGTCGAGTTCGGTGACGATGCTTTCGAACTGCTGGGGATTGTCGACGCGGAACACGAAGACGATGTCGAAATTCGCGAGCGAATAGATCGTGCCTTCGGCGCGCTGCACCATCTCGCGGATGGCGTGGAAGATGACGAAGTAGTTCTCGCGCCGGCGGTTGAACCAAGCCTGCCGCTGCATGGAAATGACGACGGACATGCGCGGAACGGTGTTGCCCGTGCGCTTGATCCGATCGAGATCGGATAGGAGCGTTTCCTCGTCCGTCCGTTGCGGCGTCGTGTCCATCTACCGTCCTTAGTCCGTCGAGCCCG
>JBIKWI010000021.1:0-29814 GCA_044356395.1 Tagaea sp. | reverse complement strand
GACGATGACCGCCGACCTCGACCGGCTGATGTGGACGCTCGCGCGCGCCGTGCCCGCCTGGCGGGCCTGACGCGCCCTACTTCTTCCAGCCCACGATCGACGCCAGCGTCATGTAGAGCTTGCCCACGTCGGCCGACAGGAAGGTCGACACGAGCACGTTCTCCGGATCGGCCTCGCGCGCGTCGGCGATCAGGCGGTCGTACTGCGTCAGATAGTCGGTGACGTAGCGCCGGAAATCCGCGTCCTCGCCGTAGCGCTTCTGCACGACGCGGCCCGTCGTGCCCCAGTTGAGGCGCAGCAGCCGGCGCACGAACACGCCGCGGTCGCCGCCGAGGAACTCCTTCAGCACGCGGTCGGTCACGCTCGGGTCGAGCGTGCGCGCAAGGTCGATCGACAGCGAGTTGAGGCCCTCGACCACGAGGCGCGAGGCGCGCAGGAAGCGCCCGCGCTTGGCCTCGAACTCGCTGGCCGTGAGGCGCGACTGCGCGTCGTTGGCCGATGCGGCGGCGGCGGCGAGGTCGTCCGCCTGGCGGCGGAACGCGTCGGTCGCGTCCGACGCCTCGCGCGTGACCTTCGAGGCCGCGGCATCCAGCGTCTCGGACTGGGCGGCAAGCAGCCGTTCGGCTTCCGCGATGCGCCGCTCGGCGGCATCCATCGCGACACCCAGCTCGCGCGTCTGGCGCGCGAAGCTTTCGCCCACGCCCGCGATGCGCGCGGCCGCCTGGCCGACGGCGGCTATGACCTCCTCGGCGCGGCGGCGGAAACTCTCGCCGGTTGCTTCGAGCTTCATGCCGCCTTCCTGGGCGGCCGACTGCAGCTCGTCCGAGCGGCGGCGCAGCGAGGTTCCGGTCTCGCCGAGGCGCTGGCTTGCCACCGTCGCGGCATCCGCCGCCTCGCGGGCCTGCCGGTCGAACTGGGCGCCCACTTCCGACAGGCGCTCGCCCGCTTCGGCGACCACGCCGTTGAGATGGTCGGCCTGGCCGCGCAGGACCTGGCCAAGCTCGTTGGCGCGTCCGCCCAGCATCTCGAGCGTGCGCACGAGGTTCTCGCGCTGCTCGCCCAGCGTGGCGTCGACCGTGGCAAGGCGGGCGGCCGTGCCGTCGGACATGGCGGAAAGCTCCGCCGCCCGGCGCACGAGCGCCTCGCCCAGCGCATCGAGCTTGACCGACGAGCGGTCGGCGATGTCGGCGAGCGAGCCCGCGTTGCCGCGCAGCAGTTCGGCGACCATCGACAGGCGCGCCTCGGCGGCATCCGCCGCCCCGCCCAGATCGACCGTCCGCTCGCGCAGCGCCTGGCCCGACTGGCCGATGCGCGACAGGGCACCGTCGACCGCGACCTGCAGGTCGCCGGTATGGCGGCGGAACGTCTCGCTGGCCTCGGCCATCAGGCCGCCGACGCTGGTGGCGGCGCGGTTCATGTCGGCAAGACGCTGGCGGAAGGCTTCGCCGCTTTCCTCCAGCCGCCCCGACGTCTCGACCGCGTGGGTGGCCAGCGCCTGCAGCCGGCGCTCGGTCTCCGCACCCGTCGCCGAGACCTTCTCGGTGGTGGCGACCGCAAGGACCTGCATCTCGCCAGCACGGTCGCGGAACACGTCGCTCGACGCGCGCAGGCGTGCGGTCGCGTCGTCCGACGCGCGCGCGACGGCGGCGACCTGGCTTTCCAGCACGGCACCCACCTCGCTTGCGCGGCCCGAGACCTGCTCGATCGTCTTCAGCAGCGACAGCGACTGGTCGCGCAGGCTCGCATCGATGGCGCCCACGCGCGTGGCCGAACGCTCGGCCGCGCCTTCCATCTCGCCCGTGCGCGCGCGCAGCGATTCGGACGTTTCCTTGAGCCGCTGGCCGGCCTGTGCGGCGATCGAGGCGAGCTCGCCCGAACGCTGGTCGAGCAACGCCGCGATCTCGTTGACGCGCGTGGCCGACTGGGCGGCAGCGCCTGCTAGCTCTTCGGCCTCGCGGCGCAGCGCCTGTCCGGCATTGCCGATCGACAGCACGGCGCTGCCCGACACCTCGGACACCTCGAGTCCGCGCTTGCGCAGCGAGTCGGCCGCCTCGTCGAGGCGCGTCATTGCCCGGTCGGCGGCGGCACTGGTCTCGAGCGCGCGCTGGGCGATGGCCGTCTCGAGCTGCCCCGCCCGGTCGAGCCCCTGCTCGGCGGCATGGACGAGCGCATGCGTCTCGGTACGGAACGTCTCGCCCGCCCCGCGCACGCGCGCGGCCGACTGGTCGGCGGCAAGCACGAGCTGCTCGTTCTCGCGGCGCGCCGCCTCGGCACTCGCTTCCATGCGGGCACTGGCGCGATCGACGGCATTGGCCGCCTCGTGCGCGTCCTTGGCGAGGGCGGCGGCGGTCGAATCCAGATGCTGCGCCGTCGCGGCGATGTTGGCGTCGGCCTCGCCGGCACGCTGGCGCAGCGTCTCGGCCCCGTCGCGCAGGCGCTGGGTCGCCTGGTGCGCCGTCGCCTCGAAATCGCGCGCATTGCGCGCCACGTCGCCGGCGGCCTCGTCGAGGCGCAGGCGCGCGGCGGCGGCGGCGGCGTCGATCGCCTCGGTGCCCAGGCGCAGGGTCTCGGCCGAACGCGCGAGTATCGCGGTCCGGTCCTCGGCGACCGTGCCGAGCTCGACGGTCCGGGTGCGGAGCGCCTCGTGCAGTTCGCCAAGCTGCGTGCCCACGCGGCCGGCGGTTTCGGAAAGATCGATGCCCCGCGCGCGCAGCGTCTCGGCATAGGCGGCCGACTGCGCGATCCCCGTCTCGGCGGCATGGACGAGCGCGTTGGTTTCGGCGCGGACGACCTCGCCCGTGGCGCGCAGGCGCGCCGTCGACTGGTCGGCGGCAAGCACGAGCTGCTCGTTCTCGCGCAGGGCGACCGCACCGGTCGCTTCGATGCGCGCGGACGCGCGGTCGACCGCGACGGCGACGTCGTGCGCGTCCTTGGCCACGGATGCCGCCGTCGTGTCGAGGCGCTGGGTCGCGGCGGCGACGTTCGCGTCGGCCTCCATCGTGCGCTGGCGCAGCTGTTCGGCCCCGTCGCGCAGACGCAAGGCGGCCTGATGGGCGGTCGCGTCGAGATCGCGCGCGCTACGCGCCACGTCGCCGGCGGCCTCGTCGATGCGCAGGCGCGCGGCCTGGGCCGTCGCCTCGATGGCTTCGGCCTTCACGCGCAGCGTTTCGCCCGCCCGGTCGAGCTCGCCCGCCTTCTGGCTCGCGGTCTCGGCAAGCTCGACGGTCTGGCTGCGCAGCGAACCGTGCAGGGCATCGAGCCGCTCGCCCACGCGCGCGGAGGTCTGCAGCATCTCTTCGGCCCGGTGCCTGAGCGCTTCGGCATAGGCGTCGGACTGCGCCATGCCGGTCTCGGCGGCGCGCACCAGCCCTTGCGTCTCCTGGCGGAACCCCTCGCCGGCAATGCGCACGCGCGCGGCCGCCTGTTCGGCGCCGACTTCCAGCTGGGCGCCTTCGTTGCGCGCGACCTCGCCGGTCGCTTCCATGCGCGCGGCCGCGCGGTCGAGCGCCGTGGCGACCTCGCGCGCGTCCTGGCCGAGCGCCGCGGCGGTCGCGTCGAGGCGCTGGGTCGCGGCCGCGACGTTCGCCTCGGCTTCCAGCCCGCGCGCGCGCAGCTTCTCGCCGCTTTCGTCGAGGCGCTGGGCGGCAAGTGCCGCCGTCGTGTCAAGATCCTTCGCGCGCCGGTCGACGGACGTCGCCGCATCGCCGAGGCGCGCGATGGCGGCATCGGCGGCTCCTTCGAGCGCCTCGACCTTGAGGCGCACGGCCTCGCCCGAACTGCCGAGCCGCTGCGCGGTCTCGCCGGCCGTGTCGGACAGCGCCACGCTCTGCGCGCGCACGTGCTCGGCAAGCGTGTCGAGACGCTGGGTGGTGCGCTCGCTGGCGGAATCGATCTCCTCGGCGCGGCGCTTGAGCGTGGCGCCCAGTTCCTCGGACCGGGCAAGGCCGAGATCGGCGGCATGCACCATGTCCTGCGCCTGCACGCGGAAGCCCTCGCCCGTGACGCGCACGCGCTGGGCCGCCTGGTCGGCGGCGACGACCAGTTCGTCGGCGCGGCGGCGCGCGACCTCGCCCGAGGCGTCGACGCGCGCGGCAACGCGGTCGAGCGATTCCTGGCTGCGCTGGGCAAGCCCGTCCAGCGCCACCTGCGCTTCGCCCACGCGCCGGCTCGACGCGTCGAGATCCTCCATGCGCGCCTTGAGCGAGGCACCCGCCCCTTCGACCGACGCGCGCGCCCGCTGGGCCGCCTCGGCGACGAGATGCGTCTCGGTCTGCAGCATCGATTCGGTCGATAGCGCCTCGGCAGCCAGCGCACCCGACGCGCGCAGGATCGCCTCGACCTCGCGCGCGAGCCGGGCGCCCGCCTCGCCCGCCGACCGGCCGGCGGCGTCGGCCGCCTCGACGAGGCCCGACCCGTGCCGGCGCATGTCCTCGCCGATCGCAGCGGCCTTGGCCTCGGCCTCCTGCGTGCGCATGGCCACTTCGCGCGCGACTTCCGAGAATCCGGCCGTGGTGGCGCCCACGCGCGCCAGCGCCTGTGCGGCGGCATCCGCCAGCTCGCGCGACTGGGAGTGGAACGCCTCGCCGGCGGCGCGCACGCGCGCGACGGCCTGGTCGGCGGCGGTGGCAAGCTCGTGCCCCTGGCGGCGGACCGATTCACTCGACGCCTCGGTGCGCGCGGCGAGCCGTTCCAGCGTGGCCTGCAGGTTGCGGGTTTCGGCCCCCAGGTTCGTCGCGACGTCGTTCATCCGCACGGCGGCGGTCGTCACGTCGTCGGTGCGTTCGCGGATCGCGGCGCCGGCGGTGTCGACGCGCGTCTGCGCGTCGCCGGCGGCCTCGGCGAGGGTCGCCATCTGCGCGCGCAGCGCGTTCTGGGTCGTGTCGCTCTGGCGGGCAAGCTCGCGCGCAAGCCCCAGCAGCTTGTCGGAAGCTTCGGCAAGATTGTCGCTGGCGGCTTCGGCCGAGCGGCGGGCCGAGCCCATCTCGACGGAAGCGGCACTGGCCCGGCCTTCCGCCGTCTCGGCGGCATCGGCGAAGGCTTCGGACTGCTTGCGCAGCAGTTCGCCCACTTCGCGGGCACGGTCGAGCGCGCCCTCGGTCGCATCGATCAGGGCCGAGCTCTGGTCGGCGAGGATCGAGCGGATTTCCGCCGCGCGCGCGCGGGCGCGCTCGGTCGTCTCGGCAAGGTCCTGCGACTGCTCGCGCAGCGCCTCGCGGATCGCCCCTGCATTGGCCGCGGTCTTCTCGTTGGTCGACGCGAGTGTTTCGATCTGCTCGCGCAGCGTGGCGTTGATCTCGCGCGACTGGGAAAGCGCGCGGTCCGAAGCGCCCGAGAGCGCGTCGGCCTGCTCGCGCACCGCCGCCTCGACGACCTGCACGCGGCTCGACAGCAGTGCGGTGACGCGCTCCAGCCCGTCGGCGTGGCGGCGAAGGCCCGCCATCACCTGCATGGCGCGCATCGCTGCCTGGTCCGAAACGGTCGTGAGCTCGCTTGCCTGCGTCGACAGGCCCTGACGGGCCTCGGAAAGGCGGCTGGTGGCGCTGTCGGACGCGGCGGCGAGTGCTTGCGCCTGCTCGTGCAGGCTTTCCCCGATCGTGCGCAGCTTCAGTTCCGCGCGCTCGGCGGGATAGGCAAGCTCCGAGAGGCGCACTTCGAGGGCGCGCGCGTGCCGGGCAAGGTCGCGCCCGCGCGCCAGGTACGCGAACACGAACCACAGCACCATCAGCGGCATCGCGGCGCCGCCGACGAACGCACCCAGCTCGTGCGGCAGCATCTCGGCGAACGCGCCGAAGCCGACCTGCGCATGCGCGTACCAGAGCACGGCGACGATCCAGGCGGCACTCAGCGAGGCGGCGATCAGGAAGCTGCGGCGCCCGACCGGCGGCAGCGGTTCGTAGACCGGGCCGGCCGGGTCGTTGGCCGCGCGCACGGCCGGATCGGCCGGTGCTTCGAGCGTCCGGATGAGGCGGGGGCCGGTCTTCTTGTCGTCCATGTTCTTCTTCACTCTGTGCCGGGGTTCGACGACGGATGGAAACGGGGAGGAACTGCGTTAGGCGGCTTTCCGGCTGCGCCGGATGAGACCGAGGATCTCGGCCGCCGCATGCGGGATGTTGGTGCCGGGGCCGTAGATGGCGGCAACACCGCCGTCGAGCAGCCCCTGATAGTCCTGCGGCGGAATCACGCCGCCGCACACGATGAGGATGTCGTCGGCACCCGCCGCGCGGAGTGCGGCGATCAAGGCGGGTACGAGCGTCTTGTGGCCGGCGGCCTGCGAGGACACGCCCACGACATGCACGTCGTTCTCGATCGCCTGGCGCGCGGCTTCTTCCGGCGTCTGGAAGAGCGGGCCCACGTCGACGTCGAAGCCGATGTCGGCGAACGCCGTGGCGATCACCTTGGCGCCCCGGTCGTGCCCGTCCTGCCCGAGCTTGACCACCAGCATGCGCGGGCGGCGGCCCTCGGTCTTGGCGAAGGCGGCGACGTCGTCCTTGATGCGGGTGAAGCCGGCGTCCCCGTCATAGGCCGAGCCGTAGATGCCGGTGACCGAGCGGATCGTGGCGCGATGGCGCGTATAGACCCGCTCGAGCGCGTCGGAGACCTCGCCGACCGTGGCGCGCGCGCGCATCGCCTCGATGGCGAGCGTCAGCAGGTTGCCCTCGCCCGACGAAGCGGCCTTGGTCAGCGCCTCCAGCGTGCCGGCGACCGCCTTCGCGTCGCGCTTCGCGCGCACGGACTTGAGCCGGGCGATCTGGGATTCGCGCACGGCGGAGTTGTCGATGTCGAGGATGTCGATCTTCTCGGCGTCGGTCGGGCGATATTTGTTGACGCCGACGACCACTTCCTCGCCGCGGTCGATGCGCGCCTGCCGGCGGGCGGCGGCCTCCTCGATGCGCAGCTTGGGCATGCCGCTCTCGACCGCCCTGGTCATGCCGCCCAGCGCTTCGACCTCGTCGATCAGCTTCTGGGCCTCTGCGATCATCGAGGCGGTCAGGTGCTCGACATAATAGCTGCCGGCGAGCGGATCGACGACGCGCGACACGCCGGTCTCCTCCTGCAGGATGAGCTGGGTGTTGCGCGCGATGCGCGAGGAAGTCGGCGTCGGCAGGGCGAGCGCCTCGTCGAACGAATTGGTGTGCAGCGACTGCGTGCCGCCGAGGACCGCCGCCATCGCCTCGAACGCGGTGCGCACGACGTTGTTGTAGGGGTCCTGCTCGGTCAGCGACACGCCCGAGGTCTGGCAGTGCGTGCGCAGCGCCAGGCTGTCGGCCTTTTTCGGGCGGAACTTCTTCATTTCGCGCGCCCACAGGAAGCGCGCGGCGCGCAGCTTGGCGATCTCCATGAAGAAGTTCATGCCGATGGCGAAGAAGAACGACAGGCGGGGCGCGAACGCGTCGACGTCGAGGCCCTTGGAAAGCGCCGCGCGCACGTATTCGAGACCGTCGGCGAGCGTGAAGGCGAGCTCCTGCACGCAGGTCGCCCCCGCTTCCTGCATGTGGTAGCCGCTGATCGAGATCGAGTTGAATTTCGGCATGTGCGCCGCCGTGTGCGCGATGATGTCGGCGACGATGCGCATGCTGGGTGTTGGCGGATAGATGTACGTGTTGCGGACCATGAACTCCTTGAGGATGTCGTTCTGGATGGTCCCGGAGAGCTGGCCTTGCGTGGCGCCCTGCTCCTCGCCCGCCACGATGAAGGCGGCGAGCACCGGCAGCACGGCCCCGTTCATGGTCATCGAGACCGACATCTTCGAAAGCGGGATGCCATCGAACAGGATCTTCATGTCCTCGACGGAATCGATGGCCACGCCCGCCTTGCCGACGTCGCCCGTCACGCGCGGATGGTCGCTGTCGTAGCCGCGATGCGTGGCGAGATCGAAGGCGACCGACAGCCCCGCCTGCCCGCCGGCCAGCGCCTTGCGGTAGAACGCGTTGGATTCCTCCGCCGTCGAGAAGCCGGCATATTGGCGGATCGTCCACGGGCGGTTCGTGTACATGGTGGCGCGCGGACCGCGCACATAGGGGGCGATCCCCGGCATGCCGCCGACATGCTCCAGACCCGCAAGATCGGCCTCGGTATAGAGCGGCTTGACGACGATTCCCTCCGGCGTGGTCCAGGCAAGCGTCTCCGGTGCCGCACCCTTCAGTTCGGCGCGCGCGAGCTTGTCCCAGTCCGCCAGATCCGGCTTGGTAAATTCCGCCATGTGCTTCTCCTGCCTTGCAAATGTAACGGGCCGGCAGGGCCGCTCCTAGCCGCGCGAGTCGGCACGTCGCCGATTCGGGCGACAAAGGGTTGATTCAATGGAGCGAGGGGACCTTGTCCACAGCCCTGCGGAAAACTCCGCGGGCGGGCGTCGCGGCGGCGGATTCGCGCGACTCGGAAACTACCAGCGCAGTTCCGCCAGGACATAGGTCGGCGCGAAGCCGAACTGGGCGCAAACGGCGTCCATCGCCGCCTCGCTCGGCAGCGTGCCCATCGGCGCATTCATGCCCTCGCCGTGGATGCCGCCGGGGATGAAAGCCTGGTGGATCCCGGCCCCGCGCGCGCCGGCGACGTCGGTACGCATCGCGTCGCCGATCCCGATCACGCGGCTGCGGTCGGCGGGGCGGCCGGCCATCGCCAGCGCCATCTCGTACACGGCGCGGTGCGGCTTGCCGTAATAGATCGTACGGCCGCCGATCTCCTCGTAGCGCTGCGCCAGCGTTCCCGCGCACAGAAGGCGCGTCTCGCCCTTCATGACCTCGAGATCGGGATTGGCGCACACCATCGGCAGGCCGCGCGTGCGCGCTTCGGCGATGACGGGGGCGAGCGCTTCCATGTCGAGCGTGCCGTCGCCGGCCGCCCCGGTCGCGAGGATGAAGTCGGCATCGGCCAGCCGGTCCACCATCATGTGACCGATCTCGGCGGGATCGGCGATGTTGGCTTCCTTGCCGATGTGGAAGAAGCGCTTGCCGAGCTTGTGCTCGTCGCGCGCCAGCGCCTGCCACGCCGCCTCGCCCGACGTGACGATGCCGTCGAACGCGTCGGCCGGGATGCCGAAATCCGGCATCTGGCGCACGAGGATGGGCACCAGACGGGGAGCGTTGGACAGCACGACCGTGCGCTTGCCCAGCCTGCGCAGCCGCGCCATCAGGTCGGGCACGCCCGCGAACACGCGGTTGCCGTCGTGGATGCAGCCCCACATGTCGAGCAGGAACACGTCGTAGCGGTCGGCGACCGCCGCAAGACCGTCGAGGCGGACCGTCACTTCTCTTCTTTCAGGGGCTTGGGCTCGCCGAACAGGAAGCCCTGGCCGTAGTCGGCGTCGAGATCGAGCACCTCGACCAGTTCGGCCTCGCTCTCGATCTTCTCGACCACGAGGGCGACGTGCCTGTCCGACATCTGCGTGCGCAGGCGCAGGAACTCGGCACCGCTGGCGCCGTTGGCGAAGTCGACGAGCTTGCGCGCATCGACCTTGACGAAACGGAAATTGCGCTTGGCGAGTGCCGCCGGATCGAAGCGCAGGTCGGCGACCTGGTCCATCGAGAAGCGGAAGCCGAGGCTGCCCAGCCGGTCGAGCTCGGCCCACTGGATCTCGGTTAGCCGGCGCGTGTGGCCCTCGGCCAGTTCGAAGACGAGGTTGTGCGAAAGGTCGGCGTTCTGCGCCATGAACGTGACGAACTCGGCGAAGAAGCGCGTGTCGGCCAGCGTGTGCTCGGAAATGTTGATGAAGATGCCCGCACCCGCGTTCGTGCGCTGCATGCGGCGCACGAGCTGCACGCAACGGAACAGCAGCATGTTGTCGATCGCGGTCACGAGGCCGTAGCGCTCTGCCAGCGCCAGATAGCGCTCCGGCCCGATGATGTTGCCGTCCGGCGCACGCACGCGGCTGAAGCACTCGAAATGGCGGCGGCGGCGCTGCGGCAGGTCGACGATCGGCTGCACGTAGAGCTCGACGCGGTTCTCGCGCAGCGCGTCGCGCACGATGTCGAGCACCTGCGCGTCGCCGTACGACGGATCGGGCTTCGCGGGCGCGTCGGCATGCGGGACCGGCTGGCCCGACAGTTTCTCGACGAGGCCCTGCAGCACCTTGACCTCGCCCATCACGTGGCCGAGATCGGGCCGCGTGCGCGCCGCACTCTCGATCGCCTCGAGGATGCCGCGTGCTTCCTCGCGCGCGGCCGCAAGTTCGCGGCGGATCTGGGCCTGCGCGCGCACCGCGTTCTCGACGTCGCCGGCAAGCTTCCCCGCGACGACGATGGCGTGGACGGCCGCACCGGCCGCGAAGACGGCGATCCCGAGCGGGATGCCCGCCGTCAGGCCGACCGCGAAACTGACGGCGACGTAGGCGACGGCTGGCAGGATGAGGGCGATCGGCGACATCTAAGGTCCGGTATTCCCTATCCGCGCGCGTCGGTCAACGCCGATCCGGTCCCGACCGCGTCGGCCACGCACGCGAAACCGTCGGCGCGCAGCAGGGCGGGCAGTTCGCGGCAGATGGCTGCGGCCAGCCCCGGCCCGCGATAGACGAGGGCCGAATAGAGCTGCACGAGCGACGCGCCGGCGCGGATCTTCGCGTAGGCGTCGCGCGCGTCGAAGATGCCGCCCGTCCCGACCAGCACCAGATCGCGGCCGGCAAGGGCCCGGGTCTTGGCGAGCATGCGCGTCGACAGCGGGAAAAGCGGCCGGCCCGACAGGCCGCCGGTCTCGCCTTTCTGCGGATCGGCGAGCGTGTCGGGGCGCGACAGCGTGGTGTTGCCCACGATGAGGCCGGCAAGCCGGCGGTCGAGCGCCACGCGCACGACGTCTTCGAGGTCGGCATCGCCGAGGTCGGGCGCGATCTTGAAGACCAGCGGCGGCGGGGCCGCGCGCGTGGCAAGCGCGTCCTGCACGCGCACGACGAGACTGTCGAGCGCTTCGCGGCTCTGCAGCGCGCGCAGGCCCGGCGTATTGGGCGACGACACGTTGCACACGAGATAGTCGGCGAACGGGGCGAGGGCGAGCGCGCCCTTCACATAGTCGTCCGCCGCGTCCTCGGTGTCCTTGTTCTTGCCGAGATTGACGCCGACGATGCCGCGCCGCTTGCGGGCCGAAAGATTGGCCGCCGCCACGTCGAGCCCGCGGCTGTTGAAACCGAGCCGGTTGATGACGCCTTCGTCCGCCGTCAGCCGGAAGAGCCGCTTCTTCGGGTTGCCGGGCTGCGGGCGCGGCGTGACCGAGCCGATCTCCACGAAGCCGAAGCCTTGCGCCAGCATCGCGTCGGGCACCTCGGCATCCTTGTCGAAGCCGGCGGCGAGGCCGACCGGGTTCGGGAAATCCAGCCCCCACAGCTTCACGCGCAGGGCGGGATCGTCGAAAGGTGCGGGCGTGGGCACGAAGCCGCCGGCAAGGGCGCGGATCGCCAGCCCGTGCGCCCGCTCGGGATCGATCCCGCGCACCAGCGGAAAGGCGAGGTCGTACCAGTTCATGCGAGCCCCCACGGGAAGACGTGGCGGCCGTCGGGGCCGAGGCGCAGTGGCGCGTGGCGGGCCACGTCGGCGACGCGCAGCGCGCCATAGAGATGCGGAAACAGGGCGCCGCCGCGCGCGGCTTCCCATCTGAGCGCATCGCCGAGCGCCTCCGCGGGTACCTCGATCAGCACGAGATCGTCCTGTCCGGCGCGATGCTTCGCGGCACTCGCGACCACTTGTATGGCGGTCGAGAAGTGGATGAAGCCGTCGGCCCGGTCCTGCGAGGAGCCGGGGTAACTGCCGGTCGCCTGGACCGCCACCCATTCGTCACGCCGGCACATGTGATAGATCGGAGTCGCCATTCTGCGGCACAAGCTAGCGCGCTTCGGGCACACGATGAAGCCTGTCGAACGCGCCCGGAGCCGGATCCGGCGACCGGTTGTCCGGTACGGCGCGCGGCACGTCATACATTCTACGACTGTATGACAATAGTATATACATCCATTGTTAGTGTCTTTTTAGTCTGTTCCGGTTAACTTTGCCGCGACCTGAAAGCGAACCGGAGGATCCTCTGCATGCGACCGAAAAATCCAGCCCGCCCGCTCGGCCGTCTCGGCGCGCTCGCCGCCATTCTCCTTGCCGGCGGCGTCGGCATCGCCGCGGCGATCGCCCAGACCGCACCGGCGCCCAAGCCGTGGAAGACGCTTGCCGAGTACAAGAAGGACTATGTCCGGCCGGCATCCGTGCCCTATCTCGACGACAATCCCTATTCGGCCGAGAAGGCCAGGCTCGGCGAGATGCTGTTCTTCGATCCGCGCCTGTCGGGATCGAACTTCATCTCGTGCTCGACCTGCCATCTTCCCGGCCTCGCCTGGACCGACGGCGTGCCCAAGAGCTTCGGCCACGCCGGAACGCCCCATGTGCGCAATTCGCCCACGCTGTTCAACCTCGCCTGGACCGAGCAGACCGCGTGGGACGGCCGCACCGAACATCTCGAAGGCCACGTCAAAGGCCCGATCGCGAACCCGAAGAACATGAACCAGCCGCTCGACAAGCTCGTCGAGGAACTGTCGGCCATCGGGGGCTACCGCTCGATGTTCCGGGCCGCCTTCCCGAAGGACGGCCTCACCATCGACAATCTCGTCAAGGCCATCGGCGTCTTCGAGCGCGGCCTCGTGTCGGGGACCACGCCGTTCGACAGGTGGATCGCCGGCGACGAGCAGGCGATCTCCGAAACGGCAAAGCGCGGCTTCCTGCTGTTCAACACCAAGGCGAACTGTGCGGCCTGCCATTCCGGCTGGAACTTCACCGACAGCAGCTTCTACGACATCGGCCTTTCCGACGAGGATGCCGGGCGCATCAAGATCATCAACCTGCCGAGCATGGACCACGCTTTCAAGACGCCGACCCTGCGCGAGATCGGACGCACCGCGCCCTACATGCACGATGGGTCGGTCGCCAACCTCGCCAAGGTCGTCGAGCACTACAACCGCGGCGGCGACGCGAAGCGGCCAAGCGTTTCCGAGCATGTCCGGCCGCTGGGCCTGACGGGTGCCGAGAGCGCGGACCTGGTCGAGTTCCTGCTCACGCTCAACGCCCCCGAGAAGCCCTACCCCGTGCCGGTCCTGCCGATGGTCGACCACGCGGCCCGGTGAACATCCACGTCCGACGTCCTTTCCGAATGCAAGGAGACATCTAGATGCGCCGTTATCTGCTCCCCGTTCTCGCCCTCGCCACCGGTGCCGCCAGCAGCTATGCGCTGGCGGCGACCAGCACCGTCGTCCAGCTCGACAAGAAGTTCGCCGTCGCCGAGATGACGATCGCCAAAGGCGACACCATCGTCTTCAAGAACGACGATCCGTTCACCCACAACGTCTATTCGCAGTCGCCGGGCATCGCCTTCGAGCTGAAGGTGCAGAAGCCCGGCGAGTCGAGCGACATCAAGTTCGACCGCGAGGGCAGCGGCGAGGTGCGTTGCGCCATCCACCCGCAGATGAAGATGAAGCTGACGGTCAAGTAGCCGCCGCGATGCGCATCCGGGGCAAGATCCTCGTCGGGCTTGCCGTCGTCATCGTCATGACGATGGCGATGGGCGGCTATGCCGTCGTCGGCCTGCGCAAGGCCGCCTCGCTGACCGAGGCGCTCTACGACGGGCCGCTGATGGCAAGCGACTTCGCCGCGTCGGCGATGACGAACTACGCCAAGCTCGATCTTGCGGTGACCCTTGCCCTCCAGCAGCGGCGCGCCGGAACGCCGGCCGACGTCGCGGCCGTGACGGAGCAGGAATCGGCCCTCCTCGACGATCTCGCGATCGTCGAGGAGCGGGCGGTCGGCCCCGACAGCGCCGCGCAGATCGCGAATGTCCGGGAAACGCTCGTCCGGTGGGAAGCGCTGCGCACGCGGCTCTTCGCCGACGGCGGCGACATTCCCGAGAGCCTGCTGGCCGAGAAGGAAGCACTGCTGAAGACCCTCGAGACCCGGATCACGATCGTCAACGAGGCCGCGAAGGAGCACGGCTATTATTTCCGCCAGGACGCGACGCGCAGCGTGGACGACGTGGTGCTGGCGCTGTCGGCGGTGGCGCTGCTGACGGTCGTCGTCGCGGCGGTCGTCGGGCTCCTGCTCGCGCGCAACATCGGCTCGCCGGTCGGGGCCATGGCCGCGGCGATGGGCCGGCTCGCCGCCGGCGACATGGCCGTCGGGGTGCCCGGCAGCGGGCGCACCGACGAGGTCGGCGACATGGCGGCGGCGGTCTCGTTCTTCAAGGACAACGCGATCGAGAACGAGCGGCTGCGGGCCGACGTCGCGAAGGCGGCGGCGGAATCCGAGGAACGCCGCCGGCGCCGCATGCAGGAGATGACCGCGACCGTCCGCGAGACGGCCGTCGCCGTCGACTCGATCGCCGCCGCCACGGGCAGCGTCGACGAGGCCGTGCAAGGCATGGCCAAGCTCGCCGGCGAGGTCCTGGCCGAAAGCGAGGCGGTCGCCGCGGCGTCCGAGCAGGCGCTCGTCAACGTCCAGACGGTCTCTTCCGCGGCCGAGGAACTGTCGGCGTCGATCCACGAGATCGCCGCGCAGGTCGCGCGCGCGTCGAGCGTGACGAAGAGCGCGGTGTCGAGCGGCCAGAACGCGCAGGCGACGATCCGCTCGCTGTCCGACGCCGTGGGCAAGATCGCCGAGGTGAGCAAGCTCATCGGCGAGATCGCGGGCCGGACCAACCTGCTGGCGCTCAACGCCACGATCGAGGCCGCGCGCGCGGGCGATGCCGGCAAGGGCTTCGCGGTCGTGGCTTCGGAAGTGAAGAATCTCGCCAACCAGACCGGCCGCTCGACGGAAGACATCGACCGCCAGGTCGGCGAGATCCAGGCGGCGACGGACGCCGCCGTCGCGGCTGTGGCCGAGATCGGCGACCGCATCCGCGAGGTCGACGGGGTCGCGACCGCGATCGCGGCCGCGATGGAGCAGCAGGGCTCGGCCACGCAGGAAATCGCGCGCAACGTCGCCCAGACGGCCGAAGCCTCGCGCGAGGTCTCGGCGAAGATCAAGAACGTCAGCCGCGAGATCGATGCGGTCAGCACGAGTTCGGCCGGCGTGCGCGTCTCGCTCGCGACGGTCACCGAGAACATCGGCGGCCTGCGGCGGATCTCCGAGCGGCTGCTGAGCACGTCGGCCGGCGGCGCCGCCTAGCGCCGCGCGACCGCCCCCGCCGCCACCGCCTTGTCGGACGAGCGCTTGTAGACATAGACGCCGAGCACCGACAGCCCGACCGACCAGACGACCGAGAGCGCGCCCAGCGCCTCGATCACCGCGGCGGCCTCGCCCGGCCGGCGCACGACGATCCAGGCGACCGCACCCATCTGGGCCGCCCATGTCGCGGCCATCACGTAGCCGAACGTGGGCCGCATGCGCCGCACATAGGCGTCTTCGCTCGCGGCCTCGGCGCGCAGCGAGGCATTCACCTCGCGGATCGTCTCGCGGTCCTCCTCGCTTTCGAGGCGCGCCATCGCCTCGAGATGGCGGTTGGCCTCGGCGATCTGCTCCTGCGTCAGCGTGCCGCCCGCCGTCTCGAGGGCCTCCGCCGCCGCGCGCGCGGCGGGATGGTCGACGCGCGCAAGCGCGCCGCCGAGAAGCCGGGCCAGCAGCGGCAGGCCGACCTGCGCGACGAGGGCCGGGATCATGCGCCCACCCCGTCGAGCTTGCCTTCGATGCGCAGCAGGTGTGCGGTCAGCCGGTTCTCGACATCCTTGATGTAGCCGATCGACGCGTAGCCGCGCGCGACCTCGAGCTTGAACTCCGCCAGCGCGTGGCGCAGGTCGCGCGTCTCGTCGAGGCAGGCCTGGCGCAGCCGGTCGAGCATGCGCTCGTGGTCCTGGTGGCGCTTGAAGAACAGCCACGCGATCGCCCCGAAGCTCGATGCATCCGAGGCAGCGACGAGCGCGAGGCCCGGCGTCAGTTCGAACATGTCCATCGCCGTCTCCTTTTCCTAGTTCAGATCTCGAACTCGGTGCGCGCCCTGTGCGATCCCGCCCCCGGCCGCCAGTCGGGCGGCACGTCGCGCGCGAGTGCCGGAAAGCGCACGGGTTCGCCGGCAAGGCAGCCGGCCACGGCATCGAGCCCGTCGTCGCGCACGCCGGTCGCGTCGGCCCGCCACTCGCGCATCTCGGCGACGAAGGGCGTGGCCCACACGCCGCGATGGGCGTGGAGCATGCCGGCGGCCAGACGCGCGTCGAACGCGTCGAGGATGCGCTTTGCCTTGGGCACGCGATTGTGGATGCCCACGATCGCGCAGCCGGCCTTCGCCGCGAGGATCTCGCCGCGCAGCAGGCCAGGCAGGAAGCCGCCCAGCCCGTTTGTCTCGACGCGGACCGTCGGCACGTGGTTGCGCCGCGCGAATTCCGCGACCTGCCGGCAGAAGGCCTTCGCCTCGTCTTCCGGGCGCGTGCCGGCCGGCAGGCTCAGGTATTTCACCTCGTGCAGGTAGCAATGGCCTTCCCTGTCGGCGAACACGACCGCGACGACCGAACTGTCGCCCGTCGCCGTGCCGTAGGACGGGTCCCACCAGCAGCCCGCCGACACCATCTGCTTGCCGCCGATCGACAGGACCGGCGCCCCGTTGCCTTGCGAATAGTCGAGCGGCCCGTCGTAGGCGACGAGGCGGTCGGGATCGAGCCGGCACGCGCCGTCCGCGACCGGCTCCAGCATCATCTGCGCGCGGAACTTCTGCGGGCCGGTGCGCTTGCGCACCGCGTCGAGGCGCGCGAGGTCGAACCGCTCGGGCCAGGCATAGGTCCCGTCCGGCGCCACGACCGGGATCGACAGGCGCGCGAAGCCGTCGAGGAACGGCACGCTTTCGCCCGCCTCCGCGCGCGCCTCGCCGGCATAGATCGAATAGTAGCTGTGCGGCGTGCCGATATAGAGCTGCAGGCCGCCGGGAACGAGCACGTAGTCGATCTCGGCGAGCCGTTCGCGCAGCTCGACGCGCTTGGCGCGCGTGTCGCAGGTGTTGGGCACCTCGACGTCGTCGCAGATCACCACGTCGGCACGGCTGCCGGTGATGTTGCCCGCAAGTCCGCGCGCCAGCATCGAGGGATCGCGCAGCTCGGCCCGCCGCTCGACGACGAACTGGTCGGATGCCCACATGTCGGCACGCACGGGCTTCAGGCCCGCCGTCGCCGGGTGGCGCTCGACGATGCGCTTGACGTTGCGCACCATCTTGCGCGCGAGCGCTTCCTCCGCCGCCAGCACCAGCACGCGCAGGTCGGGATCGCGCGCCAGCAGCCAGGCGCAGAACAGCCCGACCAGCGTCGACTTGCCGCTCGAGCGGAACGCGAGCAGCACGACGCCCGTCGCGCGCGAGGACCGCGCCTCGGCAAGCCACGCGGCCATGCGCGCGTGCAAGGCCGGCGTCGCCTGCCCCTGCAGCGCGTTCCAGTCGTCGACGAATGCGGGAAAGCCGGGAACCGGCGGCGGGGCCGGCGGCGGCGATGCGGGCTTCTTCTTCATGTCTTCACGATGAAGTTGAGGACGAGCGTAGGCTGGGCGTTGGGATGCGGCTGTCCGCCGCCGGCCGTACCGGTGCTGCCGCCGATCGTGTAGGGACCGTCCGGATACGTGCTTCCCAGGCCGTAGTTCTGGCCGCCGACCACGCCGGACTGCGAATGCGCATGCACCGGCATCTGCGCGACTGTCAGCGTATGGATTTCGCTGCCGCCGGCCGCACCGAGCGTCGTGCCGGCGATGCCTGCACCGCCCGCGGTCAGACGGCCGGCGGCCGTGCCGTTCATGTTGTCGCGGCCGGCCGCCACGCGCCCGCGCAGGTCGGGCAGGTTGAACGTCGTCGTTCCGTCGCCGCCGCCGAACGTCGTGCCGATCGCCGCGAACAGGGCGGCGAACGCCGAACGGCTTACCGCTTGGCCGGCGGCGAACAGCCAGCCGGCCGGCTCCGCGGTGCCCGCAAACGGTACGACCGTGCCTGCGGGCACGCCGGCGGGCAGCGGCTGGTACGACGGATCGCCGCCCGGCCCGTTCGACATCAGCACCTGGCCGGGCGCGCCTTCGCGCGCCAGCTTGGCGAGCGTCACGCCGTTGGCGGCGAGCGCGACCGTCCGGTCGGCGGGCGTTCCGCCGACCGCGATGGACGCGTCGCCCGGCGCGATGCTGACGATCGTGCCGGCCCCGTCGAGCCCCTTGTCGCCCGCGCGCGCGAAGCCGAAACAGGCCACGTCACCCGCCGTCCAGCTTCCGGCCGACGCGACATGCGCGAGGGAAATGCCGAGCCACGTTCCGTTGTCGGCAACCGATCCGACGGCGAAGACCGCGAAGGTCGACGGGACGCCGCGCTTGCGCAGCGTGAGCGTGCCCTTGACCCCGGGATTGGTGCTGTCGCCCCAGGTGGCGACGAAGTCGGAGACGTCGGGATTGCCCATGTCGGAAGAGACCGTCGAGACGGCGATGGCACCTGCCGCGGCAGGGGATGCGGCATCGAAGCGGAATGCGCCCGCCCCTGGATCTTCCATCGCGACCGCCGCCGCATGCGTCCACGCGATCGCGACGGCGGAGGCACTCGCGGCGGCATCGGCAGCTCCGGCCTGCGCCTCGGCCGCGGCGATGCCGGCAGCGGCGGCATGCGCTGCCGTATCGGCCAGATGCACCGCCGCATTTCCGGCGAAGGACGACGCGTTCCACGCCGAGACGGACGCGGCATCGGCCGACGCCTCGGCGGACGCCGCACCGGCGGCGGCAGCGGCGGCACTGTCGGCCGCCCGCGCCGCCTGATCGGCATACATGTCGGCGGACACGGCGGGATTGCCGGCGTCGTCGAACACCAGCGCCTTGCGCGCACGCAGTTCGGCGCGCGGCAGCCGCGTCGCGGCATCGTCGGGATCTTCGTCCGGCAGGTGAAGGGACCGCGCCACGGCGGTCGCGACCTGCTGGAGCGCCGCCGTCTGGAAGTCGAGCTCGTCGTTGAGCGTCTTGGCGCGCAGCTCGCCGCCTTCCTGGAAGTCCGTCTCGCGGCGCAGCAGCAGGCGGCGCTGGACGACGACCGCAGCCCCGTCGGGCGGTGCCGCGTCGAGCGTCACGGCACCGCTGCCGGCACTGCCGATCGCGACGGTGTAGCCGCCCGACAGGACCGAACCGTCGATGCCGATCTCGATGTCCTCCGGCCGGAAGACCGCGAAGTCGAAGGCGAAGACGCGCTGGACGCCGTCGGCGCGGTAGCGCTTGCGCGGGCTGCGGGCGGCAATCTTGATGTGTTCGCTCATCATGGTTCTCCTGCGTCAGGCGAGGTTGTCGTAAAGACCGGTGGGGAAATCGCCGACCGGTCCGCGCGGACTGCCGCCGCTCCGGCCGAAGGCCCGGCCGCCCCAGCTCAGCAGGCCGAGGATCCGGCGCTGCACGTCGGATTCGTGCGCGAGCAGGTTGCCCGCACGCATGCCGTCGATGCGCTGGAGCGATTCCGCCAGCCCGTGCGCCAGCCCGTCGCGCTGCATCGCGTAGTCCTGGAAGCGCTCGGCCTCCTCGACGCCGAAATCGGTCTCGATGCCGTCGAGCAGGGCGCCCGCCGAGCCATCCGTCGGCGAGATGCCGCGCGCGCCGAACGACACGCGCGCGCGCGCCGTCGCGCGTTCGAGCAGGTTCGTGCGCTTCCTCGTTTCGGACGCGTACTGGCGTTCGAGCAACTGGCGCTGGCGTTCGGCCTGGGTCTGCATGGCCTGTGCCTGTGCGGCAGCCTGCGCCTGCGCGTGGGAAGCGGCAGCACCCGAACTTGCGATGCCTTGGAGCATGTTGAGGCCTGCGATCCCGGCTCCGACGGGACCTGCCATTGCGAAACCACCCATCAGTCATTCACCTTCAGTTCATGGGTTACGGAGAGCAGCGTGAAAGGCAGCGGTGCGGGCAGTTCGATGCGCCACAGCGCGTCGATGCCCGCCCGCTTCCAGCCCAACGCGCGCACGCGCTTCTCGCCGGTGAATCCGGCGACGGGCTGGTCGAGCGCGCTGCCGGCGGCGAAGCGTCGGAACGGCACGTCGACGGCGCCGCCGCCGGTGTCGATGCGCATCTGGCGCGTATCGAGCAGGCGGAACGCCGCCTCGATCAGGCGCACGCTGCGCGGGCTCGCCCCGCCGGCGGCGGCAAGCGTGGGCGGCAGCGGCTCGATCGCCGCGACGAAGGCAAGCCCGGCTTCGAGCGATGCGACGGGTGCACGTGCGGCAAGCGAGCCGCCGGCCGGAACGCCCGTGCCCAGCGGCACGCCGTCGCCGACGAGTTCGACGTTCTTTCCGTCGAGATGCGAAAGACCGGTCCATTGCGCGGCATCCGGCGGCGGCGCAAGCCGCACGGCGGCATCGGTCGCGAAGGACCGGTCGAAACGCTCGACCGACCAGACGCCGGCGCGCTCAACGGCAAGATACGTGTCGTCCGCGACCGTCGCGACCGAGCGGAAATGCCCGAGCGTCGTCTGCAGCGCCCACGCGGTCACCTGCTCGGCGCGGTAGACCGTCAGCGTGGCGAGCGTGCCGTCGGCGTTGACGACGTGCAGCAGCCGGTCGTCCGGGTCGTAGTCGATGGCGACGGGATCGCGCACGAGATGGGGTGCGAGCAGTGCGAGATCCGTCGCCTGATAGGCCTGCTCGCCGTCGGCGAACAGGAATTCGCGAAGATCGTGCCCGCCGCGCCCGACGAACAGCGTCGCGCCGTCGACGTCGCGCGGCCGCACCGAACGGTCCGTGGGGCTGCCGATGCGCGTCTGCCGGTCGAGCTGGACGTTCTCGGGCGTGAGCGGCTCGCCCGTCACCATCCATTCCGCGCCCGACGTGAAGACCTGCAGGTGGCGGCCCGAGAAGACGTGGCGGATCGCGTTCACCTGGTCGGACAGCAGGGCGAACTCGATCGCCTCGTCGTCGAGCCCCGTTCCCAGATCGAAATTGAACAGGTCGCCCGATTTCGACAGCCACAGCCGGTTGGGCAGGTCGCGCGAACCGCCGACCACGAGCCGGTCCTGATGGAACGTGACCGACACCGGCCAGCCGTGCAGCCCGGAGAACGCCGCCTCCTCCCAGTCGCGCGTCGCGGTCGTGTCGGGCAGCGTCTGGCCGCTCGCAAGCGTCGCGGTGGCGCTGCGCGGACCCGTCACAGACGTGACCGTCAGTTCCTTCTGCTGCACGCGCAGGCGTTCGCCGACATGGGCCGCGAGGAAAACGTCGGCAGAGGCGTTCAGCGTCACGCTGCCCGATGTTGCACTCGGCTGGAGCGTGGCGTCCGCGGCCGCGAACTTGTGGTAGGGCTGGTGGCGCACGCCCTTGTCCTCGAAGAAGGCCCACGGCTCGACCGTCCACGCCGCATGCGACGTACGCGTGATGCGCCGCGGCGGCACGTCGGGATGCACGACGAGCAGCGTGTCGGCACTCTGGGTCCAGGCGACCTGGCCGATCTGCGCGCCCGTCCACGGGGTGGCGAACGCCACCACCTGGACGCCGTCGCGGTAGACGCGCGTCTCGCCGTCGAGCAGGGCCAGCAGATAGGCCTGCTCGGTGTTGAACTCGAACGCGATCAGCCGGGCCGGCCCCGGCAGCGTGGCGACATGCGCCAGTCCCGGCCGGCGCGCGACGCCGCCCGACGGCTGGACGATGACGTTGCGTAAACTCCGCGCCCCGTTCTCGAACGCGCGCAGGTCCACCCGGCCCAGCATGGCCGGGCCGATCTCGCCCGAGGCGAAGCTCGTCTTGGCGATCCGGACGACGCTCATCGGCGGGCCTCCACCAGCGTGAAATCCTCGATCTGCTGGGGCGTGTCCTGCTGGGCGTCGATCAGGCGCGCGCGCCGGAATTCGCCCTCGGCCACGCGGCGCAGCAGTTCGGCACGGCTGGTGCTTTCGGTCACCGGCAGGCAGAACTCGGCCGCCAGCGTGGCGATCAGCAGCGTGTCGAAGAAGGGCGGGAAACCGGTCTCGTCGGGCCGGAACACGTACGACAGCACGACCTGGTCGGCATCGCAGTGGAGCGTGGTTTCGACGATCCGGTATTCGGTCCCGCGGCCGCGCGTGCCCGTGCCCAGCGAAAGGGCACGCAGGAAATCGGCCGGGAGCTGGTAGGCGAAGGCGTGATCGGCGACGGGGCTGCGCGCAAGGCGCGCAAGCGTCGCCTGGCCCGTGGCGAAGCTCCACGGATGGGCGGACAGCAGGCCGTCGCGCACGGACGGATAGAGCACGGCGGCGACTTCCGCCTCGGCCGTTCCTTCGTCGAACGAGGCGATCGAGCGGGCACCCAGCTTGACGAGGGCGCGCGCGCACAAGGCGATGGACGTGAGGGCCATTGCGGATTCTCCGGATGGAAGAAAGCCCGGCGGGCGGCTTCGCGGCCGCCCGCCGGCTTCCCGTTTCGTCAGTCGGGGTTGGACGCGCCGAACGGCGTCAGGCTGGCGGCGTCGACCGATCCTGCCGCCACCGACGCCACCGCGAAGACGCCGCTCTGCGGGGTCGTCGCCGTGGCGGTGTTGGCAAGGATCATGTCGCCGGCGCGCAGCATGTCGGCGGCGGCGTCGAAGTAGCCCGCATCGTCGACCGCGGCGGCGGCATCCGGCGTGGCGTAGTGCCACAGCGTGAAGCCGTTCGCGTAGGCGAGCACGGACAGGTTCCTCAGTTCGAAAGCCATCGCTTCTCTCCTATTCCTTGCAGCGCAGGGTCACGACGCCGGCGGCATCGATGATGCCGGCACCCTGGCTCATCATGTTGCTGATGAAGAACGACGCGCGGTCGCCGTGCCACGACACGTCCGAGCGCACCTCGCAGCCCGACGCGTGGCCGACCGCCGCCTTGTGGTACCAGTGGCACGCGCGCACGCCGGCGTTCGCGACGAGGCCCGAGTGCGGCATCCACAGCGTGCCGAGCCACTTCTTGGCCTGCGTGCCCTGCCACGGGAGATCGTCCGCGCCGACATAGTCGGCGTTGGCGAACTCGTCGATGTCGAGCAGTTCGCTCCACTGCTTCCAGCCGATGACGGCGAAACGGTCGCCGTCGTCGGGCACGTCGGAAGCGCCGAGCATCTCGAACGCGGTCAGGATCTTGGCCCTGGTCAGCCCGTCGGTGTCGGCCCCGGCGAAGTTCGCCGAGGTGCCGAGGGCGGCGATGATCAGCTCGTCGGTCTTGCGCCCCAGCGCGTAGGCGCCGGAGTTCACGACCGCCGAACGCTCGTCGCTCGGCGCCTTGATCTCGTCGAGCGCGTCGAGCCATTCGCCGGCGTAGTAGTCCTTGAGGAACACCTCGACCGTCGCATGGTCGACGTTCATCACGGGCACGGCCGCATGGCGGGCCTTGGTGGTGGCGGCACCGCGACCCATCTTCTGGAAGACGGTCGAAGCGCCCTGGATGTTCTTCTTCGAGCGCACGCTCGTGCGCAGTTTCGAGCCCATCCGCTGGAAGGCGAGATGGACGTCGTTCTCGTATTGCTTGACGAAAGCCTTGTCGATGTCGGGCATGGGTCCCTCTGTTGCGAGTTGGGTTCGGGGGACCCGCAAGCGAGGGTTGCCGGGGCTCCCCGCGTCCGGAACGGACTCGGGAAACCACGACCCCGTTTCGCGGGGGAAGTCGGGCGGTGCGTCGGGGGCCGGAAAGCCGGTTGTCCCGTCGGCGCTGGAAGGAGGGGGATCGTTCCGTTCTCCTGCACGAAGGCGGGGCGGAACGATCCGGAATATAATCTATGGTTGTTTCAGAGTCAAGCCTTTCCGGTCAGGATTCGCGATCCGGATAGAGCCGCTTGAATCCTTCGCTGACGGCGCGCACGACCGCGGGGTCGTGGTCGCGCCAGTAGCGCTTGTCGGACATCAGCTTGCGCAGGCCTTCCTCGTCGAGCGGGGCGGCAGCACCACCGAAGCCGCGCAGGTCCGGTTCCTTCGACGACATCATGCGATGCATCGCGCGCACGCCTTCGGGCGACGCGGCGAGCGCCTCGTAGACATGTGCCGGCAGGCTCTGCTGGCCCCAGCGCGCGATCTGCGGCGCCAGGGTGGCCCACCGGTCCGCCCCGCCGAACTCGGCCGCGAGCTTCTCGTGCGCGGTCTCGGCGCGGTAGCTCTCGGCATAGTCGCGCACCATGGGAACGAGCCGCTCGACCGCAAGGTCGTAGACGAGCTGGGCCTGCTGCGGCGTGAAGCCGGCCGCGTGCAGGCGGCGGTTCACTTCCGGATCGACCGAGACGAGTTCGTCCTTCGGCGCGATCCGGTAGGCGTCGGGCGCGTCCGGCACCCCCAGCGCCGTGCGCCAGCTCTGCTCCCACTCGGGCGATTTGGGCCCCGGGATCATGGCGGAGAGCTTGCGTTCCAGCTCCGCGTAGGATTTCGAGAGCGCGTCGACGCGCACCTGCCCGCCTTCGACGTCCCAGAATTTCTCGGGCACGTGTTCGGGGCGCGCGGGCGGCGGCGTGGCGGCGGCGTTTACGATCGTGTCTGTCATGCTTGTTCCTTTCACTGTTGCGGTTGAGGGGAGAGGGCCTGCGCCAGCATCGCCATCGGCGAGACCGGCGCCGGCGGGCGGACGAGATCGGCCGGCACGCTCAAGGCCCGCGCCATCCAGCGTGCGGCCGCACCGGCATCGACGACGGCCATCGCCTCGGGCCCGAGGCTGGCGGCCTGGGTGATCCACAGCATGGCGTTGCGCACGTCGGCCTGCGCCTGGACGAGTGCGAGCGGCGACTTGTACTGGAGCTCGACCGTGCGACCGTCGACCAGCACGGGCGGGATCTCGCCGCGCCGGCGCAGGATGGCGATGGCGCGCGCGATCAGCGGCGTGAGCAGCTCGGCCTGCAGGCGGCCATAGGTGGCACCCAGGATGCGCGACATCTCGGCCGAACGCTCCAACACCTCGGTCGCGGTCATGGTCGGGCTGTCGACCTGGCCCAGACGGTCGGCGAGAAGTGCATGGCGGATGCGCTTGCGCAGGTCGTCGAGCACGAGATTCGACACGTCGAAGCGGCCGGGCGCTTCGAGCGGCGTGAGGCCGGCCGAACCCACCGCCTTGGGGATGATCGTGCCCGGCTGCAGGCGGATGTTGGCGGGGTTGAGCACGCCGTCGTCGTCCGCCTGCCAGATGCCGGTGACCGCGATCGACGCGTTCTTCAGCACGAGTTCGACCACCTTGTTGGCTGTCTTGATGTCGGGCAGCGCCTTCATCACGGGCGAACGGCCATAGACCTCGCCCGGCGCCTTGAGCCAGCGGAAGGCGAGGAAGGGCGGCTGCTCGAAACGCCCCTCAGCCAGCACGACGGGCCCGGACGCGTCGGTGCCGTCCTCCAGAAGGGCGAGATAGCGGAAGCCCGGCCGCTCGGCCTGCAGCGATTCGACGACCGTGAAGCGCCGCTCGGCAGCGCCGCGCGGATCGGCATTCCGTGTCGCGTCGGGCAACGCCGCATCGGGAAAGCGCGCCATAAGCCGTTCGGCGGAAAGCTCGCTCGTGCGGAAGACGATGTCGAACGCGCCTTCCGCAGTCTCGTCGAGCACCAGCCGTCCCAGCGGCACGGCCGCGAAGCGGAACGCCGAATCCGCACCGGCCGGCGCCTCCTCGAACTGCAGCATCGCCGTGCCCGCCACGACGAGGTCGAGGAAGCACTGGT
Organism: Tagaea sp.; assembly: GCA_044356395.1. GTDB lineage: Bacteria > Pseudomonadota > Alphaproteobacteria > CACIAM-22H2 > CACIAM-22H2 > Tagaea. Next base: position 4,286 of record JBIKWI010000021.1, on the reverse strand, counting down.
GGATCTCCATGGCGAAGTTCGAGCGGTCGAAATGTGCCTGCAGCGTGGCGGCGGCCTTCTCCAGCACCTCGCCGACGGCAGCCCGGTGCGCCTCGGGCACCTCGTTGCCCGGCTGCAGGCCGAACCAGCGCGACCACGGCGGCACGAGCTGCGACATCAGCGAGGCGGCAAGCTGCTCGGCCGCGTCGCCCGCGGTCGCGTCGAACAGCCGGTCGCCGCGCCGTTCGATGCCGCCCGTGCCAGAGGGCGTGCGCTGGGGCAGCGCGAACTCGTAGCAGTCCTGCCAGACCGCTTCCCAGTTGCCGCGCGACTGGCGCGCGCGGCGGTAGCGGGCAAGCGCTTCGCGCGCGGCGGCGGACGGATCGAAGTCGGCCATCGTCACTCTCCCAGCTTCGTCGCCAGCAGCGAGGCACCCGCCGGTGCTTGCAGCACGCCGCGTTCGCCCGTCGCGACGAGCCCCGCCCGGCCGCGCCGGCGGCGGATCAGCGCCTTGACGCGCGCCTCGCGCGCTTCCTTGTCGGGATCGACCGGCTCGGGAAGCGGCGGCGGGGCCGGCGGTGCGGGAATCGCGGGGGCCGAGAAAAAACCACCCATTGGACATCTCCAGGGACTGGAGTTGGTATTTAAGCCTATTTCAGGCCCTTATTCGCCTTAGAGGGCGGGATTGGAGCCCGAAACGGCCCGGAAATCGAGCCTGTTTTATTAAATATTCCTAGTTAGGGTAATTGTCAATATCGATTTTGCGCGACCCCGGATCAAATGCCGGTAGAGCTGCCAGGGCGTCAGCACATCCCAGGCATGGATGCCCAGCACGCGCTTGACCGATTCGACGCAGCTGAACGGCAATGGCGGTGCGATCCGGCGCGGGGCAGCCGCGATGCGCGTCCGCACGACCCGGTGCCCGGACGCGCGAAGCGCCGCCATCAGCCCGCCCGCGTCGCCGGCCGGCCAGACGCCCAAAAAAGTCTGGTGAGAAAGGGTTTCCTGCGCGATCCAGTAGTCGCCCGCCCGGACCCATACCGCGCAGTGGCGGAAGCCCCGCCGCAGGCCGCGAAGCCACGCGATCTCGGTCTGGTCGCGGAACACGACGAGGGCCCGCGCCCCGGCCACCGAAAGACCGCCCGCCTTCGTCGCGTCCGGCACCCTGCCCGTTCTTCGGAATCGCCGCATTCGATCACCTGAAATGGTGAGAACAAAAGCTAAACAATCATTTTGAGGGATGCAATCCATACAAATTTGCGTTTATTTTCATTTCACGTCATATTTTGGTTTACTTACCTAATGCATTCCGCAACAACCTGAGTAAAAATTCATACATGATTCTCCGTCACGCAGATGTTTGGCAGGCCATCGATCAGCTCGCAGGCGATCATGGCTTCTCCCCGTCGGGACTGGCGCGCCGCGCCGGCCTCGATCCCACAACCTTCAACAAGTCGAAGCGCGTCTCGCGCGACGGCCGGCCGCGCTGGCCGTCGACCGAGAGCATCTCGAAGATCCTCGAGGCGACCGGCGCCACGATGTCGGAGTTCGTCGGCTATATCGGCACCGTGCCGAGCGTGGCCGGCGCCATGCGCCGCGTCCCCGTGATCGGCTACGCGCAGGCCGGCGAGAAGGGCTTCTTCGACGATGCCGGCTATCCGACCGGGGCGGGCTGGGACGAACTGCTGTTCCCCGAGCTTGCCGACACGCACGCCTACGCGCTGATGGTCGCGGGCGACAGCATGGAGCCGGTCTACCGCGACGGCGACACGATCGTCGTCTCGCCGCAGGCGTCCTTGCGGCGCGGCGACCGCTGCGTGGTCAAGACCACGACGGGCGAAGTGATGGCAAAGCAGCTGATCCGCAAGGGCCAGCGCAAGCTCGAGCTCACGTCGCTCAATGCGGCGCACGGCGAGCGCGTCCTCGAGATTTCGGACGTCGTCTTCTGCCACCGCATCCTGTGGGTCAGCCAGTAAGGCTCGGGACGGCCTTCTAGCGCCTGAAGTTCGTCGTCGTCGCCTTGACGAGATCGACGCGCGCCATGTCGGCGCCGCGCGCGTCGGCGTCCGTCAGGTCGGCGCCGCGCAGGATGGCCCGGCGCATGTTCGAATCCGCCAGCTTGGCGCCGGAGAAATTGGCACCCGTCGCCTGGCAGTCGGCAAGGCGCGTGGGCCACGAGGCGCGCGCCGCACCGGGGGCCAGCGGCAGCGCGCTGAAATCGGCACCGCGCAGGTCGGCCCCCATCAGGTTCGTCTTCGTGAAGTTGGCGCCGCGGGCCTTAATGCCGGGCAGGTTGGCGTTGGTGAACTGGCAGCCCGTCAGGTTCGCGAAGGTGAGATCGGCGCCGCCCAGGTCCGCCTTGCGGAACGTGCAGCGCACGAACTTCGCCGCCGACAGGCGCGCGCTCGAAAGATCGGCGGCGGTGAAGTCGTAGGCTTCGAGATCGAGCTGCCTGCCTTCGCGACCCCCGGTGTCGACCCATCTGCCGTGCTCGGCGACGGCGGCGGCAAGATCGAAGCCGATACGGATCGGATCGACCGGATACTTGGCATGCGCGAGGCGAACCTCCTGCATGAACGCGCCGTCGAGCGAGACGGCCGCGAGATCGGCACCCTCCATGTTCGTGCGCATCATGCGCGCCTCGGCGAAGGTCGCCCCGCCGAGGATGCAGTTCGACAGGTTCGTCTCGGTGAGGTCGGCGCCGCGGAAGATCGTGCCCGTCAGGTCCGAGCCCGTCAGGTCGGCGCCCACGAGGCTCGCGTTGGCGAGATTGCAGTTGGTGAGGTCGGTCTTGTTGCCGATGGCCCGGCCGACGCGCGCCTCGGTCATCTGGGCGCCGACGAAGCGGGCACCCGACGCGTTGGTCGTCGTCGTCGCGGCCTTGGCATAGTCGAGCTGGCCGTCGTCGCCCGCCGAGACCATCACGCCGTCGCGCAGGTCCGCACGGTGCAGGATCGCCCCTTCGAGATCGGCCCCCGACAGGCACGCCGCGCGGAAATCGACGCGCGTCATGTCCGCGTCGATGAAGTAGGCGCGGCGCACGTCGGCGCCGTAGAAACTGGCGCGATGCAGCTTGGCGCGCGAGAAGTCGCTTTCCACGAAGCTGCCGCCGACGAACTCGGCGTCGGTCAGGTCGCGGTCGTGGAAGTCGAGATGGCTTGCCTCGAAGAACTTCAGCACCAGCCGCCGGCCGCCGGCCTTGCCGGTAAGCCAGCGCACATGCGCGTCGAGCATCTGGTCCAGCAAAGGCTGGGTCAGCTTGGGCGGAAGTTTCCGGCCGATGGGACTGAGCTGCGCTGTGGCGTTCATGCAATTTGCGAAAGTTGGAATTCTTATCTATCAAGCAAAGCGCGGGCCGCCAAGTGATGCAACCCCCTATAAAATCTATCAAATTCGCGTTATCCACAACCCGTTGTGGATGGTACGGCGGCGGACCGCTACCGCAAGCACGTCCTACAACTTAGTAAATATTATTTGCGGTTTAGAAATCGAGATCGGCGTAGTGCGCCGGTGGCGGCGAACCGGGCACATGGTCGGCCAGCAGCGGGCGGAACGAAGGCCGGCTCTTGATCGGCGCGTACCATTCGTGCGCGCGGGGATAGGCCTCCCACGGCACGTCGCCCAGATAGTCCAGCGTGGAGATGTGCGCCGCCGCCGCGACGTCGGCCAGGCTGAAGCGTTCGCCCGCGAGGAACTTGCGCCGCTCGGCAAGCCAGCCGATGTAGTCGAGGTGGTAGCGGATGTTCTGGTAGCCCGCCCGGATCGCCTGCGAGCTGGGCTCGGCGGTCGCGAGAAAGCGCTTCATCATCTTCTCGCGGTAGAGGTTGTCGGTCACCTCGCGCGCGAATTTCTCGTCGAACCACGCGACGATCCGGCGCACCTCGGCGCGCTCGGCGGGCGTCTCGCCGATCAGGTTGACCTCGGGATACTCGCGTTCGAGATGCTCGCAGATCGCCTGCGAATGGCAGATCGCCGTGCCGTCCTCCTCGATCAGCACCGGCACGGTACCGGCGGGATTGAGGGCGAGGAACACCGGCGAGCGTTCCCACGTCTTCTCGACCTTCATTTCGAAATCGAGACGCTTCTCGCCCAGTGCGACGCGCACTTTGCGGCAGAACGGGGACAGCGGAAGGTGGTGGAGAATTCGCATCGCGACTCGGGTTGGCCGGATTCTACAAGCCCCGCTCCCGTTAAGCGAGGCCCAAGGCGGCCGCACCCAGCACGAGGGCCGCGACGAACGCCGCCGTCGCCACGGCGCAGAGCGCCAGGCCGAGCGCGATCGCGCGTCCGTCCTGCGCAACGAGCCC
>JBIKWI010000150.1:0-8795 GCA_044356395.1 Tagaea sp. | reverse complement strand
TTCATCTTGACGAACTGGGTCGCCGCACCGGGATCGACGTGGTTGAGGAGTTCGCCCTGCACCAGCAGGTCGTCGAGACCGATCTCGCCGAACTCGTTGATGATGACGGCGGTCTTGGCCATGCCCGGATGGCGCAGAAGCTGGCCCAGAAGCGTGGTCTTCCCGCTGCCCAGGAAGCCGGTCAGCACGGAAATCGGGATCGGCGTCCAGCCGCCGGGGGCGTTCGGATCGTTCATGGCGTCTCGATAGCATGGGCCATCGCAGGGCGCTATCCTGTGCCGGCATGGACAGGAAGCGGCTTTCCCTCCCGGATCTCGCGACGGCGGTTCTCGCCGGAACCGGCCTTTTCGCGGCGCTCTACTGGAGCTTGACGCGCGGCGGCCACGAAGCCGGATTCGCGGGCCTGCTCGTCTCGGCGGCGGCAGGTGCCGCACTTGCCGCCGGCCTCGTCGCGCGGGCCGCGCGCCGCCGGCTGGCCGAGCCGCTCGCCGCCGCGATCGACGCGCACCGGCTCGATGCCGAGCGCCTTTCGGCGGCCCTCGCGGCCCAGGCGGGGGCCGACGCCGAACTCGCCCACGACCGGCGCTGGCTCGAGGCGATCCTGCGCGATCTCAACGAGGCCGTCATCGTCGCGGCACCCGACCACCGCATCCTGCTGCTCAACGACCGCGCGCACGACCTGCTGGCGCCGTGCGGGCCGGTCGGCCTGCAGCGCGACCTGACGACGCTGGTCGCGGCCGACGCGCTCGCGGCGGCGCATGCGCGCGCGGGCGACGGAGGAAACGTGTCGTGCGAGATGACGCTCGTCGACGGGCGCGGTCCCTATCCCGCCCGGCTCGGCTGGGTGCGCGGCGGCGGCGGCGCGCGCGAAGCCTACGTGCTTTCGGTCTCGGCCCCGGTCGCCTCGTCCTCGGCCGCCGCCGCACCGCGCCCGGAATTCTACGATTTCGACCTCGCGCGCCTGAAGCCGGCCGGCGGGCGCGTCGGTGCGCGCAAGCTTTCGGCGCTCGCCTATGTCGTGTTCGATCTCGAGACGACCGGGCTCGACACCGCCAACGACGCGATCGTGTCGGTGGGCGCCATCCGCGTGCTGGGCACGCGCATTCTCGCCGGCGAAAGCTACACGACGCTCGTCGATCCCGGCCGCCCGATCCCGGCCGCCTCGACCGTCTTCCACGGAATCGACGACAAGGCGGTCGTGGGCGCGCCGTCGGCGGCCGAGGCCGCGCGCGCGCTCAAGCTGTTCGCGCACGATGCCGTCCTCGTCGCCCACAACGCGGCCTTCGACCTCGCGTTCCTGCGCCGTGCCGCCGCTTCGGCGGGGATCGAGATCGACAACCCGCCCTTCGACACGCTGATGATCGCGCGCTGGCTTTTCCCCGACCTTTCCGACCACAGCCTGGACGGGCTCGCGCGCCGGATGGGCGTGGAGATCGGCCGGCGCCATTCCGCACTGGACGACGCGCGCGCGACGGCCGAGATCTTCGTGCGGCTTCTCGAGATCTGCGAGCGGCGCGGCATCGAAAGCTACGACGCGCTGGTCGATTCCTCGAACATGGCGCTGGAGATCCACGCCGCGGCGCGGATGTTCAACCCAGCAGGCGGCCCGTGAAGTCCGCCCGCGTGCGGGTGAGAAAGCCGTCGATCGCCTGAAGGCCGGCGACGAGGCGCGCGCGCTCGGGCTTGGTCAGCTCGTCGGGATTCACGAACGTGTCGGGCGTGCGGCCGGCACGCGCGTCGGCCAACTGCCCGCGCAGCAGGAAGAACGTCACCGCCTCGAACGCCTGGACCAGCCCGTCGGCTTCGGCCGGCTTGAGCACGCCCGCTTCGCGCAGGGCCGCGATGCGCGCGAGCGTGCCGGTCTCGACGACGCCGTGGGCCAGCGCCTGCAGGCGTGCGGCCGCGACCAGCGGCATCGTGCCGTTGAGCTTGAGATCCACCTCGCCCGCATGCTCGCCGGACCCCTGCGTGGCGAGACGCCCCAGGAAGCCGAGCGCCACATGCAGGCGCCGGTCCTCGCCGAGCATCGCCTGCGCGAAGCCCGGCGTGCGCTTCAGCGCCGCGGCGACAGTGGCGCGCAGCTCGACGGCCGGTCGCGGATCGCCCCAGATCGGCTGGAAATCGAAGAAGATGTCGGCATAGAGCAGCGCCGCCGGCGTGCGCCGCGCGATCCACATGCCGACCTGCTCGCGCCACTGCGTGGCGGTCTTGCGCCAGAGCGGGTTGGACGCCATCACGTAGCCTTGGCACAGCGGAAAGCCGACCTCGGCAAGCCTGTCGCCGAAGCGCACGGCAAGATCGACGAACCATGCGTCGATCGAGTCGTGCCGCTCGTCGGGATAGTCGGCCAGCATGAAGCCGTGATCCTGGTCGGGACCCAGGAAACTCTCGCCGCGCCCGCCCGAGCCCATGATCAGCAGCGTGAACGGCACGGGCGGCGCGCCGCTTTCGGCCATGCATGCGCGCAGCACCATGCGATGGATGTCGCGGTTGATCTCGGTGACGATGCGCTGGATGTCGGGCGCCGGCAGCCCGTCGTCGAGCAGCGCCTGGGCGAGTTCGACCTGCGCGCGCTTGGCGGCCCGGTGGTCGTCGATCCCGTCCTCGAGTGCCCCCAGCACGTCGAGCTGGCGCAGCACGCGGGCACCGGCCGCACCCAGCGCGTCGGCCCGGGCGACGAGACCCAGCGGCCGGCCGTCGCCGTCCACGATCGGCATATGGCGCCAGCCGCGCCGGCGCAGCCGGCCGACGACGCGATAGAGATGCTCCTCGGGGCCTACCGCTACCGGATCGCGCGTCATCACCGATGCCAGCGGTGCTGTCGGATCGGCCTTGAAGGCGACCCTCGTGACGATGTCGCGCTCGGTCAAAAGACCCGTCAGCCGGCCGGCGGCATCGACCGCCAACAAGGCGGAACTTCCGCTTGCGGCAAGCGCCGCGACCGCGGTGCCGACGGTCTCGGACTGCCGGCACACCGGCGCCGGCTTCATCGCTTCGCCGGCATTCCCGAGGAAGAGGGCAAGTGCGGTGCGCGGGGCCATGGCGGTCGGGTCTCCTAGGCGACCGGAACCGCGCGATCCTGGTCGAGCGGTTCGCCGGCAAGCAGCGCGTCGCCGGCAAGATCGGCCGCGACCCGCTTGCGCAGCCGGTCGGCGAACGCGACGAGCCCGAAATGGACGGCGTTGTAGACGACCATGTAGTCGCCGGTCTTGTTCTGGCTATAAACCGGCAGGGTCTTGAAAACGGCCTTGGCGGTCGGATCGGCGAGCTTTGCCGGATCGAGCGGCAGCTTCAGGTCGCCGATGCGTGCGCGGAAGGCCGCTTCGAGGTCTCCCCAGCCCGTCGGCCGATGGTCGGGAACCGGATACTCGCCCAGAATCGCGGCATACAGGGCCGGCATCCGGCCGACGAGGTCGGCATGGCGGTCCGGCCGCGCCGCAGCCATCCGCCCGAACGTCAGAAGGGTGATGTCCGCGCCCAGCAGCCCGAAGGACTCCCAGCGACATTTGCGGAACACGTCGTTGAAGCCCGGATCGGCGAAATAATGTTGCCCGAACCACGCTAACGTATTGCGCGAGAACTCATATGTCATGCGCTGGGCCAGATAGGACGTCTCGCCGCTGAGGAACCGACGCAGCTCCGACGGGTCGGCGATGGGCTTGGCACGGAGGGTCCGGAACAAAGATGGAAACATGCGCTTCTGCCTGCGATCTGGGAACCCGACGATCCCATGGATTTGAAACTGTTGTCTAGTTTGCGAATCCCATGTTAGACCGATCTTCAAGTGCGCCAAAACGTGCGTGCGGAAGAACAAGGAACACGCCGGTCCAACTTACATAAAACTCGCCGTACCGGGGGTCCATCGGGCCAGCCGGTTTCCCCCTGGTAACCAGCAAGCCGCTCAAATAGCGGCTCGGGGGCTTGGCAATCCGAATCCGCGCCCGTGTGCGGTCGAAGGTGCCGGGCCTGCGCAACGAGAGGAGACGACGAATGAGCAAAAAGCTTTCTCCAGACGAGATGAAGGCCTACTGGGCCAGGACGTCCACGTTGATGTGGACGCTGCTTGCCCTGTGGTTCTTCTTCAGCTTCGTCGTGCATTTCTTCGCCATTCAGCTGAACGGCATCCATGTCCTGGGATTCCCGATCGGGTTCTACATGGCAGCACAGGGCTCGCTGATCGCCTTCGTCGTGATGTGCTTCTGGAACGCCAGCGCCCAGAATAAGATCGACGAAGAATTCGGCGTCAACGACGAATAAGAATCAGGCAAGGAGACCAACCATGGCCGGTGCCGCCGCAAACAGCAACTTCCTCAACAACCTCGGACGCATCTACGGTATCTATACCGGGACGTTCCTCGGGTTCGTTGTGGTCATCGGAATCCTCGAGTTCTTCGGGGTTCCCGACAAGATCCTCGGTTACCTGTTCGTGTTCCTGACGATCGGCGTCTACGCGCTGATCGGCTGGCTGTCGCGAACCGCAGAGGTCGCCGAATACTACGTCGCGGGACGGTCCGTCCCCGCCTTCTACAACGGCATGGCGACGGGTGCCGACTGGATGTCGGCCGCGTCGTTCATCGGCATGGCCGGGTCGCTCTATTTCGGCGGCTACGACGCGCTCGCCTTCGTCCTCGGCTGGACGGGCGGCTACGTGCTCGTGTCGATCCTGATGGCGCCCTACCTGCGCAAGTTCGGCCAGTTCACGGTGCCGGACTTCTGCGGTGCCCGCTTCGGCGGCAACACGGCCCGCACGCTCGCGGTCATCGTGCTGATCACCGCGTCGTTCGTCTACGTCGTGGCGCAGATCGTGGGCGTGGGCATCATCACGTCGCGCTTCCTGGGCATGGACTTCAAGGTCGCCTGCTTCGTCGGTCTTCTGGGCATCCTCGTGTGCTCGATGCTCGGCGGCATGAAGGCGGTCACCTGGACGCAGGTCGCCCAGTACATCATCCTGATCATCGCCTACCTGATCCCGGTCGTGATCATGTCGGCGCAGGTCACCGGCGTGCCGGTGCCCCAGCTGATGTACGGCCAGGCGCTTGAGAAGATCGAAGCCCTCGAGAAGACCCTCGGCATCGCGAAGAGCCATGTGGCGCCTTTCTCGGACGCGCGCGGCAACTTCAGCATGACGTCGGCGATCAACTACTTCGCGCTGATCCTCTGCCTCATGGTCGGCACGGCTTCGCTGCCGCACATCCTGATGCGCTACTTCACCACGCCGTCGGTCCGCCAGGCCCGCGACTCGGTGGGCTGGTCGCTGTTCTTCATCTTCCTGCTTTACTTCACGGCGCCTTCCTACGCCGCGTTCGCGAAGCTGGAGGTGTACCAGGGCCTCATCGGGTCGCCCGTCGCCTCGCTGCCCTCTTGGGTGGCGTCGTGGGGCAAGCCGGGTCTCGCACTGGTCGGTGCGTGCGACGCGGCCAACGCGGCACAGATCTTCCCGATCTGCGCCGGCGTCACGGGCAACGGGGACGGAATCCTCCAGCTTTCGGAGTTCCGCATCCATCCCGACGCGATCGTGCTCGCCACGCCGGAAATCGCCGGCCTGCCCTATGTCGTCGCCGGCCTGGTTGCCGCCGGCGGCCTCGCGGCGGCGCTGTCGACGGCCGACGGGCTCCTGCTCGCCATCGCCAACGCGCTCTCGCACGACATCTACTACAAGATGATCGACCCCAACGCCGACACCAAGCGCCGCCTCGTCATCAGCCGCGTGATCCTCGCGATCGTGGCTGTGCTGGCGGCCTACGTGGCCGGTACGCTGGGTGCCGACATCCTGTTCCTCGTGTCGTGGGCCTTCTCCATCGCCGCGTCGGGGCTGTTTGCAGCCCTCGTGCTCGGCATCTGGTGGAAGAAGGGCGGCGATGCCGCCGGCGTCTGGTCGATGCTGGTCGGCTACGTCGTCGTCATGTTCTTCCTGATCTCGACCGAGTTCTACGGTCCAGCGATGAAGGGCATGCTGGGCGACATCGTGACCATCGTGAAGGTCCGCGGTCGCGATGTGGCCTATCTCTGGGGCATCAACAACATCTCGGTCGGCATCTTCGGCATCCCCGCCTCGTTCCTCGCGGGATGGGTCGCCGGCAAGATGACGCCCGAAGCCAGCCCCGACATGCAGGCGTTCATCGACTCCATCCGCGTTCCGTCGGGTGACGTCGCGCTCCTCCCCGGCATGGCTGCCAAGGAGTAACTCGAACCCCGCCAGGCGCTCCGGCGTCCGGCGGAACGGGGCGGGACCTTCCGGGTCCCGCCCCTTTTTATTGAAGGAACCCGCGCGCGCATGTCGGACTCAAGCTTCTTCCTGAGCTACCTGCCGTTCTGGATCGTCAATTACGGTCTGGCGATCGTGCTGTGGTCGTGCATCGGCCGGTTCCTGCTCGCCTTCTTCGTGCCGTCGATGCAGCCGACGAACTACATCTGGCGCTGCTTCGTGATGCTGACCGAGTGGGCGGTCCGCGCCACCGCGGCGATCACGCCGGGCTTCGTGCGGCCGTTCCTGCTGCCGCCGATCGCGGCGTTCTGGATCTACCACCTGCGCGTGGCCTCGTTCCTCGTCATGTGGCAGGCCGGCCTCGTGCCCGCCGTTTCGGCCGGTTGAGGGCGCGGAGCATGACCCGCCACCAGCTCTTCGCCGTCGTGCTCGGTCTTTCGACCGTCAACGGCATGTTCTCGCCCTATCTCGATTTCGTGCTGGCCCTGTCGCCGCTGTGGATGCCGAACTGGCTGCCCGGGTCGCCGGGCATGCTGTTCTACACCTCGAGCCTGCTGACGGCGACGACGACGCTGCTCGCCTCGGGCATCCCGGCCGCCCTCGCCGAGCGCGCGGTTCCGGCCTTGCGCGAAGGGACAGGTTCGATGGCCATCTGGGCAGTCTCGGCCTTCGCCTTGACGGTGCCCGGCCTCGTGCGCCTATTCTATCTCTTCGCGGCCTAGCGGGCCCGCCGGCGCCGCGCTCGCGCGGGGGCGCACTCGCCCGATGGACGAACTCGATCGCATCAGATGGGCCGCCGTCCAGTCCGTCGGCCGCGGCTGCCTTTTCGCGCTGCTGGCGATCGGCATGACGATGTTCGGCCTGATCTCCTGGCCGATCCTCGCCTTCCGCAGCGGCGCGATCCTGTCGATGATGCTGCTGGCCGTGCTGGTGCTGCGCGGCGAGCTGGCGGGCCGGCAGGACTACCGGCGCACCGAAACCTGGCTGCTGATGGGCCGGCAACATGCGCTGCCGGAAAGCCACGCGGCGCGCGCGATCCTCGGCATCCTGCGCGACACGTACCGGCGCTTCGCGCTCTATGCCGCCGCGATCGCGGTCGCCTGCTGGGCGCTGATGTTCCTCGCGACGGCGCTTCAGCCGCCCGGTGCGCCCTGGGTGTTGACGTAGAGGGCGTAGAGCGACTGGCTCGCCGCCATGAACAGCCGGTTGCGGTGCCGGCCGCCGAAGCAGACGTTGGCGGCGCGCTCGGGCAGGTGGATGTGGCCGATCGCCGTACCGTCGGGGGCGAACACGCGCACGCCGTTCAGCCCCGGCACCATGCCCCAGCCCGCCCACACGTTGCCGTCCACGTCGCAGCGGAAGCCGTCGGGCGTGCCCTCGCCGCAGTCGCCGAACGGGCGGCGGTTGGCGAGCGCCGTCCCGTTCTCGACCACGTCGAAGACGTGCAGTTTGCGCGGCCGCGAGGCGGACTCGACGAGATAGAGCAGCTTCTCGTCGGGCGAGAAGCACAGGCCGTTGGGGCCGAGGATGTCCTTGGCGACGACCTTGGCCTGCCCTGTCTTCGGATCGAGGCGATAGACCGCCATCGGCACTTCGCCGGGCGCCGCCTCACCCTCGTAGTAGCCGCCGATTCCGAAGGTCGGATCCGAGAACCAGATCGAATCGTCGGACTTCACGATCACGTCGTTGGGCGAGTTGAGGCGCTTGCCCTCGAACCGGTCGATCAGCACGGTGACCGAACCGTCATGCTCGGTGCGCGTCACGCGGCGCGTGAGATGCTCGCAGGTGACCAGCCGTCCCTGCCGGTCGCGCGTGTTGCCGTTCGAGTTGTCCGACGGCTGGCGGAAGGTTGCGACCGACTGGCTCGCCTCGTCCCAGCGCAGCATGCGGTTGTTCGGGATGTCGCTCCAGAGGACATAGCGTCCGTCGCCGAACCAGACCGGCCCTTCCGACCATCGGCAGCCGGTCGCAAGGCGCTCGATGCAGGCATTGAAGATCCGGTACTTCTCGAAGCGTTTGTCGAGGATCTCGATCGCCGGATCTGGATAGGTTTCGGCCTGCATCCACATATGCGTGTCACTCCCCTTTTCGATCGCCGCCGTCCGGGCGGCAATGCCGGGCTTTTCCGGTCGAGGGAGTTTCGCGCGGAACGACCGCTCGCGCAAAGCGCAATTCGGGCGGCAGCCGATCAGGCCGCGCGTGCGGGGCCGCGCGCAGGTTCGGCGCGTGCAATGCTCATCCGGGCGAAGCGGCCGCGATACCCCACCGGCGTCATTCCGGTCTGCCGCTTGAAGATCCGCCGGAAGAACGCCTGGTCCTCGTAGCCGACCTTGAGCGCGATGCTCTGGACGGTGTCGTTGCCCATCTCCAGCATTTCCTTTGCGGCCGTCACGCGCAGCATCTGAATGTATGCACCGGGCACGAAGCCGGTCGCCGCCTTGAACCGCCGGATGAAGTTGCGGGCCCCCATCGTCGCCTGACCTGCCCCCACTGAAGTGGTCCTCCCTGAAGTATGGTTTTGGAGAAGGAGGAACAGGCAATGGCAAGGAAAAGACATACGGCGGAAGAGATCGTTACGAAGCTACGGCAG
>JBIKWI010000149.1:0-8802 GCA_044356395.1 Tagaea sp. | reverse complement strand
CCGAAGCCGCCAGCAAGGTCAAGTCGATGTTCCTGGCGACGGCAAGCCACGAACTGCGCACGCCGCTCAACACCATCATCGGGCTGTCGTCCCTGATGGGCGAAGGGCGCGCGCAGCAGTCCGGAAAGGTCGCCGAATACGCGCGCGACATCGAGCGCAGCGGCGAACACCTGCTCGAGCTCATCGACGACCTGCTCGACCTGTCGAAGATCGAGGCCGGCCGCTTCGATCTGCGCGAAAGCGTCCTCGACGTCGGCGAGCTGCTGCAGTCGGCGGTCAGCTTCGTCGCGGCCGAGGCGCGCAAGCGCGAAATCGCGCTGGAGGCCGATACGGCGGCGGCTGCGGGACTGTTCGCCGACCGCAAGGCGCTGCTGCAGGTGCTGCTCAACCTGCTGTCGAACGCCATCAAGTTCACGCCGGCCGGCGGCGAGGTCCGCCTGACTGCGGCGCGTGCGGCCGACGGCGGCCTGTCGATGACCGTCGTCGACAGCGGGATCGGTATCGATGCGGTCGCCCTGGAACGCGTCTTCATGCCGTTCGAGCGCGTGCGCGACGGCGGCGCGCGCGACGTGCCGGGCACGGGCCTGGGGCTCGCGATCGCGCGGGGGCTTGCCGAACTGCACGGCGGAGCCCTGACGATCGAAAGCGAGCCGGGGCGCGGAACGCGCGCGACGCTGCGCCTGCCGCCCGGCCGGGTTCGGCCGGCGCCGCCTATCTGATGTTGACCTGACGCATGTAGAAGAAGTTGTCGGCCGGCTGGACGACGTCGATGTTCTGCTTCATCGCCCACACGATCGTCTGCTGGTGGAGCGGGATGTAGCCGAAATCGTCGGCCAGATGCCTGAAGGCCCGGCTGATCATCTCCTGGCGCTTGGCCTTGTCGCTCTCGGAAGCCACCAGATCGGTCAATCTGTCGACTTCCGGATTCGAGTAGCCGCCATTGTTGAACTGGCCGCGGCTGCGCACCGAATCGCGGCTGTGCATCAGGCTGATCAGCACGTTGTGCGCGTCGTAGGTCGACGGCGTCCAGCCCAGCAGATAGAACGACGTGTTGAACCCGGGCGTGTTCACCTTGGCGAAGAAGCGCGCGCGCGTCTGCGCGTTCAGGTTCACCTTCATGCCGATGCGCGCCAGCATCGCGACCACCGCGGTGCAGATGGCCTCGTCGTTGACGTAGCGGTCGTTGGGACAGTCGAGCGCGACTTCGAAGCCGTTGGGATAGCCGGCTTCCGCCAGCAGCTTCTGCGCCGCGACAGGGTCGAAGGGAGCGGCCCGCTTGCTCATTTCCGGGGCGTAACCGTTGACGTCGGGCGCGATCAGGGAGCCGGTCGGGACCGACTGGTTGCGCATCACGCGGGTCTTGATCGCTTCGACGTCGATGGCCTGGTAGAAGGCCTGCCGGACGCGCTTGTCCTTGAACGGGTTCTTCCCCTTGACCGGCGAGTCCGTCAGCTCGGGACGCAGCTGGTCGAAGGAAAGATAGATGATGCGCAGCTCGGGCCCCTGCACGAGCTTGAGGCTGGGCGTTCGCGTCAAGCGCTCCTGGTCCTGCGGCGGGACGGTATAGACGAAGTCGATCTCGCCCGACAGCAGCGCCGCGACGCGCGTGGCGTCGTTGCCGATCCGGAAGAAGGTGGCCTCGGTGACGTTGTGCCGGGGCGTGTCCCACCAATTCGGGTTGGCGACCAGCACCGTCTTCACGTCGGGTTCGCGCAGGCGCAGCATGAACGGACCTGTGCCGTTGGCGTTGCGCGTGGCGAAGCTCTCCTCGTTCTTGGTGAGATCGGCGGCGACCGTCGCGTTGTTCTTCTCGGCCCACGCCTTCGACATGATCGCCCATGTCGTCAGCTGCTCGGGGAAGATCGGATCGACGCCGTCCGTGTCGAACTCCACGGTGTGGTCGTCGATCTTCCGCACGCCCTTCGAGGTGACGAAGTTGCCCTTGAGGTTCGACCCGCCAGTCGTCACGCGCCGGTACGAGAACACGACATCGTCGGCCGAAAACGGCGAGCCGTCGTGGAACCGGACGCCCTGGCGAAGCGTGAAGCGCCAGACCGTCGGAGCGGTCTGGCGCCACTCCGTCGCCAACGACGGCTCCAGCTTCAGCGAAGTGTCGCGCCGGACGAGCGGCTCGTAGATGTTCAGCACGAACGTGAGAAGGAATGTCTCGTTGCGTGCGTACGGGTCCATCGAGTTGACGTCGCCGTCGTTGGCCCAGCGGAACGGTTTGGCTTCGAGCGGCGACAGGTTCGCGCAGACGGCAAGAAGGCCGGCAAGCAGCATCTTCTTCATCGTGGTCCCCCCGGCGAAAATCCACGAAATATTAGCAATCTCTGTTCGAGAGTCTACATACTTATGTATTTTTATATGCCTAAGAGGGGGCGTGCCGGCCGTTCAATGTCCCCTTGCGGCCCTCAGTTGGGGCGTGCGGCGTAGAGCTCGCGCAGATCTTCGGCAGCGCGCGAAAGCTCGCTCAGATGGGGATTGAGCGCCAGCGCGCGCTCGTAGGCGACCAGGGCTGCCGCCGGATGGCCCTGGCGCATCGCGATCTGTCCGAAGCCGGCGAGCGCCCCGTAGTGGCGCGGCTCGCGCGCCAGCGTCTCCACGATGTCGGCGACCGCATCGGCATCGCGCGTTTCCATGAAAGCGAGCGTCGCGCGCTTGTTCCAGGCCTCGGCCCAGTCGGGATAGCGCGCGCAGAGATCGTCCAGCGTGTCGCGTGCCCGGTCGCTTTCCTTGGCGACGATCTGGCCGATGGCGGCGTGCATCGCGTCGACGGCGGCAGGCTCCGAATGGTCGGTCCACAGCGCCCAGATGAGATCACCCGTTTCCTCGGCACCGCGCGGCGGCTTGTCGCGCTGCAGTTCGCGGAACAGCGCGTCGAGGCGCTTGGGCAGGCCTGCGGGCGGGGCCCGCTCGCACAAGGTCAGCACGCGGCGCAGCGCGGCCGCGATGTCGGGCGGACGCGGAACCGACGCGACCGGCGGCCGGACGGCGCTTCGGCGTGCGGCTGGCTGTTTGCGCTCCTGCTTCACGGGGCATAATTTCGCGCATTCGCCGGCCGGTTTCTATCTTTTTCGCGCCGGTCCGCCGGATTGGCTATAGTCCGGCCCGTCATGGAACCGTCTCCCAGGAAGCGCCTCGTCGCCGTCGGCGCCACGTGCCTGACGAGCATCTACCGCATCGAAACCATTCCCGTCGCCCCCGCTAAATCGGTGTCGACACAGGCCTGTCGCGTCGTCGACGGCATGGCGATTTCGGCGGCCTGCGCCTTCGCCCGCCTCGGCGGCGAGGCCGAGGTCTGGGCACGCATCGGCGACGATCCGCAAGGTGCCGCGATGCTCGTCGAGCTGGCCGAGGCGGGCGTCGACGTCTCGTCGTGCCGGGTGATTCCGGGCGGAAAGTCGTCGCACTCCGCGGTCATCGTCGACCGGCACGGCGACCGGCTCGTCGTTCCCTACCACGACCCGAGCCTGGACCGGACGGCCGACTGGCTGCCCTTCGAGCGCTACGCGAAGGCCGACTTCGTGCATTGCGAAGTCCGCTGGCCGGAAGGTGCCGAGGCGGCACTTGCGGCCGCCCGGCGGGCCGGCCTGCCGGCGATGCTCGACGGCGAAACGGCACCACTCGAGGTGCTCCACCGGCTTGTCCCGCTCGCCACGCATGCGGTCTTTTCGGACCAGGGGCTCCTCGCCTTTGCCGGCACCGACGATCTCGAGAAGGCGCTGCGCCAAGTCGCAGCCGCCCACGACGGGCACGTGGGTGCCAGCTGCGGACCCGCCGGATACGCGTGGATCGAAGACGGGACCGTGCGGCGCGTCCCGGCGCCGAAGGTCGATGTCGTCGATACGCTGAGTGCCGGCGACGTGTTCCATGGCGCACTTGCACTGGCGCTTGCCGAGGGACGCCCGATGGAAGCGGCCGCGCGCTTCGCGTGCGTCGCCGCGTCGATCAAGTGCACGCGGTTCGGCGGGCGGCTCGGCTGCCCGACGCGCGCCGAGGTCGAGGCTGCGGGCGGCTAGATCAGCCTTTCGCGTAGCCCGCGGCCTGGCGGGCGAGCGCTTCGATCGCCGGCCAGTCGCGCGCGGCGAGCGCTTCCTTCGGCACGACCCACGATCCGCCGACCGTCATGCAGTTGGGCTGCGCGAGAAAGGCGGGGATGTCGGCCGGCCGGATGCCGCCGGTCGGACAGAAGGCGATGTCGGGAAACACCGGCCCCATCGCCTGGAGCCACGCCACGCCGCCCGCGACGTTGGCGGGAAAGAGCTTGAGCTCGGCAAAGCCATGCTCGCGCGCCATCATGATCTCGCCCGCGGTCGACACGCCCGGAATGAACGGAAATCCGGCGGCGCGGACGGCAGCCGCAAGGGCCGGCGTAAGCCCCGGCGACACGCCGAAGGCCGCACCGGCGGCGCGCGCGCGGGCGACGTCGTCGGCATCGAGGATGGTGCCGAGGCCGATGCTCGCCTCGGGTGCGGCCGCGATCATCGCCTTCAGCGCGTCGATCGCCGCCGGCGTGCGCAGGACGACCTCGAACGTCAGGATGCCGCCGCGCACGAGCGCGCGCGCCAGATCCGCGGCGACCGACGCATCCGGGATCGTCAGGATCGGCATCACGCGGCCGCGTGCAAGGATCTCGCGCATGGATCGGCGTGGACTGGACATCGGATCCTGCTTTCGCCATCGCTTCCGGGACGGCGGCGACGATAGGACGGCCGTGCCGGCGGGTCAACGCGACGCCGGAATCGCCTGCGCGACGGGCATGGGCTACAGTTCTCGCCCAGCCCGCGAAGCGACCCCCGATGCCGAGGCCCCGCCCCGATCCGCAACTGCCGCCGCCACGACCCCGCAGCCTTGCGGAACGGCTGGGCGTGCGGACGGCGGCCGTCTTCGAACGCCTGCTGGCCGCGTTCCGCCGCCAGCTCGAAGGCCCGGCCGCGCGCGCGGCCGCCGCGACCGCCGAGATCCGCTTCCGCGAAGGTCTCGATGCGCTGGGCGAAGGCTTCGCGCTCTACGACGCGTCCGACCGGCTGGTCGCGTGGAACGCGCTCTATGTCGCCTATTTTCCGGATGCCCGCAGCCGGATCCGCGTCGGCATGAAGTTCGAGGAGTTGCTCGCACTCGTCGCCGGCGATCCGATCTGGGCCGGCCGCGAGGAAGAGCGCGTGCGCTTCCTCGACGCGAGCCGGACCGGACGCGCGGCGACGGGCGCGCCCTTCATCCTCGAGATTCCCGGCCGGAAGGTCGTGGAAGGCATCGAGCGGCGCACCGCGGAGGGCGGGCGAGTCGTCATCGTGCGCGACATCACGGCCGAGCGTGCGGCCCTGCGCGCGCTCGCGACAAGCGACCAGCGTTTCCGCGACGGGCTGGCGGCCATGACCGAGGCCTTCACGCTCTACGACGAGGAGAACCGGCTGGCGATCTGGAACGACCGGTTCGTCGAGCTGTTTCCCCACCTCGTCGGGCGCCTGCGCGTCGGGATGGCGCACGAGGAGATCATCCGCCTGGACGCGGCCTCCCGGCTCTACGAGGGCGATGCCGCCGAGGACGAGCTCCTGCAGGCGGCCCGCTTGCGGCGCGAGCGGCCGGGCATGCCCTACGAGCTGCGGATGCGTTCGGGCCAGATCGTCGAGGGCGTGCAGCGGCGCACGGCCGACGGCGGCCGCGTCGCGATCTACCGCGACGTCACCGAGGCCCGCCGGACGCTCAAGCAGCTTGCCGACAGCGAGATCCGCGTGCGCGACTTCGCCCAGGTCACGTCGGACTGGTTCTGGGAAACGGATCACGAGCACCGCTTCACGTTCGTCTCCGACCCGCGGGGCGTGCTGGCGCTCGACCTGCAGGCGACCCTCGGCCGCACGCGCATCGACCTGATGGAGCCGTTCGACGGATTTCCCGAGACGGAGATCGCGGCGCACCGCGCCGCACTCGACGCACATCGTCCGTTCCGCGATTTCATCTATCCGATACGGCTCGGCAGCGGGACTCTCGAATGGGTCGACGTCTCCGGAATCCCGCTCTTCGACGATTCGGGGGCGTTCGTCGGCTATCGCGGCGCCGGGCGTCTCGTTTCGGAGCAGGTCCGCGCGCGCCGGCGTCTCGAGCTCCTGCAGAACGCCATCGACAACGCCAACGATGCTGTGACTGTCGTCGAGGCGAGCGGCCATCGCGAACGCCGGGTCGAGATCGCGTTCGTGAACCGCGCCTTCGAGCGACTTACGGGCTATTCGGCGGCGGAGGTCGTCGGCCAGCCCCCACGCCGCCTGCTCGGCACCGACGCCGACCGGCAGGCGGCGGCCGGCCTGTGGGCCGCGATCCGCGACGGCGTGCCCTATCGCGGCGAACTCCTGCTCGCGCGCAAGGACGGCTCGTCGGGCTGGGTCGACATCCGCCTCGATCCGATATTCGAGCGCGGCCGGCTCACGCACTATGTCGCCATCGAGCGCGACGGCTCGGAACGCCACGAAAGCGAGGCCCGCCTTGCCGCCGCGCGCGACGAAGCCGAAGCGGCCCGGGAGGCCGCCGAGAAGGCCAACCGCGCCAAATCGGAGTTTCTCGCCTCGATGAGCCACGAGATCCGCACCCCGATGAACGGCGTCATCGGCATGGCCGGCGTGCTTCTCGACGGCACGCTCGATCCGGGCCAGCGCCGCGCGGTCGAGACGATCCGCGATTCGGGCGAGATCCTGCTCCAGATCATCAACGACATCCTCGATCTTTCGAAGCTCGAAGCCGGCAAGATGGCGTTCGACGCGCTTCCCTTCGACCCGCGTGGCCTCGCCCGGGGCGTCGTCGACATCGTGGCGCCGCGCGCGGCGGCGAAGGACCTTCCGGTGTCGCTCGCCGTCGAGCCGGACGTGCCGGCGACGCTGGTGGGCGACAGCGTGCGGGTGCGGCAGGTGCTGATCAACCTCGTCGGGAATGCGGTGAAGTTCACCGCCCGCGGCTCGGTCCGGCTGGAGATCGACAGGCCGCCATCCGCCCCCGACGACCGCCTGTGGATCCGCTTCGCGGTGCACGATACCGGCATCGGCATTCCCGAAGAGCGCCGCAAGGACCTGTTCCGCGAATTCAACCAGCTCGACAGCTCGATCACGCGCCGCTACGGCGGAACGGGCCTCGGTCTCGCGATCTGCCGAAGTCTCGTCAGTCGCATGGATGGGACGATTTCGGTCGAGAGCGAGCTCGGGCGCGGCAGCAAGTTCGAGGTCCGCCTTCCGTTTGTCGCAGCCGATCCGGCCGCCCTCGTGGCGGCAGCACGCACCGACGGCGCGGCAAGCGGCAGCACCCCGCTGCGCCGGCCCGATGGCGGTCCGTTGCGCATCCTGCTCGTCGAGGACAACGAGACCAACCGGCTGGTGGCGCTGTCGATGCTGGAAAGCGTCGGCCTGACGGCCGATCTTGCGGCCGACGGCGCCGCCGCGGTGGCTGCGGTCATGTCGCGGCCCTACGACATCGTCCTGATGGATATCCACATGCCGGAAATGGACGGGCTCGCCGCCGCGCGCGCGATCCGCGGCCTCTCCGGCGAGGCCGCCCGCGTCCCGATCGTCGCGGTGACCGCGAACGCCTTCCAGAGCCACGCGACCGAATGCCAGGAGGCCGGCATGGACGATTTCCTGCCCAAGCCGTACCGGAAGGCGGCCCTGCTCGATGCCATCGCCCGCAACGGCCTCGCGCGCAGGCCGGACAGCGCACGAAGGTAGGCAACCGCCGGGCCGGCTGCTAGGTTTTCCCGACCAATCGTTCCTGTTCCTGGAGCCCCCCATGATCCTCACCACCACCGAATCGGTCGACGGAAAGCGCATCACCGGCTATCTGGGCGTCGTCTCCGCCGACGTCGTGCTCGGCTCGAACGTCTTCAAGGACTTTTTCGCCTCGGTGCGCGACTGGGTCGGCGGCCGCGTCGGCAGCTACGAGAAGGTCTTCACCGACGCCAAGCGGGAGGCGTTGGCCGAACTCCAGACGCGCGCCAGGGAACTCGGCGCCGATGCCGTCGTGGGCATCGATCTCGACTACCAGACGATCGGCGGCGACTCCAAGATGCTGCTGATGGTGGCCGCCAACGGCACCGCCGTGAAGCTCGGCTAGGCCGATGGGAACGCGCTCGAACCGGGTGGCAATCATGGGACTGTTCGCAAGCCTGCTGGCGTTGATCGGGTGCGACAAGCTGGGAATGAGCCAGGTCGTCTACACGACCGGCGCCGACGTGCCGCAGATCCTGCAGGCCGCGTCGGCCGAAGGACCGCTCGGCGTCGAAGCGATGGGCGACGGCTTCGGGCTGGACGCCGCAGCACTCGGCGAGCGCGTCGCGGCGGTGCTCGTCGCGAACAACCCCCATCCCTGGCTCAAGTTCGAGACCGATCGCGCCAAGTCGGCCGGCGACTACCGGATGATTTTCGTGTTCGACGCGCGATCCGTCCGCCAGCCGGATTTCCCGTCGATCTGCGCGGGGCGGGCACCGAAATTCGAGCGCGACACCGCAAGATTTAACGTTCACGCGGTCGTCTGCACGCCGCGCGGGCCTGTCGTCGCGGTCCATGGCTGGATGAAGCGACCGGAATCGTTCGACGATCCGGCCCTTCAACGCCTGATCATCCAGATCGGCAGCCAGGCGGTCCGCGGCGCCACCTGATCGGATTCGATTCTTGCTTTAACCGTTCATAAACGCGGCGCGCTCGATAAAGGGCGGATGAAGCGTGCCTTCCCGGGGATCCCGCCGCCGCCCGCAGAGCCGTTCGTGTCGCCAACGGACTGCGCGATCATGGACGCGATGGCCGACGCGATTCTCGTCGTCGACGC
>JBIKWI010000020.1:0-30351 GCA_044356395.1 Tagaea sp. | reverse complement strand
CCGATGGCCTCGCGCGCCAGCGTTTCCGGCGGCACGGTACCCGACTGGGCGAAAGCCGGCGTGGCGAGAAGAAGGCCCGCAAGGGCCAGTGCCTTGATCTGCATGGGAACCTCCACTTGTCTGCCGCTACAACGGACGGGCGGCGGGATTAGTCCCTCAAGTCACCTTGGCGCGCAGCCGGAACGCCGGATCGTCGTAGGCCTTCGTCTCGATCACGTCGACGAGGTTGGCGGCCGCGTCCCACACGTCGACATGGCGCAGATAAAGGGGCGCGAAGCCGAAGCGCAGGATGTCGGGCGTGCGGAAATCACCCACGACACGCCGGGCGACCAGCGCCTGCACGATCGCGTAGCCGTGTTCGTGGCGGTAGCAGACCTGGCTGCCTCGCTTCTCGAATTCGCGCGGGCTGGCGCGCGTCAGGCCCAGCCGGTCGGCGACGGAATCCACGAGGATGCGGAAGATCTCGCCGAGCGCTTCGGACTTGGCGCGGATGTCGGCCATGTTCCAGCGCAGCAGCGTGTCCACGCCGCATTCCAGCGCCACCAGCGACAGGATCGGCGGCGACGAGACGATCGCGCGCGAAATGCCGTCGGCCGGCCGATAGCCGGTCTCGAAGTCGAACGGCTTCGCGTGCCCCAGCCAGCCCTGCAGGGCGGGGACGAAGCCCGCCTGCAGGCGCGGGGCGACATAGAGGAACGCCGGCGCGCCCGGCCCGCCATTCAGATACTTGTAGCCGCAGCCCACCGCATAATCGGCATCGCAGCCGGCAAGGTCGACAGGCAGGGCACCCGCCGAATGGGCGAGATCCCAGATGACGAGCGCGCCCTTGTCGTGTGCGGCCTTCGTCACCGCCGCCATGTCGTGGAGCGCGCCCGTCCGGTAGTCGACCTGCGTGAGCATCACGGCCGCCGTGTCGTCGTCGATGGCACCGATCACGTCCTCGGCGGAATCGACGAGCCGCAGCCTGTGGCCTTTCCCCAGCGTGCGGAACAGGCCTTCGGCCACGTAGAGATCGGTCGGGAAGTTGGCGCGCTCGGAAACGACCGTGCGCCGGTCGGGACGTTCGGCGAGGGCGGCGGCGAGCAGCTTGTAGAGATTGAGGCTCGTCGTGTCGCACGCGACGACCGTACCCGGCCCCGCACCCACCAGCGTGGCGATCTTGTCGCCGATGCGGTGCGGCAGGTCCATCCAGCCGTGCTTCGTCCAGCCGGCGATCAGGTCCTCGCCCCATTGCGCGCGCACCGTGTCGAACACGCGGTTCGCCGTGCCGCGCGGCAGGACCCCGAGCGAGTTGCCGTCGAGATAGAGAAGACCCTGCGGGATATGGAACAGGTCGCGCGCACCGGCCAGCGGGTCGCGTGCGTCCATCGCCTTGGCATCGGCGCGGCTAGGTGCCGAACCGGGAAACGGCGAATGGCGGTCGAGCGAGGCGGGCGGCATGTCGCCGATCAGGCCACGCGGCGGCGGCCGCCGTCAATGCGTGGCGAAACCCGACGCGAGTGCGGATGCCATTCGCTTGGCGAAGTCGGCGGGGTCTTCGAGCTTCTCGCCTTCCACGATGCGCGCCTGGTCGTAGAGCAGTTTCGCCACGTCGCCCACGCGCGCCTGCACGGCGGTGTTGTCGCCGCCGGTCTTCACGGTCTCGACGAGGGCGCGGATGAGCGCGTGCGACGGGTTCACCTCGAGGATGCGCTTTGCTCCCGACTTCAGCTGCTTGTGCTGGCGCAGCATGCGTTCGAGATGGATGTCCATGTCGTTGTCGTCGGCGACGAGGCACACGGCACTCTCGGCCAGCCGCTCGCTCGCGCGCACGTCCTTGACCGTCTCGCCCAGCGTCAGGCGGAACAGGGCCAGCAGCGGGGCGACGTCGGGGGCGGCATCGAGCTTGGCTTCGTCGGCCTTCGCATCCTCGGCGAACTTGCCGAGATCGGCCGAGCCGCGCGTGACGGACTTGAACTTCTTGCCGTCGAATTCGTCGGTCTGCGCCACCCAGAACTCGTCGACGGGATCGGAGAGCAGCAGCACCTCGATCCCGCGCCTGGCGAAGCCTTCGAGATGCGGGCTCGCGGCGACCGCCTTGGGGTCGTCGCCGGCGATGTAATAGATCGTGTCCTGCTCCGGCTTCATGCGCGACACATAGTCCGCAAGGCTCGCCCAGGCCTTGCCCTGCGTGCTCGTGCGGAAGCGTGCCAGGCCCAGCACGCGCTTGCCGTGGTCGGCATCCTCGAAGATGCCTTCCTTGATCGCCTCGCCGAAATTCTCCCAGAACGTCGCGTAGCCCTCGGAATCGTCCTTGGCGCGCTTCTCGAGTTCGCCCAGCACGCGGCCCGTGATGCCGTGGCGGATCTTCGCGATCACCGGGTTGTTCTGCAGCATCTCGCGGCTGACATTGAGCGGCAGATCCTCGGAATCCACGACGCCGCGCAGGAAGCGCAGATAGCGCGGAACCAGCCCCTCGGGCGCTTCGTTGACGAACACGCGGCGCACATAGAGCTTCACGCCGTGCCGGCGCTCGGGCGAGAAAAGATCGAACGGACGCGATCCCGGCACGTAGAGCAGCGCCGAATACTCGATCGTTCCTTCGGCGCGCCAGTGCAGGTTGGCCCACGGCTCGTCGAACGCGTGCGCGATGTGGCGGTAGAACTCGGTGTGCTGCTCGGCCGTGACCTCGCCCTTCGGGCGCATCCACAAAGCGGACGCGCGGTTGAGCGTCCTTTCGCCCAGCCGGATCGGGATCGCGATATGGTCGGAATAGCGCCGGACGATCTCGCCGAGTTTCGCCTCGTCGAGGAACTCCGCCGCGTCGTCCTTGAGATGCAGCAGGATCGTCGTGCCGCGCGCGGTCTGCGCGGCCGGCGACACGGCATAGCTGCCCTTGCCGTCGGACTCCCAGCGCCATGCGGCATCGGTGCCGGCCTTGCGGCTCTCGACGACGACCTTGTCGGCGACCATGAAGGCCGAATAGAAGCCCACGCCGAACTGCCCGATCAGCGGGTTGTCCTTGCGCTTGCTCTCCTCCATCGCCTTGACGAAGGCGGCCGTGCCCGAGCGCGCGATGGTGCCCAGATTGGCGACCAGCTCGTCCTTGTCCATGCCGATGCCGTTGTCGGCGATGGCGAGGGTGCGCGCGTCCCTGTCGACGGCAAGCTCGATGCGCAGCTCGGCGTCGTCGCCGATCAGGCCCGCATCCTGCTGGCCCAGGAAGCGCAGCTTGTCGCACGCGTCCGACGCGTTGGAGATCAGCTCGCGCAGGAAGACCTGACGCTCGCTGTAGAGCGAATGGGCGACGATCTCGAGCAGGCGGCTGACTTCCGCCTGGAAGGCGTGGGTTTCCTGTTGGGTCGTATCGGTCATTGTCGGCTCCGGTCTTCTTTCCCGCGCTATCTAGGCGGTCGTCCGGGCCGGTGCAAGTCCGCCGCTACCAGGGGAAATTGAAGGGCTCGCCGAAATCGCCGATCGCCGCCGTATGCGTGACGAGGCCCGCTTCCGGCGTCCAGTAATGGAGCTGGTAGCCCGGCGGATCCATCTTCATTGCCGACGGGCCGTCGGGCCGGAGATCGAGAGCGATCTGGTGCGCGGTCGAGGGTGCGACCGACGCGATCGTGCCGGCGAAGCGCGTCTGGATTGCGCGGTGGATGTGCCCGCACACGATGCGCTCGACGTTCGGATACTTCGCCACGACCGCCGCCATCGCGGACGCGTTGTTCAGGCCCGAACGGTCCATGTGGCCGATCCCGGTCCTGAAGGGGGGATGGTGCAGGAAGATCATCGTCGGCTTGTCGCCGCCGGCGGCGAGCGTGCGGTCGAGCCAGTCGGCGCGTGCGGCACACACTTCGCCGTGATGGTGCTTCGGGACCGTCGTGTCGTAGCCGATAAGGCGGACGGGGAAATCGTCGACCGCGTAGTGGAAGAACTCCGATGCGCCCACGCGCTTTCCGCTTTCGGGGAAAGCCTCGGCGAGCGTGGCCCGCGCGTCGTGGTTGCCCGGCACGACGAGCAGCGGCGCCTTCAGGGGGGCGAGGATCTCTTTCAGGATCGCGTATTCCTCGGCCGAGCCGCGCTCGACGAGATCGCCGGTGGCGAGCACCACGTCGGGCTGCGGGTCGAGCGCGTTGAGCGCCTCGACCGCGCGCCTGAGCATCGAAACCGTGTCGACGCGGCCATAGGCGGGCTTGCCGCCCTTCTGGATGTGCAGGTCGGAAATCTGGGCGATGAGCATGGCTTGAAATCTGCCGGAAGAGGCCCGAGAGTCAATAGCGTCATGGGCGACTCGAAGATCACCGCGGTTCTCGGGCCCACCAATACCGGCAAGACCTTCCTTGCGGTCGAGCGGATGCTCGGCCACCGCACCGGCATGATCGGATTTCCGCTGCGCCTTCTGGCGCGCGAGAACTACGAGCGCATCGCCGCGGCCAAGGGCGCGGGGCAGGTGGCGCTGGTCACCGGCGAGGAGCGCATCGTGCCGCCGCACGCGCGCTGGTTCGTGTGCACGGTCGAGGCGATGCCGATGGACCGCGAGGTGAGCTTCCTCGGCGTCGACGAGATCCAGATGGTCGCCGACCGCGAGCGCGGCCACGTCTTCACCGACCGGCTGCTGCACGCACGCGGGCGCAACGAGACGATGTTCATGGGGGCGGAAACCGCGCGCCCGCTGATCCGACGCCTCGTGCCCGATGCCGAGTTCGTCGTGCGCCCGCGGCTTTCCACGCTGACATACACGGGCCCGCGCAAGATCACGCGCCTGCCGCGCCGCTCGGCCGTCGTCGCGTTCTCCGCCGCCGAGGTCTACGAGATCGCCGAACTGGTGCGCCGCCAGCGCGGCGGGGCCGCACTGGTGTTCGGCGCGCTTTCCCCGCGCACGCGCAACGCGCAGGTCGCCATGTACCAGTCGGGCGACGTCGACTACCTGATTGCCACCGACGCGATCGGCATGGGCCTCAACATGGATATCGACCATGTCGCCTTCGCCGCCACCGCCAAGTTCGACGGGCGCGGCATGCGCAGGCTCGCCCCGCAGGAGCTGGGCCAGATCGCCGGCCGCGCCGGGCGCAACATGACCAACGGCACGTTCGGGACGACCGCCGAGATCGGCGCGCTCGACAACGACGTCATCACCGCGATCGAGGAGCACCGCTTCCCGCCGCTGACGCATGCCTACTGGCGCAATTCCGATCTCGACCTGCGCACGCTCGACGGGCTCCTCGCGAGCCTCGATTCGCGCCCGCCGTCGGGCGAGCTGGTGCGCGTGCGCGATGCCGACGACCATCTCGCCCTCCAGCAGATGGCGCGCGACGGCGAGCTGCGCGAGCTTGCGCGCGGGCGCGTGGCCCTGCTGTGGGAAGTCGCGCGCATCCCCGATTTCCGCAAGCAGATGTCCGACACGCATGCGCGCCTGCTCGCGACCGTGTTCCGGCATCTGGCGGGACCGGCGGGCCGCCTGCCCGACGACTGGGTGGCCAAGTCCATCGCGCGGCTCGACGACACCGAGGGCGACATCGACCGGCTGTTGCAGAAGATCGCGGCGATCCGCACCTGGACCTACGTGTCGCACCGCGCCGACTGGCTGGCCGATGCCGAGGCGCACCAGGCGAAGGCGCGCGGCGTGGAGGACCGGCTGTCCGACGCGCTGCACGAGCGGCTGACGCAGCGCTTCGTCGACCGGCGCAACGCCGTCATCGTGCGCAAGCTTGCCGACGGCGAGGACCTGCTCGCCTCGGTCGCCGCCGACGGCGAGGTGCGCGTCGAAGGCGTGCATGCCGGAAGGCTCGACGGGTTCGAGTTCCGCCCCGATCCCACGCTCGACATGGGTGCACCGGCGGTCCGGGCTGCGGCAAACCGCGCACTGCGCCGCGACATCGGCCTGCGCACCGCGAAGCTCGCCGCCGATGCGGATGACGCGTTTGGCCTGCTGCCCGACGCGCGCATCGCCTGGCACGGCCAGAAGCTGGCCCGCCTCGTCGCGGGGGCGAACGCGCTCGCACCGGAGATCACGCTGGGGCGCAGCGACCTGCTGGAGCCCGCACACCGCCAGGCGGTCCTGCGCCGGCTTGCCGACTGGCTCGACGCGCTGCTCAAGCGCCAGCTTGCACCTCTGTTCCGCCTGAAGGGAACCGAACTGCCGGCCGCCGCGCGCGGCCTTGCTTTCGAGATCGTCGCGGCACTGGGCGCCGTTCCAGCCGCGGCGGCGACGATCGCGCTCGACACGCTCGACGCCAAGGCACTGGGCGAGCTGGGCCGCGCGGGCGTGCGCGTGGGCACCTATGGCGCGTTCGTGCCCGCGCTCAAGGATCACGCGTCGGTGAAGCTGCGCGCGTTGCTGTGGGCGATCCATCGCGGCGTCGAGCCCGCCGCCCCGCCCACCGGCCGCATCAGCCTGCCGCGCGCGGCGCATCCGCCGGAGCTGATGGCGGCATGCCTCTATCTTCCGGCAGGCCCGCTTTACGTGCGCGCCGACCGGCTGGAGAAGCTGGGCGGCACGCTCGGCACGGCCGCGAAGGCGGGCGCCTTCGTCCTCGATCCCGCGTGGGCGCGGCTGGTCGATTGCGAGGCGGCCCTGCTGCCCGCAATCGTCGTCGCACTCGGCTACCGGATGCTGCGCGAGCCGGGCGATCCGCCGCGCTTCGTTCCGAAGAAGGCGCGCGTGGCGCGCGGGCTTCCGGCCGATGCGGACTCGCCCTTTGCGGCGCTGGCGCCGCTCGTGAAGCCTTGAGCGAGGAAACCGTCGCGCGCATGCGCGCCGACCGGTGGCTGTGGGCCGCGCGCTTCTTCCGCACGCGGGCACTGGCGCAAGATGCGCTCGAGGCGGGCAAGGTGCGGGCGCGCGGGCGCGTGCTCGACAAGGGCGACACGCTGAAGCCCAGCGACGTGCTGACATTCGTGGCCGGCGAACGGCTGCGCACGGTCGAGGTGCTGGGGCTGGCGGAGAAACGCGGCGACGCGGCTGCGGCAAAACGTCTCTACCGCGATCTCCACGATCCGGTCTGAGCCGGGCCGGTTTGACCCCGCGTTCCGTGGGGTTGCCCGACCGGCGGGCCTATGCTACCCGACGGACGGTTCATCGTTCCCGCTGCCGAAGAGTGCGCGCAATGACCTACGTCGTCACCGAATCCTGCATCAAGTGCAAGTACACCGACTGCGTCGAGGTCTGCCCGGTCGACTGTTTCTACGAGGGCGAGAACATGCTCGTCATCAAGGCCGAGGAATGCATCGACTGCGGCGTCTGCGAGCCCGAGTGCCCGGCCGAGGCGATCGTCCCGGATACCGATCCCAAGGCGAGCAAGTGGGCGGAAATGAACAACGAGTACGCCGAGAAGTGGCCGAACCTGACCCGCAAGAAGGAAGCGCCTGCCGACGCCGACGTCTGGAAGGGTGTCGACGGCAAGTTCGACAAGCATTTTTCTCCCAACGGTGGGACCGGAAACCCGTAACGGTCGTTTCCGGGCGACGGGAAAAGACCGGAATCTCCTGAAAGGACGCGGAGCCGTGCATAAAACGCGCGGGTAACGCGTGCTTTTTGACCGTTTTTGTGATAGCTTCTTTTTTGACGGGCTGTGGCAATTGCGCCGCACGCCGCTGAGCCCCGGAAGGGGACGCGCCGGGCCTTGTGCCCGTTTCATACCAGACCGTTTCACCAGCTATTCCATATAGTTGGATCGAACGGCCGCAGTGCCGGCGGGTTTTTTCCAGCCCTTCGGAACGGGACTTTTTTCTGCCCGATGGACCGAGTTTTCCGGTCTGGACGGGTCTTTGAAGGAGCAGGGTTTCCATGACGCTACGCAAGACGACGGTGCGCGAGACGGACGATCTGGGCTTCGCGGTGGGCGACCATGTCGTGTACCCCACGCATGGCGTGGGCAAGATCACCGGCCTCGAGACGCAGGAGATCGCCGGCACCAAGCTGCGCCTGTTCGTCATCCAGTTCGACAAGGACCGCATGACCCTGCGCGTGCCGACGATGAAGGCCAAGACGTCGGGCCTGCGCCGCCTGTGCACCAAGAAGGAAATGCAGAACGCGCTCGCCACGTTGAAGGCGCGCGCGCGCATCCGCCGCACGATGTGGAGCCGCCGCGCCCAGGAATACGAGGCGAAGATCAATTCGGGCGACCCCAAGGCGATCGCCGAAGTGGTGCGCGACCTGCACCGCAACGCGGGCCAGCCCGACCAGTCGTTCTCCGAGCGCCAGATGTACCAGGCCGCCCTCGACCGTCTCGTGCGCGAGTTCGCGGCCGTCGAGAAGATCTCGGAAGAGACCGCGACCCAGCGCCTCGAGGCGATGCTCAAGGCCGCCTGATCCGCGACTTAACGGGTTCGATACGCGAAACCCCGCCGGGCGACCGGCGGGGTTTTTCGTTCGGGCCCGTTTTCATTTGGGCCGACGCGGAGCCGCACGATAACTTCCGGTCCAGATGTCGACCGCCCCAGCTTCCCTTCCCGCGAGAGGCGAGCGCTTTGCCGTGCTGCGCCGCTGCCGGCGCGTGTGGGCCATCGCCGCGATCCACGGCAACGCCGAAGCGCTCGGCCGCCTGCATGCGGCGATCGGCGAGCGGCTCGAGACCGGCGACCGGATCGTTTACATGGGCAACTGGCTGGGGCGCGGAAGCGCGATCGCCGAGACGGTCGACGAGATGGTGCGCTTCCGGCGCGAGGTGATCGCGGCCCCCGGCTTCTTCGCGTCCGACGTGGTGTTCCTGCGCGGCATGCAGGAGGAGATGTGGCAGAAATGCCTGCAGCTCCATTTCGCCGTCAATCCGGGCGAGGTGCTGCGCTGGATGCTCGACCAGGGGCTTGCCGCCACGCTCGCCGCCTACGGTGCCGATCCCAAGGCGGGCCTGTCGGTCAGCCGCGAAGGCGCGACGGCATTGGCGCGCTGGACCACCAGCTTGCGCAAGGCGCTCGATGCGCGACCGGGCCATCGCGAGGTCACGCTCGCCATGCGGCGCGCGGCCTATGACGACCGCGGCCGGATGCTGTTCGTCAGCGCCGGCCTCGATCTCGACCGGCCGCTCGCCACGCAAGGGGACGCGCTGTGGTGGGGCGGGCGCGGTTTCGACAAGCTCGACCGGCCGTTCGAATCCTACGCGCGCGTGATCCGCGGCTATTCGCCGGCCCATCCGGGGGCGTCGGGCGGGGAATTCACGCTGACGCTCGACGGCGGCAGCGGTTTTGGTGGCCCGCTCTTGGCCGCAAGCCTCGGGCCGGACGGGGAAATCCTGGAGATCCTCGAAAGCGGGTGATCCGTTGGGCGGGTGGCGGCGTATTTCCCGATAGAGCCAGCCTGCCCCAGCGAATGGATCCCCCGATGGCCCATCTCGACGATTCAGAGACCCAGCGCGCCAACACGATCTACATCCGCCGCGCGATGAAAGCGCCGATGCTCGAACGCGAACGCGAGCTTTCCCTCGCCACGCGCTGGCGCGAAACCGGCGACCAGACCGCCCTCGGTGAGCTGGTCGGCGCCTACGGGCGGATGGTCGTGTCGGTGGCGCTTCGCTTCCGCCATTACGGTCTGCCGGTCGGCGACCTGATCCAGGAAGGCAATATCGGCCTGATGCAGGCGGCCCAACGGTTCGAGCCGTCGCGCGAAGTGCGCTTTTCTACCTACGCGCAATGGTGGATCCGCGCCGCGATCCAGGACTACGTGCTGCGGAACTGGTCGATCGTTAGGACCGGAACGACCGCCGCGCACAAGTCGCTGTTCTTCAACCTGCGCCGGATGCGCGCAAGGCTCGACGATCCGTCTTCCGACCACATGACGGATGCCCAGCGCGGCCGCATCGCGCGCGACCTGCGCGTCAATCTCTCCGACGTGGTGGAGATGGAAGGCCGCATGTCTGCCGGCGACCGGTCGCTCGACGCGCCCATCGGTGCCGACGGCGAGTCGAACTGGGTCTCCACGCTGGTCGACAGCCGCCCGACGCCCGAGGACGCGACGATGGAAGTGCGCGACGGCAAGGCGCGCACGCGGCTGGTGCGCGAGGCGCTTGGCGACCTCAGCCCGCGCGAGCGCGCGGTGATCGAGGCGCGCCGGCTGGCGGAAGAAGGCGTGACGCTCGAGGCGCTCGGCTCGAAGCTCGGGATATCGAAAGAGCGCGTGCGCCAGATCGAGCATCGCGCGTTGGGCAAGCTCAAGGCGGCGCTGGTACGCCGCGTTGCCGACCCTGCGGACCTCTTCGCGGGGATCTGAGCCAGCGACCCCAGCATCGGTCCTACCGGGCGAGCGCGTCGTCGACCGCCACGATCCGGCAGGGATCTCGACCGCCACTCGAACAGGCGGAAAGGGCGGCGTTGCGAGCCGCTTGCTCCGAGCGAAGCCCGCTGCGATAAGCCCAGCTTCCGATACCGTTCGCCGCGAACGCCTTGAAGGGCGGCGCTTCGAGATAGGCCCGCCAGCCGACCGCGTTCACGCCCGCGGGTGGCGCGAGTTCTGCGACACCCGAATCGGGCGGAGGCGCGCTCCAGTTCGGCAGCCCGTGGGCGGCCAAGGCCCGGTCGACGAGCGGGCGCCAGTCGGGAATGCCCGCGCGACTGAAAATGTTGTGTCCGTCGGAGCCCCACCCCGGAAGCTCGACGAACTCGCCCTGACCGCCGCCCGCGCGGAATGCGTCGAACATGCGTCTCGCGAGCGGGATCGACGCAAACGAATCGTTTGCCGCATAAATCCATACCGTCGGCGTCCGGGATGTCATGCCGACTTCCTGCGTGGCTTCCACCAGACGCGCGGCATTGCATGTGTCGTTGGGACCCCGGGAGCCGCGCGTCGGCGTGAAGCCGATGACCAGTGCGAGTCCTTCGACCCGCTCGCGCGTCATCGACATGACCGCGAGTCCTCCCGTCGAGTAGCCAACCGCCACAAATCGGTTCATGTCGAGTTTCGGCTGCGCACGCAGCGCGCGGGCGATCGAGCGCATGTCGTTCCCGCTGTGGCGCAGCGATGCGACGTGATCCTGTGCGTCGCACCCCGGGGTGAACTCGACGGCTCTGCCCTCTGATTGGCCGAACCCCCTCCGAAGGACGATGACGGCCGCATAGCCGCGGCGCGCGAACTCCTCGAGTTGGGGAATGAACTGGAAAGGCGTGACCGTCGGATAGGCGGGAACGCCGCCGCGCGGCGTTCCGTGCGCCATCAGGGCGAGAGGAAAAGGCCCGTCGCCCGGAGGAAGCACCGACAGCCCCTCGAGAGCGAGTTTCGTGCCGTCGATCTCCACCTCAAGCTTGAACGCCTCGCGCACGAGTTCCGATTGCGGGATCGGCCCCGCCGCTTGGGCCGTACTGGCCCATGCCAACGCCGAGATCAGGAACGCCGCCGGTTTCATCTTCTTCGCTCCTTCCCTTCCATTCGATCCTTGCCGATGTCCATCGTTTGTTGGTTTCCATGCGCGAGCCGTTGCGCTGTCGATTTCATTCCCACCGATCCGGCGGCTGAACTCCGTCCGGAATTCTCGGTTGTCCCAGATGCGACGGATCCGGGTGTCCTCGATGCTTAACGCGCCGGTCCCGGGAATCTGGCGGGCGCCGTCCGGCCGATAGGTTCCGCAGCACCTCCGGTCGCGTTGGCTCGTCGACGTCATCGCACTGCTGGGAACAAGGCTGCCCAAATGCGTGCCGCTGGGCTGTTCCGGCGTGTCGGCCTGCGCGGTGCGGCTGACAAGAGCTGGTGCGGATGCCGCCGCCACGATCGCGGATTCCCGATGCTTCGTTTCGGCTTCCATAAGCAGCTCCTTCCATTCTTCCGAGCGGAAAATGGCAAGCGTAGCGCGAAACTCTAGCAATCGGTGCTCTCACGGAGAAGAGCGTCGAAGTTGGTGTGACGTTTTCGTGAAAGCCCGGGACGCATGGAGATGTCGTGCGCGGTCTCGCCTCCCCACGATTGGCGTCGGCCACCTATATCGCTTCCAGATCGCTCCACGCCTGGTCGGCGAGGCCGCGCAGGCGCGGGCCATCGATGCGCCCGGCGAAGGCATAGGCATAGCCGCCGCGGTGCCAGTGAACGACGTTGACGCTCTGGCGCTTGTCGGCGCGCGGCGCCTGCTCGCGCCGCTCCGAGAACGCGATCACCAGGCCGACGACTTCGTCGGCGCTGTTCTTGTAGAGGAGCTGCGCCGCCGGCCGGCCGCCGACGATCAGCATGCGCCCGCCCTGCAGCGCGAAACCCTGCGCCGTCAGGTCCGGCAAGGCGAGATTGCGGTTGAGCCTGGCGCCGAACCACTTGCCCAGTTCGGGCATGTCCTCGGTCGTGAAGTCGACGAGCAGGCGCCCTTCGCTGGCCTGCGTGGCTTCGGCGACATTATAGAAACCCGCCACGTTGTCGAGCCAGCGGTCGGTCGAGGCAAGCTCGATCCCGCCGATCTGCGGCTGGATGCGGCCGGTGAACACGCCGCCGGCCCCCAGCGTCACCAACAGGGCGACCGACGCCGCGACGGCCCAGGCCAGCGGCCGCCGGAGGGCGCCGGCTTTCGCGCGCGGGCGGAACGAAGCGACGTTGCCGCCGGCTTGCGTGTCCCGCACGGCCGCAAGCAGGCGGTCGGGGACGGGCTCGTCGACGACCGGGGCATAGGCCGCGCGCGCCATCGTCGCGGTCCGGCGGAAGGATTCGACGCGCGCCGCCACGTCGCGGCGCGATGCGGCCGCCTTGGCGACGCGGGCGGACGCGAGCGCGTCCAAAGCGCCGTCGGCATAGGCCATCAGCGTCTCGTCGTCGAAACTCGGGCGCGTCGCGACGGGCGCATCGCGCACCGCGTCGACCAGGCGCTGCGGGACGGGCTCGTGCAGCACCTCGTTCATTGCCGCGTGCGCCAGTGCCGCGACGCGACGGAACATCGCCACGCGTGCGACGAGGCTCCTGTCGGTGGCCATGGCCGCCTCGACCGCGCGCAGTTCGCCCGCGTCGGCCGTGCCGTCCGCGTAGCGCATCAGCGTCTCGTCGTCGAAGCTGCGGTCCATGAAACGCGTATCCTTCTTCCTGTACGGTCGGCCCAGCTATTCGCCCGGCCCAGCTAGTCGCCCGGCGACGCGAGCGACGCGCCGGTTTCGCCGAGCATGCGTGCCAGAGCGGTCCTGGCGCGGGCGAGACGGCTCATCACCGTCCCGATCGGGATATCCAGGGCCGAAGCCGCCTCCTTGTAGCTCTGCCCTTCGACGCACACGAGCGTGAGAACCGCACGCTGGTCGTCGGGCAGCTTCGCCATCGCCGCGCGCACGGCCTCGTAGGTCATGTGCGCCTCGATGCCGCGCCCGCCGTCGAAGGCGAGCTCGTCTTCCACCATGTCCGCGTCGATCCGGCCTTCGCCGGTGCGGACCTTGTTCGCGCGCCGGTCGTCCAGCCAGATCGTCTGGACGATGCGGAACATCCAGCTGTCCAGCCGCGTGCCGGGCTGGTACTGGTCGATCCGGGTCAGCGCGCGTTCGCACGCGGCCTGCACCAGATCGTCGGCCTGGTCGGCGGCCCCTGCCAGCCCGCGTGCGAAACGGCGCAGGCGCGGCAGCAGGGCCACCATCTCCTCGCGGATCTGCCGGATCGTGTCGTCGTTCACGACGCGCACCGGAAGATTGCGGCTCGACAGCAGGACAACGGCGAGGCTTCGGGATTATTCGGCACGGTGACGGCATCCCCCGGGACTGTGGCCGATCCGCAACATTCCGGCGGACCGGCGGAGCCGCAAATAAACCCCAAGGGCCACGGAAAGTCGAGGAAAGACGGGGTTTTAGCGCGGCGTCTCGGCGTCGGCCGGCGGCGGCGCCGGGGCGGGCAGGAAAGCCGCGGGAATTTCCGGCGGCGTGTCGGGCTCGCTGTCGCCGCGCCAGTAGACGACGAGGAAGCGCCCGTCCGCCTCGCGCAGATAGACCTGCCAGTCGTCCCAGGTTTCCGCCGCACAGCTTCCCTGCGCCGGGCAACGGCGGACCTGCGCTTCGACCAGCAGGAAACCCGGGCGGAACCAGCCGAGATGGCGCGTGTCGTCGGTGATGTCCTCGGGCCGGATCGTGCTTGTGCGCTCGACCGCGAACTCCAGTGCCTGCGGCTGCTCGACGAGCTTCGGGATCTCGGCGAGGCCGACGATCGCGCACACCTCGTCCGAAAGGCGCGCCGCGCAGGCGAAGAAAATAGCAGTCGCGCAAGCCGCGTTGTCGGGCTGGCCGTCGCAAGCAAGTTCGCCGTCGGGTGCAGCACGCACCGGTACCGCGACGGTCTGCGCCTGCGCGCCGCCGATGCAAAGAAGCAGCAGCAGGGCGAGCGCCCGGATCATCGCTTGAGGATCGAGCCGAGCACGCCGCGCACGATCGCCGTCCCGATCTGCCGGCCGATCGAGCTGGTGACCGAGCGCGCGATCGACGTGGCGAGCTGTTCGCCCATCGACTTGGGCGCCGCGCGGCCGCGGCCTTTCGCCGGCGGCGCGCCGCCGCCACCGAAGATCGTCCCGAA
The DNA here is from genome assembly GCA_044356395.1 of Tagaea sp. Classification (GTDB taxonomy): domain Bacteria; phylum Pseudomonadota; class Alphaproteobacteria; order CACIAM-22H2; family CACIAM-22H2; genus Tagaea. The sequence continues at coordinate 15,935 of JBIKWI010000020.1, read as the reverse complement.
CAGGCCGCCGGACCCGGTCTCCTTGGGCTTGGCCGCCTGGAGCTTCTCGTACGCGGACTCGCGGTCGTGCGCGTCCTCGTATTTGCCGAACAGCGCACTGCGCTCGACGAGCCGCGTGCGCTCGCCCGCCTCGAGCGGCCCGAGACGCGAGCGCGGCGGGCACACTTTCGCGCGCTCGACCGGGACGGGTGCGCCCTTGGCGTCGAGGAACGAGACCAGCGCTTCGCCCACCGCGAGTTCGGTGATCGCGGCCTGCGTGTCGAGGCCGGGCTTGGCGCGGAACGTGGAAGCCGCGGCCTTGACCGCCTTCTGGTCGCGCGGTGTGAAGGCGCGAAGCGCATGCTGCACGCGGTTGCCGAGCTGGCCCAGCACGGTCTCGGGCAGGTCGAGCGGGTTCTGCGTGCAGAAATAGACGCCGACGCCCTTCGAGCGGATCAGGCGCACGACCTGCTCGACCTTCTCGACCAGCGATTTCGGCGCGTCGGCGAACAGCAGGTGCGCCTCGTCGAAGAAGAAGACGAGTTTTGGTTTTGCCACGTCGCCCACTTCCGGCAGCGCTTCGAAAAGCTCGGACAGCAGCCACAGCAGGAAGGTCGCGTAGAGCTTGGGGCGCTGGTAGAGCTTCTCGGCCGCCAGCACCGAGACCACGCCGCGCCCCCTGTCGTCGACGCGCATCAGGTCGGCGATGGTCACGGCCGGTTCGCCGAAGAAGCGGTCGCCGCCCTGCGCTTCGAGTGCCAGCAGCCCGCGCTGGATGGCGCCCACCGACGAGGCGCCGACATTGCCGTAGCGCGCCGTGTAGTCCGCCGCGTTCTCCGAAACATGCGCCAGCAGGGCGCGCAGGTCCTTGAGGTCGACGAGCAGCAGCCCTTCGTCGTCGGCGGCCTTGAAGACGATCTGCAGCACGCCCGTCTGGATCTCGTTGAGTTCGAGCAGGCGTGCGAGCAGCAGCGGCCCCATCTCCGAGATGGTGGCGCGCAACGGATGGCCCTGCTCGCCGAACACGTCCCACAGCAGCACCGGGCAGCTTTCGAATTCGAAATCCGCCACACCCAGCTCGGCCGCGCGCGCGACGAATTTCGGATTTTCCGCACCGGCCTCGCCGATGCCCGAAAGATCGCCTTTCACGTCGGCCATGAAGACCGGCACGCCGGCGGCCGACAGGCCTTCGGCAATCACGCGCAGCGTGACGGTCTTGCCCGTGCCCGTGGCCCCGGCGATCAGCCCGTGGCGGTTGGCGAGTGCAAGCTTGAGTTCGAGGGGAATGTCGCCCTTGGCGACCAGCAGCGAATCGTCGGACATGGACCGGACTTTATCCTGCCCGGCGGCCAAAGAAAAACCCCGCCGGCCTTGGGGGCCGGCGGGGTTCCTCGACGAAGCAGCCTTTCGGGCGGATCGACGCTCAGGCGGCTTCGGTCTTGGGCTTCATCTTGACGTATGCGATGGAGGCGTGCGCCGAGCAGTAGGGCTTGCCCTCGAGCGAGCGCTCGCCGCAGAAGTGGAAATCGGCATCGCCCGGATCGCCGATCGGCCAGCGGCAGGTGCTGGCCGACAGCGCCATCATCGGCAGGCGCTTGGCCGACGGCTGGTTGGCGAGTGCCTTCAGGGCGGCGGCACTCGTCTGCTGGGCGGCGGTGGGGATGCGCGGTTCGCGCGGGGCCTGCGGCAGGCGCGGGGCGCTGGGCTGGGACGGGCGCGAGGCCGCCGTCTGCCGGAAGATCTGCGGGCGCGGGCCGGTGCGCTTGATCGGCGACGGACGGGCCGGCAGATGCAGGCGGTGCGCCTTGCCGACGACGGCGTTCTTGGAGATGCCCAGACGCTTGCCGATCTCGGCGGTGGTCAGCCCCTCGCCCCACAAGCGCGTGAGCTCCGAAATCTGCTCGGGTGTCCAATCCATTGCGCCATCCCCTTGATTTATCGTCGGATTATCAGATCGGCTAGGGCTTGTGGATAACTCCACGGCTCCCACAACATATTGTGATATTCGCGACCCGATGAGTCAAGCCCCCGCCACAAGGGGTTGTGGGTAAGTGCCTACATATAGCGTTGCCCGACCGCGATTGCGCCGCAGCGTAAAGTGTGAAATTGGGAGTGCGCATGATTTTCGCGTACATCCCGCATGACGGCCTCATCGAGCGCCGCACGATCGGACCCGACGACAAGCTGCCGACCTCGGCGCTGTGGATCGACCTGTTCGAGCCGACCGACGAGGACCGCGCGCGGGTCGATGCGGCGTTCAACCTGGCGATCCCGACGCACGCCGAGATGCTCGAGATCGAACCCTCGGCGCGCCTCTATTCCGAGAACGGGGCCGTCTACATGACGGCGACGATCCTGGCGCGCGCCGACGAGCCGAACCCGACGGCCGACGCCTTCACGTTCGTGCTCGCCAACCGCAGCCTCGTCACGGTGCGCTACCACGATCCGCGTCCGGTCAAGACGTTCGGTGCGCGCATCGTACGCCTGCCGGCGACCTGCACGTCGGGCGAGGAGGCGCTGCTGGGCCTGCTCGAGACGTTCGTCGACCGCATCGCCGACATCCTCGAGAAGGCCGGCCTCGATCTCGACGGCATCTCGCGCGGCATTTTCGAACGCACGAGTGCGGCCGCCCGCCAGACCGGGCAGGAACAGGACATGCAGCAGGTGCTGCGCCAGCTCGGCCGCATCGAGGACCTGTGTTCGACCGCGCGCGAGAGCATGCTGGGCCTGGTGCGCCTCGTGCGCTTCCTCGACGTGTCGATCGACGCGGAGTCCAAGAAGCGCGCCAAGGAAATCAGCGCGCGCGTCAAGACGCTCAACCGCGACCTGACCTCGCTGATGGAGCACGCGGATTTCGACAGCCGCAAGGTCAACTTCCTGCTCGACGCCACGCTCGGCCTGATCAACATCGAGCAGAACCGTATCATCAAGCTGTTCTCGGTCGTGTCGGTCGTGCTGATGCCGCCCACGCTGGTCGGCACCGTCTACGGCATGAACTTCCGCGCGATGCCCGAGCTCGACTGGAGCTTCGGCTATCCGATGGCGATCGGCGTGATGCTCGCGTCCGCGATCCTGCCCTATCTCTATTTCAAGAAGCGCGGCTGGTTCTAGCGGGCGAGCGCCCGCTTGGAAATCCAGCCGGCGACGTTGCCGGCCGGCACCGAGACCAGCAGCCATTCGCCCGCATCCTCGGCGACCAAAGCGCGATGCGTGCCGGCGCGCAGCAGGCCGCGCGTCTCGCAGGCCGTATCCGCGCAGCGGCGTACGTTGACGTTGCCGGAAAGGCGCAGGCTGCCGAGTTCGGGATCGGCCGGCGGCGGTGCCACCGGTGCGGGCGGCGCCAGCAGGACCGGGCGCGGGCCGCCGGGCGGGGCGAGGGCGAGCGGGCGCGTTCCCATCAGCGGAAGTGCGAGCCGTCCGCCGCCGAGCTGGGCGACCGCCTGCAGGCGCGGTTCCGCGCAGCGCGGCAGATGCGCCACCGCCAGCTTCGCGCGCCAGCCCGAGATCGCGAGATTGGGATGTGCCGCACGCGCCACGTCGGCGCGCGGCTGGTTGACCTTGACCGACGCGACGACCTCGCCGCACACCGCGATGGCGACGTTGCCCGCGCGCCAGCCGATCTCGCTGTCGCCCGCCCAGCCGGAAATCTCGATGAACGCGCCATCGCCGAGCGGCCCGTCGGGTCCGGCGGGCGCATCGATCCAGCCGCCTGCCGTCTGCCCGATGCGCCAGGCCGTCAGCGGATAGGTGCGCTCGGCGCTGTCCACGACGATCGCCGGTGGCGCAGATGCGGGAGCGGGTGCCGGTGCGGCGGCGACAGGTGCCGGAACCGGTGCCGGTGCCGGCGGTGCGCTTGCGACGGCGGCAGGCGGCGACGCGCCGGGATCGCTTTCGACTAGCCAGTAACTGGTCGCGCCGGCGCCCGCCAGGATGGCAATGGCGACGAGGAGCCAGATCCGGCTGAGCTGATCCATCGCTATCCTTTGCGGTACATGTCCGGATCGAGCTGGAGGCTGCGCGCGAGTTCGGCAAGCTGCGCCCAGTTGCCCGCGTCGATCGGGATGGATTTCGCGCGCGCGGCGCGCGCACGCCGTTCGGGCTCGCCCGGCAGCATCACGTCGCCGGGGCTGGATTTGAGCCAGGCCTCCAGCTTCGCGGCTTCGCCCGCGATGTAGTCGTCCGTCCCCAGGGCCGCCGGATCGATGGCGACCGCGATCGCATTGTTGGTGATGCGCCGCGTGGTCGGCGGCAGGCTCGCGATGGTGCCACCGCCACCGAGTGCGCCGGAGAACAGCTCGATGAGTGCCGAGAGCGCGTAGCCCTTGTGCGCGGCCATCGTCAGCAGCGCGCCCGACGGGCGGTCCTCGCGGAACATGACGCCCGGATCGTTGGTGGGCTTGCCCTCGCTGTCGATCAGGATGCCGTCGGCGACGGGCACGCCCTTGTTGAAGGCGACGCGCACCTTGCCGACCGCGATCTGGCTCGTCGCCATGTCCGCGATGATCGGTATGCCGCCTTTGACCGGCAGCCCGAGGCAGATCGGATTGGTGCCCAGCCGCCCCTCGCGCCCGCCGGTGGGGGCGACCTTGGCGTCCACACCCGCGACGTCGACGACGAAGAACGATGCAAGCCCGTGGCGTGCGGTCTGCTCGGCCCAAGCGCCGATGCGCCCGATATGGTGCGTGTTGCGCAGGGCCAGCACGGCAGCACCCGCTTCCTTCGCCTTGGCGCACAGCATGTCCGTCGCCGCCGCCATGATCGTCTGGCCGTAGCCGCGGTTGCCGTCGACCACGAGCGTGGCGGCCGTCTGCGACACGACCGTCGGCTTCATGCCGAGTGCGAGCACGCCGCGGCGCACCGCATCGATATAGATCGGCAGCATGCCCACGCCGTGCGAGTCGTGGCCCGTCAGGTTCGCGTCGACGAGATTGTCGGCGACGGCCTTGGCCTCCGCCGCATCCGAACCGGCGGCCCGGCAGATCGCGGCCCCCAGTTCGCGAAGGCGGGCGGGCGAGATCGAGATGTCGGTATCGGCCATGCTCAGGCCACCCATTCGCTGACGGGGGCCTTCGCTTCGTTGAGCGGCTGGCAGATCACGTCGACCAGCGTCGGGCCGCCATGGGCGAACGCCTCGGCGAGGGTCGCGTTCAGTTTCGAAGGATCTTCCACGCGCCAGCTCCTGATCCCGAACGCGGCCGCGACGGCCGCATGGTCGGTGCGGTTGAAATCGACCGAGAAGTAACGCCCGCCATAGCCGGTCTTCTGCCCGGCCTTGATCCAGCCATAGACGGCGTTGGACACGACGACGAGCGTGACCGGAAGCCCCAGCCGCGCGATCGTCTCCATCTCGCCGCACGCGAAGCCGAAGCTGCCGTCGCCCATCACGGCCACGCATTTGGATTGCGGGCGCGCGATGGCGGCACCGACGACCGCGGGCAGCGAATAGCCAAGTGCCCCATGCGCGCGGTTGGTCACGAACCAGCGCCCGGTGCGCCGCTTGGGATAGAACGCCGAGAAATACGGGCACGGCGTGCCCGGGTCGGCGACGATGACGGCATCCTCGGGCAGCAGCTTCGCCATCTCGGCGACAAGCCGCTCGGGCTTGATCGGCGTATCGTTGCTCTGCGCCAGCGCGTCGAACGCCGCCGCGCGCTCGGCGCGCGCCTCGGCCACGCGCGCTGCGGCATCCGCCGCATTCTTCGTCTTGCCCAGCGCCGCGACGATGCCGGCCAACGCGAGCTTCGCGTCGCCCACCACGCCGGCCTTGGTCGGATAGATCGCCCCGATCACGGCGGGATCCACGTCCACATGCACGACGGGCGTGCCCTTGGCCGGGAAGCGCCAGCGCTCGGTCGTGACCGAGCCCGCGCGGCAGCCGACGAACAGCACGAGATCGGCCGCCTCGACCAGTGCGCGCGTGGGCAGCGTCCCGCCGTTCGAGCCGACGACGCCGGCCGACAGCGGATGCGCGTCCGCGATGGAGCCCTGGCCGGAGATCGTGACGAGCACCGGGGCGTCGAGCCGTTCGGCCAGCGCCTGCAGTTCGCCTTGCGCGCCCGAGATCACCACGCCGCCGCCCACGACGATGACGGGGCGTTTCGCCTCCGCCAGCGTGCGCGCCGCGCGTTCGATGTCGGCGGGATCGGGCGAAACGCGGTGCGAGGGATAGGTGCCGTGCGCCGGCTCGCCCCACATGTCGGCCTCGTCGACCGCATCCTTCTGCACGTCGTAGGGCAGGCCCAGATGGACGGCACCCGGCCTTCCGCTCGTCGCCTCGCGGAACGCGCGGCGCACGATCGACGGGATGTCGGCCGAACGGTCGATCACCGCGTTCCACTTGGTCACGGGCTTGAACAGCGCCTTCTGGTCGAGCTCCGTCAGCGTGTATTTGCCGCGCGAGGAGACCGAGATGTCGGTCGTGACCGCGAGCATGGCGACGGAAGATTCGTTCGCCTCCGCGACCGCCGGCAGGATGTAGGTGGCGCCGCCGCCCGACGGCCCCTCGCACACGCCGACCTTGCCGGTCAGGCGTGCATAGGTGTCGGCCATGTAGCCGGCCGAGCGTTCGTCGCGCGTCAGGATGTGGCGGATGCCGTGGCCGCCGGGTCCGCCGAGGCGGGCGAGCGCGTCGTAGAGCGGCAGGCTCGTGTCGCCGCACAGGCCGAACACATGATCGACGCCGTGGGCCGCAAGAAGTTTGACGAAGGCTTCGGCACCGCCGAGCCTGTTTGCCGCTCCGCCCATGTCAGGATGGTCCCTCCCCGAAAGAGGCCATCCCGCCATGGGCGGAGGCGGCTTGTCAACAAAGCGCCATCAGTTGCGCGGCATGCCGTCGCGCGCCTTCACGGCCGAATCGGGGAAGTCGCTGAACAGTCCGTCGACGCCGAGCGCATAAAAGGCGCGATATTCGGCGGCCGGGTCGTCCTTGAAGTCGGACGCCAGGCGGCGCGGCTCGTTGCGGAACGTCCAGGTATGGACGAACAGCCCGAGCGCATGCGCGTCGGCGACCACCGATGTCGGCTTGCCGAGCACGCGGTCGCGCTCGTCGATCTTGCCGTCGCCGTTGAGATCGTCGGGTTTGCCGTCGCCGTTGCGGTCCACCGCCAGCGTGGGCAGCAGATAGGGCTTCCATGGCCCCACGCCGTCGGCATAGGTGCGGATCTCGGCGAGGCCCGCCTTGCTGACGAGGTCGAGGAAGGTGCGCTTGTCGCCGGCGACGACGAAGTCGTAGGGCTGCGCGTAGGGGGCCACCAGCGCGACGCTGCCGTCGGGATTGACGTCGTCGGCGTCGACGAGCTGGACGAGACGCACGTTCGTCTTCGTGCGCAGGTATTTCAGGTTCGCGACCTCGAAGCTCTGGACGATGACCGGCGACGACTTCTCGGTCCAGCCGGCCGCCTTGAGCGCATCGACCAGCCGGTCCTCGAGCTTGAGACCGGCCTGGTCGTGGAAGGTCGGGTGCTTGGTCTCGGGATAGACGCCGATCGTGCGCCCGAGCCGCGCGCTCTCGGTCTTCGCGAGGTCGATGACCTCCTGGAAGGTCGGGATCGCGTAGCGGCCGTTGTGCGACTGGTCGCGCTCGGCCGCCGACTGCTTGGCGCGCAGGGTCTTGATCTCGGCAAGCGAGAAATCGCCCGCGAACCAGTCGGTCGTGTCGACGCCGTCCATCTTCCTTGTCGTCTTGCGCGACGCGAATTCCGGCCGGTCGCCGACGTCCGTGGTGGCGCCCAGCATCGGCTCGTGGCGCGCGATCAGCACGCCGTCCTTCGTCGCGACCAGATCGGGCTCGATGAAGTCCGCACCCTGCGCGATGGCGAGTCGGTAGGCCTCCAGCGTGTGCTCGGGCAGATAGCCGCTCGCACCGCGATGGCCGACCACGAGCGGCGGCTTCCCGTCGAGAGTGCGCGACTGGGCGGCCGCGTCGCCTGCGGCGCCGAGCGCTCCACCGACAAGGACGAGCGCCATGGCGGCATGTCGGGCGTGGGAAACTTTCATGTGGGCCTCCGGAAGGTTCGGGTCGCGTCCCGGCCGGTCGCCAGGGACTTGCCGAAGACGCTAGGCCCGGCGCTGCGACGCGCGCGTGACAGGCCGGCGACGGAATCGCGACAACGGCGGATTTGCAGGTTTGCGGACATGCGGCGCGCCGTCCTATGCTTTCCCGAAGTTCGGGAGGAAAAGCAGATGAAAACCCTCGGCCATTTCGTTTCCGGCAAGCCGGTTCCCGGCACGTCCGGCCGCACCGGTGCCGTTTTCAACCCGGCGACCGGCGAGCAGCAGGCCGCCGTGGCGCTGGCCAGTGCCGCGGACGTCAACGCCGCCGTCGCCGATGCCGCCGCCGCGTACGAGGGCTGGTCGACCACGCCGCCGCTGATGCGCGCGCGCGTACTCTTCAAGTTCAAGGAACTGCTCGAGAAGCGCCGCGACGATATCGCGAAGCTGATCACCGCGGAGCACGGCAAGACCTTCGAGGACGCCAAGGGCGAACTGGTGCGCGGGCTCGAGGTCGTCGAGTTCGCGTGCGGCATCCCGCATCTGCTGAAGGGCGAATTCACCGACAATGTGGGCCGCAACATCGACAGTTTCTCGGTACGCCAGTCGCTGGGCGTGGTCGCCGGCATCACGCCGTTCAACTTCCCCGTCATGGTGCCGATGTGGATGTTCCCGGTCGCCATCGCGTGCGGCAACACGTTCGTGCTGAAGCCGTCGGAGAAGGACCCCAGCCCCGGCCTGCTGCTGGCCGAGATCGCCCTTGAAGCCGGCCTGCCGCCGGGCGTGCTCAACGTCGTCAACGGTGACAAGGAAGCGGTCGACACGCTGCTCAACCATCCGAAGATCCAGGCGATCAGCTTCGTCGGCTCCACGCCGATCGGCGAGTATGTCTACAAGACCGGAGCCGCGAGCGGAAAGCGCGTGCAGGCGCTGTGCGGGGCCAAGAACCACATGGTCGTGATGCCCGACGCCGACATGGACCAGGCGACGGATGCGCTGATGGGAGCGGGCTACGGCTCGGCCGGCGAACGCTGCATGGCGATCTCGGTCGCGGTCGCGGTCGGCAAGGCGGGTGACGCGCTGATGGAACGTCTCGTGCCCAAGGTGCAGGCCCTCAAGGTCGGCCCCGGCATGGACCCTACGAGCGAAATGGGCCCGCTGGTGACGAAGGAACATCTCGCCAAGGTGAAGGGCTATGTCGACATCGGCGTGAAGGAAGGGGCGACGCTCGCGGTCGACGGGCGCGGCCTCAAGCTGCAGGGCTACGAAGGCGGCTACTTCATCGGCGGCACGCTGTTCGACAACGTCACGCCCGACATGCGCATCTACAAGGAAGAGATCTTCGGCCCCGTCCTGTCGGTCGTGCGCGCGAAGAACTTCGACGAGGCCTTGAAGCTGGTCAACGACCACGAATACGGCAATGGGACCGCGGTCTTCACGCGCGACGGCGACTCTGCGCGCACGTTCCAGCAGAACGTGCAGGCCGGCATGGTCGGCATCAACGTGCCGATCCCCGTACCCATGGCCTTCCACAGCTTCGGCGGCTGGAAGCGCTCGATCTTCGGCGACCGCAACGCCTATGGGCCGGAGGGTGTCGGCTTCTACACCAAGCTCAAGACCACGACCGCGCGCTGGCCGACGGGGTTGCGGGCGGGGGCCGAGTTCGTGATGCCGACGATGAAGTGACCCTCACCCCGCCCTCTCCCGCAAGCGGGAGAGGGAGAAGCAAGAGTGTCCCCTCTCCCCTCCGGGGAGAGGGCTAGGGTGAGGGGCGCCGCTTCACCGCAATCGCCAGCGCCACCCCGCCCAGGATGAAGGCGCTCGCCAGCGCCAGCCGCAGCGTCAGCGTCTCGTCGAGCAGCACGATCCCGCCGAACGCCGCGAGCATCGGCACGGTCAGCTGCACGGCCGCACCCTGCGTCGTCGTGAGGCGGGGCAGGGCGCGATACCAGATCACGTAGCCGAGGCCCGACGTGATCGCACCCGAGAACATCGCGAGGGCTGTGCCGTATGCGTCCGCGTGGCCGCCCATGAAGGGTGTCGCGACGAACGGCAGGCACAGCAGGGCCGCGCGCACGAAATTGCCGGCCGTCGCGTCGAGCGCGTTGCCCGCCTTGCGGCCGCGCAGCGAATAGATGCCCCAGGCAATCCCGGCCGCGATCATCAGCGCGCTGCCGGCAAGGTCCGGCGCGTCGAGGCCGGGCAGCAGCAGCCATACGAACGCGGCGAAGGCGATGGCAAGCCCGGCGAGTTCGCCGCGCGTGGGCGGGTCGGCTCGCAGCGCGCCCCACAGCACCATCGTTCCCTGCACCGAGGCGAACAGGATGACGGCGCCCGTTGCCGCCCCCAGCCGTCCGTAGGCAAGCGAGAAGGCGAGCGCGTAGGCGAGGATCGCCAGCGCCGAGGGCCAGCTTCCCGGCCGGGCGCGCACGATGTCGGGGCGCTTGCGGGCCGCGAGCAGCAGGGCCAGCGCCACCGCACCCGACACCATCCGGATCGCGGTGAAGCTGACGGCGTCTATGGCGCCGTCGGCCATCGCCGCGCGCGCGAGCAGCGAATTGGCGGCGAAAGCCAGCATGGCGATGGCGGTGAGGAGCAGGGTCATCGGATCGGCGACCACCCTAGCTGCCGACGCGTCCGGCCTGCAACGTGCGGCAACGCGCTTGGCTTGTGCTTGTAGGTCGTGCTTGGCTTCCATCGCATCTCATCGACCGCCGGGAGAATCTCCGTATGACAATCCAAACATCCGTCACGCCCGGCCCCGTCACCATCCTCACCGGTGCCTGCGGCGGCATCGGTTCGGCCATCGTCGAGCGGCTGGCCGCGTCCGGACACCGGCTGGTGCTCAACGGTCTCGATCCCGCGAAGCTCGACGCGCACGTGAACCGGCTTGCCGGTCTCGGGCTGCAGTCGGTCGCGTTTCCCGGCGACGTGCGCGACCGCGCGTTGCCCGAGAAGCTGTGCGCCGTGGCCGTCGCGAAGTTCGGGCGCATCGATTGTCTGGTGAGCGGGGCGGGGACCTCGCGTCCCGTCGCGTTCGTCGACATGGACGACGAGGAGTGGGACCGGCTCGTCGACATCAATCTTTCGTCCGTCGCACGGATCTCGCGTGCGGTCGTGCGCACGATGCTCGCACGAGGTGGCGGCGGGGCCATCGTCCACATCTCGTCGATCGCGCACGCAAATGGCGGCGCCAATCTCGCCTACGGCTCGGCCAAGGGGGCGGTCGCCACGCTCACCTACGGCATGGCGGCGCAGCTCGGGCCCAGCGGCATCCGCGTCAACGCCGTCGCACCCGGCGTGATCGACACGCCGATGGTGCGCGGGGCGTTCGAGGCGAATTTCAACGCGCTCGTCGCGGGTGCGTCGGCGCGCACGCCATTGCGCCGCATCGGCCGGCCGCAGGACGTGGCCGAGGTCATCGCCTTCCTGCTGTCGCCGGCCGCCGCCTTCGTGACCGGGGCGCTGGTTCCCATCACCGGCGGGATCGAGTTCCTCGCGTCCATCTCGGCCCTGCACGAAGGGGCAAAATAGGCGTATGATCTGCACATGGCCGATCCCGCCCTCGACATCCACCACGCGCCGTCGGGAATCTCCGACCGCATCGCGCTGGCGATAACCAAGTTCCTGCGCTTCTGCGCCGACACGTTCTTCGCCAAGCGCTACGGCCATCGCGCCATCGTGCTTGAAACCGTGGCGGCCGTGCCCGGCATGGTCGCGGCGACGCTCACGCATCTGCGCTGCCTGCGCAACATGACCGACGACAAGGGCTGGATCCATATCCTGCTCGACGAGGCCGAGAACGAGCGGATGCATCTGATGACGTTCGTCGCCATCGCCAAGCCCACGCGGTTCGAGCGCGTCGTGATCCTGGCGGCGCAGTGGATCTTCTACGTGTTCTTCTTCTTCCTCTATCTCGCGAGTGCCAAAACCGCGCACCGCCTTGTCGGCTATTTCGAGGAGGAGGCGGTGATCAGCTACACGCTTTACCTGCGCGAGATCGACGAGGGCCGCTCGCCCAACGTGCCGGCACCCGAGATCGCGCGGACCTACCGGAAGCTGCCGGCCGACGCCACCTTGCGCGACGTCGTGCTCGTGGTGCGCAACGACGAGGCGCACCACCGCGACGTGAACCACGGCTTCGCCACCGAACTGGCGGCGTAGGCGCGTCGCGTCAGTTCTTCGGCGCCACGCGCGCGGCGAACGACTGGGCCACGATCTTGCCGCCGCGCACCACGAACGTGTCGGTCGCGAACTCGTAGCGGTTGTCGGCTGTCTCGGCCGACCAGACGATGTAGCCGTGCTCGCCGTCGGTCGTGCGGTGCTTGAGGTCGAACGACGCGCCCGGCTTGCCGAATTCCCAGATCAGCGCCTGGAACAGCGGGCGGATCGCGTCCACACCCTTGAGCGGCCCGGCGGGCGTGAACAGCACCGCACCCGGCGCGTAATCGGAAAGTATGCCGTCGAGATCGCCCTTGGCGAACGAGCCCAGGTGGTTGTCCAGAACGTCATCGGTCGACACCATTTACCATCCCTCCGCTGTCGGGTTGCGGAGCCGTGTTTACGGGCATCGGATGGAACTGCGAATGGCCGGGAAACCGGAATCCGTGACCGATCTGCCGTATCGCGCGGACGGCGCGATTTGGGGTTGCAATCTTCGATGATTCCGACTAAATTCCTCGCAGTGTCCGGGGCCACTTTCCGGGCATGCGCTGTTTGACACGTGAAGAACACTTTTTGGCCGCGCATCGGATGTCGCACCCGTGCACGCGGATGTTACCTTTCCGCGATTGCAAGGGCTTAAACAGGTTACGGTAACCTGTCGTCGCCTATTTCGGACCGTTCAGGCCTTCGCATCCGCAAGGATCATCGCGGCGGCCTTCTCGGCGATCATGACCGTCGGCGCGTTGGTGTTGCCCGACGTGATCGTCGGCATGACCGACGCGTCCGCCACGCGGCAGCCGGCAAGGCCGCGCAGGGCAAGCCGCGCATCGACCACCGCCATCGCGTCGTCGCCCATCCGGCACGTGCCGACCGGATGGAAGATCGTCGTCCCGATTCGCCCCGCTGCCTTCGCGAGATCGGCGTCGGCGACGATCTCGGCACCCGGGCGGAATTCCTCGGGCCGGAAGCGCTGCAGGGCCGGGGCCGAAACGATCTTCCGCGTGAGCTTGATCGCCTCGGCCGCGACCTGCCGGTCGGCTTCGGTCGCAAGATAGTTGGGCCGGATCGCCGGGGCGGCCAGCGGATCGGCCGACTTCACGCGCACCGAGCCGCGGCTCGTGGGCCGCAGATTGCACACCGACGCCGTGAAGGCAGGGAAGGGGTGCAGCGGCTCGCCGAACCGGTCGAGGCTCAGCGGCTGCACGTGGTATTCGAGATCGGGCGTGGCCATGCGCGGATCGGATCTTGCGAACGCGCCGAGCTGGGAGGGCGCCATCGTCAGCGGCCCGCGCCGGAACAGCGCGTATTCGAGCGCCATGCCGACCTTGCCGAACCACGAATTGGCGCGCTCGTTGAGGGTGTTCGTCCCGCTGACCTTGTAGGCGCAGCGGATCTGCAGATGGTCCTGCAGGTTCTCGCCCACGCCCGCCAGTGCATGCGTCACGCCGATGCCGTGTTCCTTCAGCAGGGCCGGATCGCCGATGCCCGACAGCTGCAGGATCTGCGGCGAGCCGATGGCGCCTGCCGACAGCACGACCTCGCGCGCCGCGCGCGCGCACGCCGGTCGGCCCTTCAGGTCGAATTCGATGCCGGTCACGCGGCCGGCCTCGACCGTCAGCCGGCGCGCCTGCGCATGCGTGAGCACGCGCAGGTTGGGCCGGCCCATCGCGGGCTTAAGGAAGCCCTTGGCCGTCGTCCAGCGCACGCCTTTGTTCTGGTTCACCTGGAAATAGGCGCAGCCGTGATTGTCGCCGCGGTTGAAGTCGTCGATCTTCGGGATGCCGGTTTGGGCCGCCGCGTCGCGGAACGCGTCGAGGATCTCCCACGACAGCCGCATCTCCTCGACGCGGAACTCGCCGCCCTTGCCGTGCAGCGCGTCGTCGAAGCGCACGTTGTCTTCCGACTTGCGGAAATAGGGGAGCACGTCGTCCCAGCCCCAGCCCGGAAGCCCGAGCTGGCGCCAGTGGTCGTAGTCGGCGGCCTGGCCGCGCATGTAGATCATGCCGTTGATGGCGGTACACCCGCCCAGCACCTTGCCGCGCGGATAGCCAAGCGCCCGGTCGCCGAGCCCCGGCTCGATCTCGGTCTTGAAGCACCAGTCCACGCGCGGATTGCCGTGCGTGTAGAGATAGCCGATCGGCACGTGGATCCAGACATAGTCGTCGTTGCCGCCCGCCTCGAGCAGCAGCACGCGGTTGGCGGGATCGGCCGACAGGCGGTTGGCAAGCACGCAACCCGCCGAGCCCGCACCGACGACGACATAGTCGTAGCTGCCGGCATCCTCGCTCATGCGCCGGCCCGGAACCCGAGATAGACGGCCGCCAGGCACAGCGCGACCGACAGAGTCACGTTGAACGCGGCACCCAGCCAGTCGCCGCGCTGGGCAAGGTCGAGCGTCTGCAGCGAGAAGGCGGAGAACGTCGTGTAGCCGCCGAGCACGCCGGCCATCAGGAACAGGCGCAGCTCCGGGCTGGAGGGGGCCATCGCCGCGACATAGCCGATCGCGAAGCTGCCGGTGACATTGACGAGGATCGTCCACCAGGGCAGGCCCTGCGGGTCGAGCCGGGCCATCAACGCCTCCGACACGGCGTGGCGGCCCACGCCGCCGAGCGCGCTCCCGGCCGCGATCCAGAGATAGATTCCCATGCGATTTCCGCCCCTTGAGGCCCCCACTGGAAAGCGCCATTCTGGCTCGCTAAGTTGATCGAGTTCAACAGGCTTGGAACTGGCGTTGCACGCACGGCATTTCATCGCGGTCTGGCTGGCCTTCGGCGTTTCTTCCGCCGCCTTTGCCCAGGGCGGCCCGTCCCATCCGGTGCCCGTCATGGGGCCCGCGGTCGAGAACGTCGCCGCGCGCTGCGAGGTGCCGGCGGAGATGCTGCGCCTGCGCCATCCGCTGCCGCGCGTCGCCCGGCGCCTTGCGGAAGGAAAGACGCTGACCGTCGTCGCGCTGGGCTCGTCGTCGACCGAAGGCGTGGGCGCTTCGAGCCCCGCACTCGCCTATCCCGCCCGGCTCGAGGCCGAACTGCACGCGCTGTTTCCGCATATGGCGATCACCGTGATCAATCGCGGCGTCGGCGGCGAGGAAGCCCTGCAGATGTACGCGCGCATCGAGCGCGACGTGCTCGCCGCCGAGCCCGACCTGATGATCTGGCAGGCGGGCGTCAATTCGGCGATCAAGGACGCGCCGCTCGAGGAGTTCGCCGAGACTCTGTCGGCCGGCATCGATCTTGTGAAGGAACGCGGCGTCGACGTGATGCTGCTGGGCCCGCAGAACGCGCCGCGCTACGTCAACGCGCCGCACCGCCGCGAGTATTCCGACCACCTGATGCTGGTCAGCCGGATGAAGGAAGTGCCGGTCTTCCCCCGCTTTCGCGTGATGAGCCACTGGCAGGCGACCGGCCAGATCGTGGCGAAGGACGCCATCGCCGCCGACCGGCTGCACATGACCGACGCCAGCTACTACTGCATCGCGAACCTGCTCGCGCGGATGATCGCCTCGGCGGACCCGGCCGCCGCCGCGACGCGGTAACGCGCGCATCTCGACTACGCGAATTACTAGCGGATGCCGGGGCCCGAGTGCCCGATGGCGAAGTCGTTGCGCCCCGTGCGGTCCCGGCCCGCCACCAGCCATAGCGGCCGCGTGGAGAAATCGACCGTGTAGCCGCTGCCGGCACCCGGCTCCATCAGCGTGCGGTCGAACAGCGACGAGGCGGGCATGTAGCGGATCGCCACGCCTGCGCGCCGGTGCGGCGACCGGTTCGGGTTCGACCCGTGGATCAGGTACACGTCGTGCATCGACA
>JBIKWI010000148.1:0-9042 GCA_044356395.1 Tagaea sp. | reverse complement strand
CCTTGACCGAAACGACCACGTCGCCGCGCTTGATGCCGGCCTTTTCCGCCGGCCCGTCCGGCGTCACGCGCACGACGAACAGCCGGCCGCGCACCGCCTCGACCGTCATGCCCAGCCACGGCCGCACGGGGCCCGACGATTTCCCGTCGTCGATCAGGTCGGCGAGGATCGGGGCCAGCATGTCGATGGGCACGAAGACGTTGCCGGGTATCGGCGTTTCGCCGTCGCTGGCATTGTTGACGATCAGCGAACCCACGCCGACCAGCTTGCCGTCGGTGTCGAGCAGGGCCGCCCCGCTCCATGCCGGATGCGGCGGGCTCGTCCAGATCGCCTGATCGAGCATGTACTCCCAGTTGCCCGCGAAGGTGCGCCTGGACACGACGAAGGCCGGAGCGGCGGCCTCCGCCCCGCCGTGGGCGGCGATCACGACCGGGTCGCGCGCCTTGACGTCGGACGACCGGCCCAGGGCAAGCGGCTTGACGCCGCGCGGCGCCTCGGCCGCGCGCATCAGGCCGAGGCCGGTGTCGTGGTCGTAGCCGACCACCTGGGCCAGCACCGTGCGCCCGTCGGGAAAGCGCACTTCGCCGCCCGACGCCTCGACCATCAGGTAGCCGATGGTCAGCAACAGGCCCGTCGCGTCGATCAGGATGGCCGTGCCCTCGCGTTCGCGCCCGAGCGTGGCGGCCGTGCGCGCTTCCGCCGGCACGAAGGTCTTCAGGCGCATGACGGCGCCGAACGTGCCGTCGAGGGCGGACGGCTGGGCAAAGGCCGGGAACGGCACGATGAAGAGTGCGAACAGGACGGCGAGCGGACGCAGGGCGAAACGCATATCGGCCTCCCGGATCGGGATCGCGGGGCCGGGCCGGCCCCGCTTGCGATGACATGCATTGTCCATGCCCGCGCGGGTTTCGCCAAGGGCCTTGCGTGCTATACAGCGCGCGGATGGAGACCTTGCCCGAATCGGCCGCGCTGCCGGCCTATCTTCGCAACCTCAACCCGCCGCAGCTGGATGCCGTCACCTCGACCGAGGGACCGCTCCTGGTGCTGGCGGGTGCGGGGACGGGCAAGACGCGCGTGCTGATCACGCGCGTGTGCCATCTGATGGTCACGCGCAAGGCCTTCGCCAACCAGATCCTCGCCGTCACCTTCACCAACAAGGCGGCCGCCGAGATGCGCAGCCGCATTGCCGCCATCGTCGGCGATTCGGTCGAGGCGATGTGGCTGGGCACCTTCCATTCGCTCGCCGCGCGCATCCTGCGCCGGCATGCCGAGCATGTCGGCCTCAAGCCCAACTTCACGATTCTCGACCAGGACGACCAGATCCGCCTGATCAAGCAACTGCTGGCGGCCGAGAACATCGACGACAAGAAATGGCCCGCGCGCGTCGTCCACGGCGTGATCGAGCGCTGGAAGGACCGCGGCCTGACGCCCGACAAGGTCGGGACCGATCCGTCGGGCGAGGTCGCGGGCGGGCGCGCGGTCGAACTCTACGCGATGTACCAGGAACGCCTGAAGACGCTCAACGCGTGCGATTTCGGCGACCTGCTGCTGCACAACCTGACGCTCTTCCAGTCGCGGCCCGACGTGCTGGCCGAGTACCACAAGCGCTTCCGCTACATGCTGGTCGACGAATACCAGGACACGAACGTTTCCCAGTACATGTGGCTGCGCATCCTCGCCCAGCAGTCGCGCAACCTTTGCTGCGTGGGCGACGACGACCAGTCGATCTACGGCTGGCGCGGGGCCGAGGTCGGCAACATCCTGCGCTTCGAGAAGGATTTCCCCGGCGCCAAGATCGTGCGGCTCGAACAGAACTACCGGTCGAGCGAACATATCCTTGCCGCGGCCTCCGGTCTCATCGCGCACAACCGCGCGCGTCTGGGCAAGACGCTGTGGACGGCCGAGGCGGGCGGCGAGCGCGTGACGGTACGGCCCGTCTGGGACGGCGAGCAGGAAGCGAACTTCGTCGCCGACGAGATCGAGACGCTCCAGCGTGCGGGCGAGAAGCTCGGCGACATCGCCATCCTCGTGCGTGCCGGGTTCCAGACGCGCGAGTTCGAGGAACGCTTCATCACGCTGGGGATTCCCTATCGCGTGATCGGGGGCCCGCGCTTCTACGAGCGTGAGGAGATCCGCGACGCGATCGCCTATTTCCGCGTCATCGTGCAGCCCGAGGACGATCTCGCCTTCGAGCGCATCATCAACAAGCCGCGCCGCGGCATCGGCGACGCGACGGTGCAACTCCTCCAGCGTCTCGCCCGCGCGCGCGGCATGCCGCTGCTGGCCGCCGCCGAGACGCTCGTGACGACCGACGAGCTCAAGCCCGCCGCGCGCAACGCGGTTCGCCGCGTTGTCGAGGATTTCGCGCGCTGGCGCGCCCAGGTCGAGCGCGCGCACCATGCCGAGCTTGCGGCCACCGTGCTCGACGAGAGCGGCTATACGCGCATGTGGCAGATGGACAAGTCGCCCGAGAAGGAAGGCAAGCTCGAGAACCTCAAGGAACTCGTCGCCGCCCTCGAGGAATACGACGACCTGCCGGCGTTCCTCGAACATGTCAGCCTCGTGATGGAGAACGCCGAGGCGGCCCCGTCCGACATGACGAGCCTGATGACGCTGCACGCCGCCAAGGGCCTCGAATTCGGCACGGTGTTCCTGCCGGGCTGGGAGGAAGGGCTGTTCCCCCATCCGCGTGCGCTCGACGAGAAGGGCGAGGGCGGTCTCGAAGAGGAGCGGCGGCTGGCGCATGTGGGCCTGACGCGCGCGCGCCGGCGCGCCTTCGTCACGTTCGCCGCCAACCGGCGCATCCACGGCATGTGGCAGTCGAGCGTGCCGTCGAGATTCGTCGCCGAACTGCCGCCCGAGCGCGTCGACGTCAAGAGCGAGCCCGGCCTGTGGGGCGACGGGCCGCAGTTCGCGGCGGAGCCGTCGCGCGGCTTCGGGTTCGCCAGCCGGCGCTCGCCGGTGATCGAGGGCCGTGCGACCGAGATCGGCGGGCGCAAGTCGGACCTCACACCCGGCATGCGCGTGTTCCACCAGAAATTCGGCTATGGCCGCGTCGTCGCCGCCGAGAGCGGCAAGCTCGAGGTCGAGTTCGAGCACAGCGGCCTCAAGCACGTCATGGAAAGCTTCGTGGAGAAAGCATGAGCACGATCTGGCGTCTCGTCTTCCAGGCCGATGCGGTCAGTCAGGCCGCCTACGTGCAGGCGATCGAGGAGGAGGCGGGGGCACTCACCGCGTTCGAGACGTCGCCCCACGGGCCGTGGCTCGTCGAGGCGTTCTTCGACGCCAAGCCCGAGCTTGGCAGGCTCGCGCCGATGATCTTCGCCGCAGCCAAGTCGCTCGGCCGGCCGGTGCCGGCGCTCGAAGTGCAGGAAATCCCCGAGCGCGACTGGCTGGCCGAAAACCGCGCCTCGTTCCCGCCGCTGTCGATCGGGCGTTTCTACGTCTATGGCAGCCATGTCGACCGGGCGGTGCCTGCCGGCTGCTGGCCCATCGCCCTCGACGCGTCGATCGCGTTCGGTTCGGGCGAGCACGCGACGACCAACGGCTGCCTGACCGCCATCGGCACGCTGGCCCGGCGCAAGCGCTTTTCGCGCGTTCTCGACCTGGGGGCCGGCTCCGGCATCCTGTCGATCGGTGCGGCGCGCGCGAAGCCCTGCCGGGTGCTGGCCTCGGACATCGACGCGGACTCGGTCGGCCTCGCGCGCCAGAACATGCGCGACAACGGGCTGGCGGACCGCGTGCGCGTCGTCCATTCGGCCGGGTTCGCGAAGCTGGGCGCCACGCGCGCGCGGTTCGATCTGGTGCTTGCCAACATCCTCGCGCGTCCGCTCACGCAGCTCGCCACGCCGCTTTCGCGCGCCGTGAAGCCGGGCGGCACGCTCGTGCTGTCGGGGCTGCTGGCCGACCAGGAGCCGTGGGTGAAGGGCGCCTATCTCGCCCGCCGCCTGGCATTCCGCGGGCGCATCGCGAACGCCGGCTGGCACACTTTGGTGTTCCGCAAGCCTCTCTGAAGGTGCGGTTGCCCTCGCGGCCCATTGAGCCTATGTTCCGCCTTGGACGGGGCTGCGGGGTGCGTTCAGGCACGCGTATTCCCCGGGGCGATAATAACTCCTAGGGGACTGTCCCTATCGACACCTTGGTGTCGACATATGGTCCCCACCTGCTGTTAGCGGGCCACGGAGGAAAGCAACGCCGACGGCCACTGTGGCTCCGTCCACCTTCCCCCACGACCCCGAACGGAAGTCGCAAGGCTGCCTCATTCCGTGACAGCACGCCCGCCCCGCAACGAGGAACTCGACGACGCCAAGGCAGAGCTGCGCGTGGCCGCACGCGAGCGGCGCGAGCGTTTCCATGCGATCGAGGGTGCGGCCGCCGCGCGCGCCGTGCGCGACCGCTTCCTTGCCAAGGTACCGCTCGCGCATGATGGCGTCGTGGCCGGCTACTGGCCTTTCGGCGCCGAGCTCGATCCCATGCCGTTGCTGCATGCGCTCCACCAGCGCGGCCACCGGCTGGCCTTGCCGGTCGTGGTGCGGCGCGGGGCCCCGCTGATCTTCCGCCTGTGGAAGCCCGGCGACCCGATGTCGACCCACCGCTTCGGCATGAGCGAGCCGCTGCCGACCAGCCCCGAGATCGATCCCGGCACGCTGCTCTGTCCGCTGCTCGCCTTCGACGGCGAGGGCAACCGCATCGGCTATGGCGGCGGGTTCTACGACCGCACGATCCTCCAGCAGCGGCACTTCCATCCGATGCGCACGGTCGGGCTCGCCTATTCGGTCCAGCGCGTCGAGCGCATCCCGACATCCATCCACGACCAGAAGCTCGACTGGGTCGTCACCGAGAAGGAAGCGCTGTCGATGCGGACGGACAAGAAGGCCCAGGGCTGGATGTCGTGGTGGCCGTGGTGAAGCTGCTTTTCCTCGGCGACATCGTCGGCCGTTCGGGGCGCGACGCGGTGGCGCGCCACCTGCCCTCCTTGCGCAAGACGCTCGGCCTCGATTTCGTCGTCGCCAACGGCGAGAACGCGGCCGGCGGTTTCGGCATCACCGACAAGATCGCGCTCGAACTCTATGCCGCGGGCGTGGACTGCATCACCACCGGCAACCACGTGTGGGACCAGCGCGAGCTGATGCTGACGATCGACCGCGATCCCAAGCTGCTGCGCCCGCTCAACTTCCCCAAGGGCACGCCGGGCAAGGGGGCAGGGGTCTACCGCCTGTCGGGCGGCCAGTCGATCGTCGTCGTCAACGTCATGGCGCGCCTGTTCATGGACGCGCTCGACGATCCGTTCGCGGCGGTCGAAACGCTGCTCGGCCAGCACAAGCTGGGGACAGGCGGCATCGGCGCCATCCTGATCGACGTGCATGGCGAGGCGTCGAGCGAGAAATACGCGCTCGGCCATTTCTGCGACGGGCGCGTCTCGCTCGTCGTCGGCTCGCACAGCCACGTGCCCACGGCCGACGCGCAGGTGCTCACCGGCGGGACCGGTTACCAGACCGACGCCGGCATGTGCGGCGACTACGATTCCGTCATCGGCATGAAGAAGGAAGCCGCCGTGCAGCGCTTCGTGCGCAAGCTGCCGGGCGAGCGGCTGACGCCGGCCGAAGGCGAGGGCACGCTGTGCGCGATCTATGCCGAGCTTGGCCCCAACGGCCTCGCCACGCGCGTGGCCCCCGTGCGCGTCGGCGGCAGGCTCATCCCGGCGATGCCGGCCTGAGGCCGAACGGGAACAAACCGTGACTGCCGGCTAGGTTTGGTATAGATTTCGCGCTGAATCCCTTATATCTAGCCGATTCGCACGCGATCCGAGCGGGACTCCACGACATGGCCGGCCATTCCCAGTTCAAGAACATCATGCACCGCAAGGGCAAGCAGGATGCCCGCCGCGGAAAGATATTCACCAAGATCATCCGCGAGATCACCGTCTCGGCCCGCAACGGGTCGCCCGATCCCGCCGCCAATCCCCGCCTGCGCGCCGCGATGATCGCGGCGCGCGC
Source organism: Tagaea sp. (assembly GCA_044356395.1). GTDB lineage: Bacteria > Pseudomonadota > Alphaproteobacteria > CACIAM-22H2 > CACIAM-22H2 > Tagaea. Next base: position 3,046 of record JBIKWI010000148.1, on the reverse strand, counting down.
CGAGAACATGCCCAAGGACACGATCGACCGCGCGATCCGCCGCGGCTCGGGCCAGGAAGAAGGCGTCGTCTACGAGGAGTTCCGCTACGAGGGCTACGGTCCCGGCGGGGTGGCCATCATCGTCGAGGCGATGACCGAGAACCGCAACCGCACGGCACCCGAGATCCGCACGATCTTCTCCAAGCACGGCGGCACGCTCGGCGAAGCCAACTCGGTCGCTTACAACTTCGCGCGCGTCGGACAGATCGTCTTCCCGGCCGCCAGGATCGCCGCCGACGCGTTCCTCGACGCCGCCATCGAGGCGGGTGCCGACGACGTCGAAAGCGGAACCGACGCGCATGTCGCGACCTGCTCGGTCGACGCGTTCGGCGCCGTGCGTTCGGCACTGGAAGCGAAGTTCGGCGAACCCAAATCCGCGGCGCTGGTTTTCAAGCCCAGCGTCAGCGTGCCGCTCGACGAAGAGAAGGCGCGCGAGGTCATCGATCTCGTCGAAGCGCTCGAGGACAACGACGACGTCCAGACCGTCACCGCGAATTTCGAGGTCTCGGACGCCGTCCTCGCCAAGCTTTCGGCGGCCTGAGCGGCATGCGCCTCATCGGCATCGATCCCGGCCTTCGGACGACCGGCTGGGGCGTGATCGAGGCCGAGGGCAACCGCCTCACGCACGTGGCCAACGGGCGCATCGTTTCCGACAGCGCCACGACGATGGCCGAACGGCTGGTGCAGCTGCATGACGGGCTGATGGAAGTGCTCGAACGCTGGACGCCCGACGAGGCGGCCGTCGAGGAAACCTTCGTCAACGTCAACCCCGCCTCCACGCTGAAGCTCGGCCAGGCGCGCGGCATCGCGCTGCTGGCACCCGCGCGCAAGGGCCTGCCGGTGGCCGAGTATGCGGCCAACGCGGTCAAGAAGGCGGTCGTGGGTGCGGGCCACGCGGACAAGGCGCAGATCCAGATGATGGTCAAGCGCCTGATGCCCGGCGTGTCGTTCGCCGGTCCCGATGCCGCCGACGCGCTCGCCATCGCCATCTGCCACGCGCACCACGCCGCCAGCCGCAACGCATGGGCCAAGGGCACCGTCATGGCGGGTGCGCCATGATCGCGAAGCTCAAGGGCCGCGTGGACGAACGCAACAAGGACAACTGCGTCGTCGACGTGAACGGCGTGGGCTATCTCGTGCGCGCCTCCTCGCGCACGCTGGCCGCGTTGCCGGCCGTCGGCGAGGCGTGCCTGCTGCATATCGAGACCAGCATCCGCGAGGACGCGTTCGAGCTGTTCGGCTTCCTGGTGCCCGAAGAGCGCGACTGCTACCGCCTGCTCACCGGCGTGCAGGGCGTGGGGCCGAAGGCGGCCCTCGCGCTGCTGTCGGCGCTGGCGCCGGGCGAGATCGCCGCGGCGATCCTTGCCGACGACAAGGGAACGCTGACGCGCGCCGACGGCGTGGGGCCCAAGCTTGCCATGCGCATCGCCTCGGAACTCAAGGACAAGGTCGCCGCCGTCGGGCTTGCGGTCGCGGCGGGCAAGGCGGGCGTCGGGATTTCGGTTGCCGGTGCGGCACCCGCCGGCGGGGCTGCGGCCGACGCGGTCTCGGCCCTCGTCAATCTTGGCTACAAGCGCGCCGAAGCGGTCGCCGCGGTCAACAAGGCGGTCAAGAAGCTGGGTGAGGGGGCGCGCGTCGAGGCGCTGATCCCGGCGGGCCTGTCGGAGTTGGGCGCATGAGCAAGCCCAAGCCCGACGCGGCAATGCCGCGCGAAGTGGCGCCGGAAGCGATCGCCGAGGACGCGCCCGAGCAGAAGATCCGGCCGCTCTCGCTCGACGATTTCGTCGGCCAGCGCCAGGTGCGCGAGAATCTCCGCGTGTTCGTCGAAGCCGCGCGCGGGCGCGGCGAGGCGCTCGACCATGTGCTGCTGCACGGGCCGCCGGGCCTGGGCAAGACGACGCTCGCCCAGATCGTCGCCAAGGAGCTGGGCGTGGGTTTCCGCGCCACGTCGGGTCCCGTCATCGCGCGCGCGGGCGATCTCGCGGCGTTGCTCACGAACCTGCAGCCGCGCGACGTGCTTTTCATCGACGAGATCCACCGCCTTGCACCCGCGGTCGAGGAAATCCTCTATCCGGCGATGGAGGATTTCCAGCTCGACCTCATCATCGGCGAGGGGCCGGCGGCGCGCTCGGTGCGCATCGACCTGCCGCCCTTCACGCTGGTCGGGGCGACGACGCGTGCCGGCCTCGTCACCACGCCGCTGCGCGACCGGTTCGGCATCCCGCTGCGGCTCGTTTTCTATTCGCCCGACGAGCTCGAGGCCATCGTGCGCCGTGCGGCGGGCGTGCTCGGCTGCACGCTCGCACCGGACGGGGCACGCGAGATCGCGAAGCGCTGCCGCGGCACGCCGCGCATCGCCGGCCGGCTGCTGCGCCGCGTGCGCGACTTCGCCGCCGTCGCGGGCCTTGCCACGATCGACCGCAAGGCGGCGGACGCGGCCCTCGCCCGGCTCGAAGTCGATTTCCTGGGTCTCGACGCGATGGACCGGCGCTACATGAGCTGCATCGCCGAGAATTACGGCGGCGGGCCGGTGGGCGTGGAAACGCTGGCGGCGGCCCTTGCCGAACAGCGCGACACGATCGAGGAAGTGATCGAGCCGTTCCTGATCCAGGAAGGCCTGCTGCTGCGCACGCCGCGCGGGCGCGTGCTGGGCGAGAAGGGCTGGCGCCATCTGGGCCTGACGCCGCCGGCGGGCGCGCAGGTCCAGCTCGATTTCGTCGCGCCGGACGACGAGGCCGGACGATGAACGCGCCGCATGTGTTCCGCACCCGCGTCTACTACGAGGATACCGACGCCGCCGGCATCGTGTACTACGCGAACTACCTCAAATTCGCCGAGCGCGCGCGCACCGAGATCCTGCGCGAGGCCGGCATCGTGCAACGTGCGATGGCCGAGGAGATGGGCGTGGCTTTCGCGGTGCGCTCGGTCAATGTCGAGTACCTGAAGCCCGCCCGCCTCGACGACGCGCTCGTCGTCGAGTCGACCATCGTCGCGGTCGGCGGCGCCA